>JAGPIQ010000137.1 GCA_018054895.1 Lutibacter sp. | reverse complement strand
ATAAAGGAAATGTTATTTTGAAATTGGAAAAAGAAATGACTTCAGAAGAGAATAGCTTATTTACAAAAAAGGAACGTAATGATGCTAAAATTACAGTTCCTGTGGAACAAATTCGGTTGAATGAAAATAATATTTTAAATATGCGAAATGTTGGCGCTTCAGATTCTGGAAAAATTTGTGGTCCAAAAGCGGCGAATTTAGGGCAGCTTAAAAAAATGTTTCCAGAGAATGTGGTGGAAGGATTGGTCATTCCTTTTGGAATTTTCAAAAGTCATATGGATCAGGAAATGCCAGCGCAAAACAGGTCGTATTGGAAATTTTTAACCACTATGTTTGAAGAGGCGGACAAAATGCGCACTTCAAATATAGATGAGCCAACAGTTGAAAAATTTCAATTAAAACAATTGGAAATATTAAGTGCAGCCATAAAAAAGATGCCTTTACAAGCTGGTTTTATTGCGCAATTAGAAAATGAATTTCAATCGGTTTTAGGTAAAAATTTGGGTGAAATACCTGTTTTTTTAAGAAGCGATACCAATATGGAAGATTTAAAAGATTTTTCGGGTGCAGGCTTAAATTTAACCTTGTTTAATGTGGTTGCAAAAGATAAAATTTTACAGGGAATTAAGGATGTTTGGGCTTCGCCTTATACTGAACGTAGTTTTAAATGGCGTCAAAAATATTTGTTGAATCCTGAAAATGTGTTTCCGTCAATTTTGGTAATACCAAGTGTGGATGTAGATTATTCTGGGGTAATGATAACCAAAGGAATAAATTCTGGAAATTCAAAAGACATAACCATTGCTTTTAGTCGTGGAGCAGGTGGAGCAGTGGATGGACAATCAGCAGAATCGTATGAATTGCAAATGGAAGGGAAAACGCAATTAATAGCTCCAGCGCGTGAACCTTTATTTAACAGTTTGCCAATTTCTGGTGGAACTCTTAAAAAATCATCAACTTTTGAAGTTTCTATTTTAAATGAACAAAATATAAAAGAAATTAGAGAATTAGCTTCAACTATTCGCCAAAAAATGGCGAAAGAAGTAAATGCGGAATATACAGGAGCGTATGATGTAGAACTTGGGTTTAAAGATAATAAGCTGTGGTTGTTTCAAATACGACCTTTTGTTGAAAATAAAAAAGCATTGAGTTCTGGTTATTTGGAGTCTATTACTCCAAAAATTGATAAAAACAAGGAAGTGCAGCTTTCAAAAAAAATATAAGATGAAAAAACAGTTGAAATTTAGTATAGTTATAATTATTTGCTGGTCGTTTATCGGTTTAGTACCGTATCCTATTGATGGTTATTCACGTACAGGAATTAAACGGTTATTGAGGTTGGAGCGTATAAAAAGTGGAGTTATCAAAGATAATTTGAATCTTCCAGCTGGCGCTCTGAAATCTTACAATGAAATTACGTTGAGCTTAATTTCAAAAAAGGAGGATAGTACGGCGCAATTTTTAGTGAAAGATGAAAAATTCAACAAAGAAATAAATGGACTTTTTTATGGATTGGATAAAAGCTATTCATTGTCGGTTATTGATATTTCTAATGTAGATTCAATTAGGTATGCAGCCAGAAATGAAACTTCGGGGTATCAACCAGGAAGTGTTGGTAAAATTGCTGTATTAAATGGCTTATTTACGCAATTGGCCAACATTTATCCTGATTCTTTTGATAAACGTATTGAATTATTAAAAACAAAATCAGTAAAAGCTGGGCAATGGGGAATGACAGACGAACACACCGTTCCCATTTTTAATATAGAAACCAATAAATTAGTCAAAAGAACAGTGATACCTAGTGATGTTTTTACGTTGTTTGAATGGGCAGACCATATGATGTCCGTAAGTAATAATGGTGCAGCGAGTATTGTTTGGAGAGAAACACTTTTAATGGCTGCTTTTGGAAAAGAGTATCCAACGTTAACGCAAGAAGGAGCTGATGCTTATTTTAAAAATACACCTAAAAAAGAGTTGACAAATTTAGGGAATGATGTGGTGAATTTACCATTACGTAGCTTAGGAATTACCTTTGAAGAATGGCGTTTAGGAACTTTTTTTACAAGAGGTTCTAATGCGTATGTTGGAAGTAAAGATGGAAGCTCTGGAACTCCAATTGGATTGATGAAATTTTTGGTGCAATTAGAGCAAGGGAAGGTAGTTGATGAAAAATCGAGTTTAGAAATGAAGCGATTGATGTATATGACGGATAGAAGAATTCGGTACGCACAAGCACCAGCTTTAAAAGATGCGGCGGTGTATTTTAAATCGGGAAGTTTGTATAAATGTGATCGGAGTAAAGGTGAAGGTTGCGGAAAATACATGGGGAATGTTCAAAATTTTATGAATTCTATAGCCATTGTGGAGCATCCAAATGGTAAAAAATATATGGTTGCTTTAATGACAAATGTGTTAAGAAAAAACTCTGCAACGGATCATATGTATTTGGCAGGAAGAATTGATAAGTTGATTAATAGGTAGTTGTGTGACCAAATAAAATGCTACGTAAATAAGTTCCGTAGGAACATTATCTTTGTAGTAAGGATAAGCGTAAAAAATAAGCTCCATAGGAGCGTTACCTTTGTTATAGAAATTGATAAGATGCCAAATACATACACCCAAATATATGTACAAGTTGTATTTGCCGTTAAAGGGCGACAAAATCTTATTTCAGAAAAAAATAGAGATCAATTAGATGCGGTTGTAAAATACATATTAAACTAATCTGTTCATCATAAAAAAACAACTTTTAAAGAAGAATATATTCATCTTTTACAAAAGTTTGAGATTGATTTTGATGAAAAGTTTTTGTTTGTATGGGATGATTAAAGGTACCACTCCTAATGGAGTTTATAATTCGTATGTTTTTGTTTATTACCAAGGTTTCGCACCGAAGGTGCGATATATAAGCCAACTATAATGTTAAAAAATAAGTTCTGTAGAAATGTTTTTATTGTAATACTAAATGGAGAATTTGATTCATATAATAAATTAACTCTTCAAATCCAAAATTTCTTGTGCTTTATTTCTAATATTTTCATTGGTATCATTTAAAACCAATTCAACCAGCGGTATATATTTTGGATCGTTGGTTTTTTCTATTAAATATAATACGGCTTGTTTTAATTTAATGTCTTTTCGCTCTAAAAGTGTTCTGTAGCATTCAGCCTCACTCAATATTTTTAAATTCAATTTTTTTATTTTTTCTTCAGAAATAGTCGCAACTAAAACCGATTCCGCAATAGGAATTAATTCTTTTTTAAGCTGATTGTCCAAAATATTATCCAAAAATTCAATGGCGTGGATACGTTGTTCCTCTTTTCCATTTAAAATAATATTTAGGATTGGTTCCACATCATTTGGTGGATATTTAATGCCTAAAAAGCGAAAAATTCGTTGTAATTGTCTGTCCAATCGTTGTTCTAACAATTGCATTAATCCATTCCTCGCTTCAATAATTTCAATATTATTTAGTGGAATTTCTTTTCGCTTGTATTGAATTACAATTTGAGAATGAATTACAGACAACGTGTTTTGGTATAAATGACATTCATCTACAATTTTATCAATAATAAAACGGTCTTTTACATTTAAATTGGGATAATTCCATTTCAATCGTTTTAAAGCTTCAATGGCTTCAATTTTTATGGAATGTTCAGTTTCATCAGTTAATTTTTTAAGAACATTAATTGCTTTTTGAGAAGCAAATTTTTCGATTACAGCAATTGCGTGTGAAGCGTCATCAATAGCTATCTCTTCATTTTTAATAACATTTACCAACAAATCCATCATAGGTTCACCATAATTAAAAAGTGCTTCAATGGCAAATTTTCGAGTTTCTTTACCACTTAAGAAATCAATGATAAAAGGAATAAATTGCTGATCGAGCGTTTTAGCACAGCTGATGATTGTTGTATTTTGAATTTCTTGATTTGTTGAAAATAATTGTTCATTTAAAACGTAGTAATATTTTTCAAAACGAGCATTCCCAATGGCTTCAACAATAGCCATCATTTTATTGGTTTTTTCTTCTTCTGAAATACTATTTTCCCATTGGTTCAATGCTAATTTTAATCGTGAATCTAAATTAAATTTCGATTGAAGCACTGGGTTGTTTCTTAATTCTAATGAGAGTCCAACTAATGCCGCATTGGCAATGGTTGAATCTTGTCGGTTTAGATATTTATCAAATAATTCAACAGAACTGGTATGGTGTTTTTTCAATAAATACCTAAAAGCTGCGGTGGTAACTTGTTGGTCCTTATCATGAATCATTGTTTCAATTTGAAAACTTAAATTTTCCGATTTCAAAAAATATAAATTTTCAATAGCTAAAGCTCTTACTTTAGGTGATTCGTGAATTAATAAATTTTTAATAACCTCAAAAAAACGACTGTCTTTTGCCTCTAATGTTCGTTGTAGCATATGAATGATTTGACCTTCAGACCCATTTTTTAAAACGCGGATTACAGTATCGATAATTGATGTAATTATAATTTCTTTTTTTACAATTTTTTCTTTCTTGGAATGTGAAGTGTCTAATAATTCTTTAAAAGAGCTTATGTATTCAATGCGTAAATGGTAAATAAAATACAGCCAAACAGTAATTAAAACAATAATAATTAAACTGATATAAGTCGAAGAAATATCCAACCCATTGATAAAAAATATTAAAATAAAACCAGCTAAACCAGTTGCAATACTATCAATTACAACATCTGTAAACGTTTTTGTTTTCTTTTTTGTTTCAATAGGGATTGGAATAGATAGTAATTCTGTGGCAGCTTTGTTTACGGATTGTTTTAAACTTCCATCAATTACTTTTATAACAATAATAACCCATAATTCAGGGATAAATAATAATACTGCGGATCCAATTAAAATTCCGGTTGGTAGCCATAATAATGATTTTCCTACCCCAAAAGTACCAACAATACGTTGGGTTAAAAACAGTTGAACTAATAATGAAATTACACTTAAAGTTGAAAACCAAAATCCGAAAAACGAGGTCAAATCTTCTGGGTTATCAATTAATTTGGAAGCATAGTCGCTATATTGGTAGTCTACTAATTTTGCAACTAACACGCTTAAACCTACTACGACTGCGATTAAACTTAATAGTTTGGATTGTTTTATGAGCTTAAAAGGCGATTCTCCTTTTGGTTCTTTTCTTGATGAAACTTGAAAAGTGTTCAACTTTACAATTTCATTTTTCCAAAGGTATTTTGTAATCGGAATACACGCAAAAACAAATAATGCAGCAACAAAAAGTAAACTTTCAGTTTTTAAAAATGTGGTTAATATGGAAGTTAAATAACCACCAAAAATACCACCGGCAATGGCTCCTGCGCCAATAAATCCGAAAACTCTTTTGGCTTCTCGCACATTGTAAGCGAGGTTTGCTAATATCCAAAATTGGGATGCTGTTAATAAACCAAAAATGGCTACCCAAACATACGGAATGTATAAAATAAAACCATCAACCAAATTGAATGTTAAAGCAATTCCAAATACTATTAATGAAATAATAGACCCAATTAATGTTCCTTCAATAATTTTATTTAAGGGGTTACTTTCTAATAATTTATCATAAAAAAAGGAGCCGATAATCGCAAAAATAGCGGTAAATACATAGCCTAAAGGTAAAGCGTCGGCGGTTAATTCGGAAAGGAAAATGGAATTAATAGTTGGTTTAACTATTAAAAGGGTGGTTATTAACAAAAAGATATTTAACTGAAGCAACAACGTTTTTCGAAGTTCTTCTTCTTTTATATCAAATATTCGTAAAATGTATTTTTTTAGAATAACCTTTTTTTCTAGCAACATCAACAATTGTATTTTTAAGTTTTACTTTTGAATCGTGTTTTTTCAATAGCATCCATGGCCGTTAAAAGAATTGCTGTTTTTGGTAAGCTGGCAGCATGCATCATTTCGTTGCTGTTTACTCGGACATAGGTAACTTTATGAATGTTACTTAAATCAATAATTCCTACAGCCATTCTTTTTTGTTGAATTAAATTTTTCCACGCAGGATTTAAATTTATTTCATTTTCTAAATTCAGTTGAATCGCAGAATTTAACAATGTTCCTAAAGGATTTAATTCGCTATTATTTGTGCGAATAGGCAAATCATTCTGACCCATAAATTGGGTTGGAATATAAAAGAAAAGGAATACGAAAATTATATTAAGCAGTTTCATTTTAAGAGAACTTATTGAAAGTTCTCCTAAAATTAGTCAATTTCTACTAAAAAAAATGAAAGAAACTAAATTTTAAAAGAATTAGATAGAAAATGTATTTTTTAAAACGTTTTCAATAGGTTTTACTAAATTTCTAATAATTTGTTCACCATTGGCGTCATCAATAAGAGCGACTAAAATATAGTGTCTGTTTGTTGATTTATCCCAAACTAAAATGGAGTCAGAATGAAAATTTTTCCAAGAACCTGACTTTCTAAATAAACGGGCGTCTGGAGCAATTTTATCTAAAGTATTTACAAATTTATGATGAAGTGCTGGATGCTCCATAATAGACAGCATTTGTGTAGATCGAACAGTCTTCACTAATTTACCGTACGCCATCATATAATAATATTTACAAACCTGTGCAACGG
>JAGPIQ010000039.1 GCA_018054895.1 Lutibacter sp. | reverse complement strand
TCAAAATTACATAATTACTTATAACTATAAAGCATTGAACTTGATAATCCGTTTTTAACAAAAAAATATTTATTTGTTAATTTTCAAATAATTACAATGTATTGTAACATTTTTTTACAAAATTTGTACACTATTAAAATTTAAAAATAAAATATGAAAGTAGCTGTAGTAGGTGCTACCGGAATGGTAGGAAACGTAATGTTACAAGTTTTAGAGGAACGAAATTTCCCTTATACGGAGTTGTTATTAGTTGCGTCAGAGCGTTCTGCTGGTAAAAAAATAGAATATAAAGGTAAAAGTTACACTATTATTGGACTTCAAGATGCCGTAAATGCACGTCCTGATATTGCTTTATTTTCAGCAGGTGGGTCAATTTCTGAAGAATGGGCACCAAAATTTGCTGAAGTTGGCACAACGGTTGTTGACAACTCATCAGCTTGGAGAATGGATCCAACAAAAAAGTTGGTTGTTCCTGAAATTAATGGTGATGTGTTAACAAAAGAAGATAAAATTATTGCAAACCCAAATTGTTCTACAATTCAGTTGGTAATGGCTTTAGCTCCACTACATAAAAAATATAAAATGAAACGTTTAGTTATTTCTACGTATCAATCGGTTTCTGGAACTGGTGTAAAAGCTGTTCAACAATTAGAAAACGAAACAAAAGGAATAAAAGGAGAAATGGCGTATCATTATCCAATTAATAGAAATGCAATTCCACAGTGTGATGTATTTTTAGACAATGGTTACACCAAAGAAGAAATGAAATTGGTGAAAGAACCAAAGAAAATATTTAATGACGATTCATTTTCTATAACTGCAACTGCGGTACGTATTCCAACAGCTGGTGGACATTCGGAAGCTGTAAATGTTCAGTTTGAAAATGATTTTGATGTTGCTGAAGTTCGTAAATTATTAAGCGAAACTCCAGGTGTAATTGTGCAAGATAATTTAGATACAAATACATATCCAATGCCAATATTTGCACATAACAAAGATGAAGTTTTTGTTGGAAGAATCAGAAGAGATGAATCGCAACCAAACACATTAAATATGTGGATTGTAGCAGATAACTTACGTAAAGGTGCTGCAACAAATACTATTCAAATTGGAGAGTATTTAATTGCAAATGGCTTAGTGTAATTTCACACTTTTTTAAAATATAAAAAGCCGCAAAATATGCGGCTTTTCTTTTGGGGTTTCCTGAGGTATGTTTTTAAACCTTTAAAACGTCTTTTATCACTTTTTCTAAATCGTGTTTTGGCAACGCTCCTTGCGACATTTGTGGCTCGCCCTCTTTTGGACAAAATAACATAGAAGGAATACTTCTAATTCCAAAAGCAGCAGCTAATTCCTGCTCAACTTCAGTATCTATTTTATAAATGTGTATTTTTCCTTCGTATTCTTCACTTAAATCTTCTAAAATAGGCGCAATCATTTTACAAGGCCCACACCAATCTGCATAAAAATCAATTAAACAAGGCAAATCACCTTCGTATTTCCACTCTTTATTTTCTTCAAAATTAAAAACTTTCTTTAAAAAAGTCTCTTTTGTTAACATTTCTGTCATTATATCTATTTTTTCATTAATAATTTATCACTCGCAATATTTGACGCTAAGTGACGGAAAAACTTACAATTACAAAGTAACAAGAGTTACAAGTTGTATTATTATTGATGGCTTTCAAAGTAACTAAATTAACCAATTTTAGCATAATTAGCTAAAACTAAATTTTAAAAAAGTGTTTTTGGTTACTTTAATACAAACAATGGTACATCCATATTACAAATTACAACTCCATTTTTCATAAATTTGTAAGTCCAAAAATTTTCAAAAATGAAAAAAATAGTATTAATTGCTGCAATTGGAATATTTATCATTTCTTGTAAAAATTCTAAATCTGAAAAAAACATTGAAAAATTGAACTACCCTATCACAAAAAAAGTAGACACTGTAACTAATTATTTTGGAACAATGGTGCAAGATTCGTACCGTTGGTTAGAGGACGATATGTCCGAAGAAACTAAAAATTGGGTGAAAGCTGAAAATGAAGTAACTTTTAATTATTTATCTAAAATTCCTTACAGAGCGGAATTAAAAACACGCTTAGAAAAACTTTGGAATTACGAAAAAATTGGAGCGCCATTTATTGAAGGAGATTATACCTATTTCTTTAAAAATAATGGATTGCAAAACCAATATGTGCTGTACCGATTTAAAAATGAAGAAGAACCAACTGTTTTTTTAGATCCAAATACGTTTTCAAAAGAGGGTACAACTTCATTAGGTGGGTTATCTTTTTCTAAAGATGGAAAAAAATTGGCATATTCTATTTCTGAAGGCGGAAGCGATTGGCGAAAAATAATTATTATGGATGCTGTTTCAAAAACAATTTTAGAAGATACCTTGGTTGATGTTAAATTCGGAGGAATGGCTTGGAAAGGTGACGAAGGTATTTATTATTCGAGTTACGAAAAACCTAAAGGAAGTGAGCTTTCTGCAAAAACAGATCAACACTGGTTGTTTTATCATAAATTAGGAACTGCTCAAAAAAATGATCCAATTATTTTTGGTGACAAAGTAAAAAGAAGATATGTAAATGGTTCTGTAACAGAAGATGGAAGGTATTTAGTGATTTCCGCTTCAGAATCTACTTCTGGTAATGAATTATATATTAAAGATTTATCAAAAGAAAACAATAAAATAATTACTATTGTCAACAATTTTGAAAACGACACTTTTGTATTAGACAATGTTGGTGAAAAACTATTATTAGCAACCAATTTAAACGCACCAAACAAGCGAATTGTAACAGTAAACGCCGCAAAACCAACCCCTGAAAATTGGGTGGATGTAATTGCTGAAACTAAAAATGTATTATCGCCATCAACTGCAAATGGCTACATTTTTACCAATTATATGGTGGATGCCGTTTCACAAGTAAAACAATATAGTTACGAAGGAAAACTAATTCGTGAAATTGAACTTCCAGGAGTTGGATCAGCTGGTGGATTTAGTGGTAAAAAAGAAGATGAAACTATTTATTATTCATTTTCAAATTACATTACACCTGGCTCTATTTATTCGTTTGAAACCGTAGCTGGAACATCTGATTTGTATAAAAAACCGGCAATTGATTTTAATTCTGAAAAATACGAATCGCATCAAGTATTTTATACTTCAAAAGATGGTACAAAAATACCAATGATAATTTCTTATAAAAAAGGAACCATTTTAAACGGTAACAACCCAACTATTTTATACGGTTACGGAGGATTTAATATTAGTTTGACTCCAAATTTCAGTATTACAAATGCTGTTTGGATGGAGCAAGGTGGTATTTATGCAGTTCCAAGTTTACGTGGTGGTGGTGAATATGGAAAAGCTTGGCACAATGCTGGAACTAAAATGCAAAAGCAAAATGTTTTTGACGATTTTATTGCAGCTGCTGAATATTTAATTAAAAATAAATACACTTCATCAGATTATTTGGCTATAAGTGGTGGTTCAAATGGTGGATTATTAGTTGGTGCAACACTAACACAAAGACCTGATTTAATGAAAGTTGCTTTACCTGCCGTTGGTGTGTTGGATATGTTACGTTACCATACATTTACCGCTGGTGCTGGTTGGGCTTATGATTATGGAACTGCGGATGATTCCAAAGAAATGTTTGAGTATTTAAAAGGATATTCTCCTGTTCATAATGTAAAAGTGGGTGTAAATTACCCAGCAACGTTAATAACAACTGGCGATCACGATGATAGAGTTGTTCCGGCACATTCCTTTAAGTTTGCCGCTGAATTGCAAGAAAAACATACAGGTCCTAATCCAACGTTAATTAGAATTGAAACCAATGCAGGACACGGAGCAGGAACTCCAGTTTCAAAAACCATTGAACAATATGCTGATATTTATGGATTTACGTTGTTTAATATGGGATTTAAAGAGTTGCCTACTAAAGTTAAAAGATAGTTTTTAGATTTACTGTCAAACTGAGCCTGCCTACCGCAGGCAGGCTTGTCGAAGTTTTCTTCGGTCATAAATAGTCTTCGACAAGCTAAGACTGACAATTTTATACTATCTCCAAAATTTCAGCACCATTAAAAGTTACTATATTTTTTACTTTACTCCCAAGTAATTGTTGTCCAATTGGGGATTGTGCAGAAACCGCAAAATAATCTTCATTTTCAACAGTAATTTTGCCAATACTAACAGCTAGAAAATAGGTTCCTTTGGTGGTTTTTATCAAACTGCCAAGTTTACCTATTTCGGAAGTTTTTTCAATAGACAATTTTTTTAAAATATCTTTCATTTCGGTAACTACCAACAATTGTTGACTCGCTTTTTCCATTTCCAACTGAATCATGGCGCGACCAGTTTCGTGTTTATCACCTGCGGAACTTTTAGTTTCGGAAAACAAGTCGTTTTTGCTAGATTGAATGGCTTGAAGTATCGTTCCTTCCTTTTGAAGCACGAAATTGAAGCACGCTTCTAACAATAATTTTTTAATATGTAGAAAATCTTTCATAATTCATTGGTAAAAATAACGCATTCCATATAGTTTTAATAATTTTGCAGCTTAAATATATACCATGCAATTTCAAGGAAAACGTTATTTAGATTATTCGTCGTTTATAAAATTAACTTTTGGTGAACGTGTTCAAAAGATATCATTAGATATCGGTTTTTCTTGTCCAAATCGCGATGGTTCCAAAGGTTACGGAGGTTGCACGTATTGCAATAATAACTCCTTTAATCCTGATTATTGTGAACCTACAAAAAGTATTTCGGAACAATTAGAACAAGGAATTTCCATTTTTGGAAAAAAATACAAGACTCAACAATATTTGGCTTATTTTCAAGCCTATACAAATACCTATTCCGATATTGATTCACTTAAAAAAATGTATGAGGAAGCGTTAAGGGTTCCGGGAGTTATTGGTTTAGTTATAGGTACGCGCCCCGATTGTATTTCCGATGAAGTGATTGATTATTTGGCTGAATTATCTAAAAAATACTTTATTTCTTTAGAATTTGGAGTTGAAAGCACCAATGAAAAAACACTTTTAGCCGTTAATCGCTGTCATACTTTTGAAGAAACCAAAGCTACTTTTGAAAAATGTAAAAACAAAGGATTTCATTTAGGCGCGCATATTATTTTAGGGTTGCCTGGAGAATCCAAAGAAGAATTATTTCAACACGCTGTTGAAGTATCTAAATTACCGATTGATACGTTAAAAATGCATCATTTACAAATTGTAAAAAACTCGGTAATGGCATTTCAATTTAAAAATAAGCCAGAAAATTTCAACTTATTTACTGCAGACAATTACATTGATTTTATTACTGAATTTGTTGGTTATTTACGCCCAGATATTATTATTGAACGTTTTATTAGTGAAGCACCTAAAGATTTGTTGATTGCCCCAAAATGGAACAATTTAAAAAACTTTGAAATTGTGGATAAAATCGATAAAAAAATGATTGAAAAAAATACGTGGCAAGGGAAACAGTACCAATTTACTAAGTAATTATTTACCTCCATTTGCTCTTAAATCGGCTAAGCAATTGGCATCAAGTTTAGGTATTTCATATTTGTTTAACCTATTATAAAAACTCTCTTCTTGGTAGTACATTAAACATTTTGGATTGTTACAATGGTAGCCATTTTCATCATCTTGATGATCGGAAATCATTGGACTTCCAATATTTACCAATCCTAATAAATGACAGAATTCGTGTAAAATTACAGACGTTTCTAATATTAATTCTGCACGTTCAAAAAAGAAATTGGTAGACTTTTTAATGGATTCTTCAAAAATTACAAAAGACGTATTTCTGTGTGCTGTGCCTAAAATAACCATACTGTCTTTATCACTTGACGATTTTCCGTTTAAAAACAATGCAGAAACCACCAATTGATTGTTTTGGGTAAATAGCAACCTGTTAGCATCTTCAATGGTACGAACATCATCAATAGTATAAATATCTTTTTTTTCAATAGAAATTAGTCGAGATTCAATTATTACTAATGATTTATAAGTTCTGGCTTTTATAAAAGTCTCTAAATTTTTTAAGGCTTCACTTGAAGGGCTAAAACCTTCAACATACATCACTTCAATATATAAATCTGTAAAAACAGCATTTGACAAAATATCATTGGCAGAATTACCTATTTTACTTTTGTAGGAATAGGAACCACCATTAAAATCATCGTTTTTATTACATGATGTAAGGGTTAGTATTAAAAAAACAACACTAAAAAAGTAGTTTTTTTTTGGAAACATCAACTCTTCTTAAATTTAGCTTACTAAAGTACGTAATTATACTTAATAAGTTCTTTTAAATAGGTACTGAGCGTATAAAAAATACAGTTTTAGAGACTTAAAGTGTTAAACACCATAGGACGAAATCCAACATTTGTTAAATTTTACTTTAAGTAAAAGTAATTATCTGTCTAAAAGGGTAAAAAAAATTCATTTTACACCCTGTAAGTTGAAACTTAAACGCTTTAATTTTGACATATTTTATAGCCTATTTAAAATACCTAGGTTTCATTCAAAAGTATTTTAGTTCCTAAATATTGATTTAATTATTATGAAAATTAAAACTCAAATTTAAGTTGCACTGCAATCGGTTTTTCATCAGTTTCCTTTTGTGTATTGTTTAAATTGGTAACGGAAATACCTAATAAACGAACGGATTCTAATACTTTTTCTTGAAATAAAAGTTCTTCAACAGTTGCTAATAAAATAGCTTTATCTTTTACAAAATAAGGCAATGTTTTACTGCGTGTTTGGGTAGAAAAATCGGAATATTTAATTTTCAATGTCACCGTTTTTCCTGATACTTTTGAACGGATTAACCGATGTTCTAATTCTTCAGCAATAACTACTAATTTTTGAAGCATAAACACTTCTGAAGTCAAATTTTTAGTAAACGTATGTTCTGCCGCTACAGATTTACGGATTCTATTTGACTTCACTTTACTATTGTGTAAACCTCTTACAATGCTGTAATAATGAGTTCCAGAGTTTTTAAAATGTTCTACTAAATATTCTTCTGTTTTTGCCTTTAAATCCTTTCCATAAAAAATACCTAAACCATACATTTTTTGAGTTGTTACCTTTCCAACACCATAAAATTTTTCAATGGGTAATTCTTCTAAAAAAGTTAAAACATCTTCTGGTGGAATTGTTTTTTGTCCGTTTGGTTTGTTAATATCCGAAGCTATTTTAGCTACAAATTTACTGTTAGAAATTCCTGCGGAAGCATTCAACTGTAACTCATCAGCAATTCGCTGCCGAATTTCCTTAGCAATTAAACTGGCAGAGGGATTTCCTTTTTTGTTTTCGGTAACATCTAAATACGCTTCATCTAATGAAAGTGGCTCAATTAAATCGGTATATTCAGCAAATATTTTATGTATTTTTTTTGAAATTTCCTTGTAGCGTTCAAAACGTGGTTTTACAAAAATTAAGTGTGGGCAATTTCTTTTGGCAATAATACCACTCATAGCAGAACGAACGCCAAATTTACGCGCTTCGTAACTTGCTGCGGCTACTACTCCTCTGTCTCCACCTCCACCAACAGCAATTGGTTTCCCTCTTAAATCGGGGTTGTCCAATTGCTCTACAGACGCGTAAAAAGCATCCATATCAATATGAATTATTTTGCGATATGTAGGTTTTTCGGCTTCCATAGCACAAATATAAATGAAAAAAGGCTGCAAATTTGCAACCCTTTTTAATGATTAATTTTAATTTTATTACACTATTCCCAAATCCATCATAGCATCTGCAACCTTAATAAATCCAGCGATATTCGCTCCTTTTACATAATTTACATAGCCGTCATCTTGGGTTCCATATTTTAAACAAGCTGTATGAATAGAAGACATAATTTGGTGTAATTTTACATCAACTTCTTCTTTCGTCCAGTTCATTTTCATGGCATTTTGACTCATTTCTAAACCAGAAGTTGCTACACCACCTGCATTTACCGCTTTACCCGGAGCATATAATATTCTTGCTTTATGGAAAACATCAATAGCTTCAGGTGTACAACCCATATTTGAAACTTCAGCAACCAATTGAACGCCATTTGCCACTAATTTTGCAGCATCCTCTCCATTTAACTCATTTTGCGTAGCACTTGGCATTGCAATATCACATTTTACTCCCCAAGGTTTTTCACCTGGATAAAATTTAGCGTTAGGATATACCATAGCATATGGTGAAACAATATCATTATTAGTGGCTCTCAATAATAATAAATAATTTATTTTATCTTCATCTAAACCATCTTCATCATAAATAAATCCATCAGGTCCTGAAATAGTAACAACTTTCCCTCCTAATTCTAATACTTTTAAAGCAACACCCCAAGCTACGTTTCCAAAACCAGAAATAGCAACGGTTTTCCCTTTAAATGAATCATTTCTAGTATCCAACATTTCTTTCACAAAATATGTAGCTCCAAATCCTGTAGCTTCAGGACGAATTAAACTACCACCCCAATTCAGTCCTTTTCCTGTAAAAACTCCTGTATGTTCTTGTTGTAGTTTTTTATACATTCCATACATAAAACCTATTTCGCGTCCTCCAGTTCCAATATCACCAGCGGGCACGTCAGTATTTGGACCTATAACTCTCCATAATTCTAACATAAAGGCTTGACAAAAACGCATAATTTCATGATCTGATTTTCCTTTTGGATTAAAATCTGAACCTCCTTTTCCACCACCCATTGGCAATGTTGTAAGTGCATTTTTAAATATTTGTTCAAAGCCTAAAAACTTTAAAATACTTAAATTAACACTTGGATGTAAACGAATT
This sequence comes from Lutibacter sp., assembly GCA_018054895.1. Taxonomy (GTDB): domain Bacteria; phylum Bacteroidota; class Bacteroidia; order Flavobacteriales; family Flavobacteriaceae; genus Lutibacter. Next base: position 13,803 of record JAGPIQ010000039.1, on the reverse strand, counting down.
CCACCTTTATACGGCCCAATTGCGTTATTAAATTGTACTCTATGACCCAAATTAACTTGAACATTTCCAGCATCATCAACCCACGAAATTCTAAAGGTTAATATACGATCAGGTTCTACCAAACGCTCAATAATTTTGGCCGCTTCGTATTGTGGATTTTCATTATAAATTGTTTCAATAGACTCTAAAACCTCATGAACCGCTTGTAAATATTCCTTTTCACCTGGGTGTTTGGTTTCTAAATTTGTTAATATGTCATTTACATTCATAATAATAGTATTTCTGGTTAATAAACAAAAGTACATATATTATATTCATTTTTTATAACTCTATAGCGCTATATTTTTTATAACTAACAACTATCATATTCTTTTTAATAATTTGCTATTTATCAAAGAATTTTAACTAATTTTTTGATTACTTATATATTACATGAATCCCATTGGTGGCATTTCATCTATAGAATCTTCTAAAGAAATTTCTTCATCCACAGAAAAGCCTTCTTTAAAAATGGCCGCTCTATTATTTTTACCTTCAATTATAACTGTTAAAGGGGCTTTAAATACTACATGTCGTAAAAATTCATCTTCATATACGGCTTCTTGTTTATTTAAATATTCCACATCAAAAAAACCATCTTTTATAAACGGATTAATTGTAAAATATCCCACTTTAAAGGATGTTAAATTCTGAAAAAAGTGTGTTCCTTGACTTGGATTTATTCTAAAATTATTTAAACCCGATTCAACAATTATTTTTGCTGAAGAAATTTGGGACCAAACTACTGGAATTCCCAACCAAGGATCACTAGAACCCCAACGCCCTGGACCCACTAAAATATATTGCTTATCCAATTGATTGAATTTTTTATTGATTTTTTCAACAGCTAGTGCTATTTCCCGTGTATTCGCTGAATTAAATGTTTCAGGTTTTACATATACAAAATCACATAAATTTTTATACATACCATTTCCTAAAGCAGATTCTGAATAAATGATGGTGTCTTTTGTATCTAAATTTTCTGGTAAATAACTAATATCATCATTGCTTTCAATAATAGGTCTAATTTGTAAAAAACTAAATTGTTTTGGTTGTCCAGCTGGAACGTCCAATTTTACTGCAAATTCAATTTCAATAGGGTTACTCATTTCTAATTGTCCTATTTGCAATAAATCTTGTAAAATTTCCGCCAACGGAAATGTGTTATATTTCAATACATTATCAAACGAAATTACTCGAATTCCATCGTGCATAACACCTGGACGAATCATATTATTCTGTAAATCATAAGTAGAAGCAACAAATTTTAAAGATCCATGACTTTCTGCTGCTCTAACGGTAATTTTCTTTTTATTGACGGTTTGATTTGTGGATACACTATAACTATCAGGGTTTAAATCCAACCCATAAAAATACTGCTGGGAATCGCGCAGTGTTGATGCTGGTGATGATAATTGTAATATTTTTTTGGGATGAAATGGAGAGAAACGCATTGTATGACCTCCATCCACTATTATTTCTCCCAATCCTAAAGCAATATTTGCAATACCTTCATTTGGCAATTCGCTACCAATAGGATAAAAATTAATAGATCGGGCAACTCCTGAGATATTTGGATAAAATACGTCCTCATATTGTTTTCCAGTTACTTCCTGTAATATTACCGCCATTCTACTTTCTTCTATAGTATGAGCTGTAGCTTTTAAATAAGATTTACTTGCTTGAAAAAATGCCGATGCCAGTACCGATTTCACAGCATTAGATAGCATTTCTAACATACGTTCATCATCGGTATTTGGCAACATATAAGTAGCAAAAATACCAGCAAAAGGCTGATAATGAGAATCTTCCAAAATACTTGAGGATCGAACGGCAATGGGCGATTTACAGACTTGTAAAAACGCAACCAAATCTTCTGTTACCCATTTTGGTAGTGGTAATGAAATCATTTTAGATAAAATTTCTTCATCATTATCACAATTTGCCACAAAATGAATTAACTTATTCACTTCAATAAACTCATCAAAAACATCTGTACTTAATACTACCGTTCTTGGAATGGAAATAATAACATCAGGATATTTATCAAATAAATTTCTTCGTTTTAAAAATGCATCAATAAAGGCCAATCCACGCCCTTTACCTCCTAAAGAACCATCTCCAATACGCGCAAACCCTAAATATTCGTCGTATTTATTTTTATTGAATTTTGAAATAACGCCTCGTGATTTAAAAATTCGATACACTTTAATGGCATCAATTAAAAATTGACGTGCTTCTTCAACATTATCAAAATTCTCATATTCAATAGAACTAAATAAATTTCCTAAAGGAAAAAGTACTCTAGATTTTAGCCATTTGGAAAAATCGCTTCGTTTTGCGTGGTATATTAAGGAATCAACCGAAACTATTTTTAGTGCTTTTTGAAAATCAGTTAAATCTTTAGCAACAGCAATTACTTCCATTTTTTTAGGATCCCAAAATTCGAAATTTCCAAATGAAAAATATTGATTGATATAATTTTTAATATCTTCTTCTAAGGTTTCTGAATATTTATGTAAAAAATTACCTTTTAATTTCAGCGCTTCTCGTTCGTTACTAAAATCGGATGATTGCACTAAAAAAGGAAAATAACGATTGTAATTTCTAACGTATTTTAGTAATTCAAAACCAGCATTTTTATCTCTTTTTCCAGCTTTGAAATACGAAACATCCGAAATTACACCTAATAAATTATCTTTAAACTTTTCAAAATATGAAATTCCTTCTTCATAATTAAAAGCCAATAAAATTTTAGGACGCCCTCTCATTAAAAACATTTTTTGATGTTCATTTAGACCTTCGGACATAAAATAATCGGTTTGCTTTAAAATAATTTTATAAATTACTGGTAAGTATTTCGAATAAAATCGCAAGCTATCTTCTACCAATAAAATAGCTTTTACACCAATTATATTAATATCATTTTCTGCGTTCATTCTATCTTCCGTCAACTTTATAATAGCCAAAAAAATATCTACATTACCACTCCAATGAAAAACAAAATCAATAACTCCCGAATTGTCTTTTTCCAATTTTTTTCGCAACTCCGATGAATAATGACTCAGCGCTGCAATTGGAACCAGAGGATACGCTTTTTTAATTATTTGTGAAGTTTCAAATGCCTTATAATTACCAATATCCAACCATGTAATTATTAAATCTATTTTATCAATAGCTAGTACCTCAATAGCTCTATCAACGGAATTAGCATGAATAAAAATAGGAGGATAACGTAAGTTTAAAGAAGTATATTCATCAAAAATTCGCTCATCTATTCGTCCGTCCTCTTCCAACATATAAAAATCGTAATTAGAACAAACTATCAGCACTTTATTTATTCTATTTTGCATCAATTTGGTAAAAGCAACCTCTTCAAATGCGTACAAATTTAGATTGGGTAATGTGTTTTTATTCATAAATGTTCCTTTGATTTATTAATAGATACAATATATAAATTTACTTTTATATGGAAAGATATATTCATAAAAAAAGGGCTACTTTACAGCAGCCCTTTTAAGTATAAACAAAAGGTTTTTATTTAAACAACTCCTTGTGCTAACATTGCATCTGCAAGTTTTACAAAACCAGCTATATTAGCTCCCTTTACATAATCTATATACCCATCTTCTTCTTTACCGTATTCAATACAAGAATTATGAATATCATTCATTATAATTTTAAGTTTTTCATTAACTTCATCACGCGTCCATTGCATACGTGCAGAATTTTGGCTCATTTCTAAACCAGATGTTGCAACGCCTCCTGCATTTGAAGCTTTTCCTGGGGCATATAATATTCTAGCCTCTTGAAACGCCTCTACAGCATCTGGTGTAGAAGGCATATTTGCTCCTTCGCTAATAACAAAACAACCATTACTTAGTAATGTTTTCGCATCATCTTCATTCAATTCATTTTGAGTTGCACATGGCATTGCAACATCACATTTTACACACCAAGGTGTTTTTCCTTCAATAAATTGCGCGTTTGGATATTTTTTAACATATTCAATTATTCTTCCTCTCTTTACGTTTTTAAGCTCCATAACAAAAGCTAATTTTTCTTCATCTATACCTTCTTCATCATAAATATACCCTGAAGAATCAGATAACGTAACAACTTTTGCTCCTAATTGAGTTGCCATTTCACACGCATACTGCGCTACATTTCCAGAACCAGAAATAGTAATAGTTTTATCTTTTAAAGTATCATTTCTTGTTCCTAACATGCTTTGAGCAAAATAAACAGTTCCGTAACCTGTTGATTCTGGACGAATAAATGAACCTCCCCAAGTGATACCTTTACCCGTTAAAACTCCCGTAAACTCGTTACGTAATTTTTTATACATTCCAAATAAATAGCCAATTTCTCTACCACCAACGCCAATATCTCCTGCAGGTACATCTGTATTTGGACCAATATGACGAAATAACTCGCCCATAAAACTTTGGCAAAAACGCATAATTTCCTCATCAGATTTTCCTTTTGGATCAAAATCAGAACCTCCTTTACCACCACCTAATGGTAATGTTGTTAATGCATTTTTAAACGTTTGTTCAAATGCTAAAAACTTAAGAATGCTTAAATTTACCGAAGGGTGAAAACGCAAACCTCCTTTATAAGGTCCAATAGCAGAATTCATTTCAATTCTAAAACCTCTATTTACTGTAATCTCTCCACTATCATCCACCCAAGGAACTCTGAAAATTATTACTCTTTCAGGCTCAACCATACGCAGTAAAAGATTTTTACCACTATAAAGTTTATGATTTGCAATAAACGGAATTAGCGCTTCAGCTACTTCTTCTACTGCTTGTAAAAATTCAGGCTCATGGTGACTTCTTACATTCACCAAGTCCATAAAGTTTTTAATTTTTAATTTCATACTTGAATCCATGTTTGATCTCATAATTTACTTTTATGTTATTCTTCTTATTTAAATATTTTGCTACAAAAATAAGCTTTTTATAAATTTTTTATACAGAAATACAATAGTTATTACACATAAAAGAATACTTTTCAATAATCATTAAGAAAATTAACAATTTTCTAAAATATTATACAAAAATTCATACTAAATAGTATTATATTTTAATAGCAATAGTAGGATTCCCTTCAAAATTGAATACTACAAAGATAAAATTGTGTAAATTTGCAGCCTAATTTTGTATAAAAATGTTGGATAAAGTAAAAGAACTGATTGGTGAAGTAAGTGCATTTAGCACAACTTCCAAAGATGAAATTGAAACTTTTAGAATTAAATTTTTAAGTAAAAAAGGATTACTTAATGATTTATTTGATGAATTTAAAAACGTTGCTCCTGCTGAAAGAAAAGAATTTGGACAAGCATTAAATACGTTGAAAAATTTAGCACAAGATAAAGTAAATCAATTAAAAGATGTACTTGAAAACGCTAGTGAACAAAAAGGATTTTATGGAGATTTAACACGTCCGGAAGAACCAATTGAATTGGGTTCGCGTCATCCAATATCATTGGTTAGAAATAAAATTATTGATGTGTTTTCACGCATTGGTTTTACAGTTTCTGAAGGACCAGAAATTGAGGATGATTGGCACAATTTTACGGCTTTAAATTTACCAGAATATCATCCAGCACGCGATATGCAGGATACCTTTTTTATTGAAAAAAATCCAGATATTTTATTGCGTACACATACCTCGTCGGTACAAGTACGTTATATGGAAAATAATAAACCGCCCATTCGTACAATTTCTCCAGGAAGAGTTTTTAGAAATGAAGACATTTCTGCACGTGCGCATTGTATTTTTCACCAGGTTGAAGGGTTGTACATTGATACTGACGTTTCTTTTGCAGATTTAAAACAAACCTTATTATACTTTACCAAAGAAATGTTTGGAAAGTCTAAAATTCGATTACGCCCATCTTATTTCCCTTTTACGGAGCCAAGTGCTGAAGTAGATATTTACTGGGGATTGGAAACCGAAACCGATTATAAAATTACAAAAGGTACTGGTTGGTTAGAAATTATGGGTTGCGGAATGGTAGATCCTAATGTGTTGAAAAATGCCGATATTAACCCTGAAATTTATTCAGGTTACGCATTTGGAATGGGTATTGAACGTATTGCTATGCTATTGTATCAAATACCAGATATTAGAATGTTTTATGAAAACGATGTTCGCTTTTTAGAGCAATTCAAGTCGGTTTTGTAAATATAGAGGCAAAGATTTAAAGGTGCTAAGTTTCAAAGGGACAGAAGTGCGGAGGTTCTAAGTGATAAAAAATTAAGATTTCTTTTTCTAATATCAAAAAAAAATGAAAAAAGACATACAAATTCCTGAAGTTAGTGATGTTTTAATGGCAGTTGTAAAAGAATACAATGAGATTTTCAAATGTGAAGATTGGAATGCCTATATTATTAATAATAAGGATGTTGACTTAGAAATGGTATTGATAGTTTCAAAAGGGTATGATGAAGATAAACTTATTGAAACCTCTGTAATTCGACATAAAATAGAAAAATTACCTGCGAAATCTTTTGCTAAAGTAGAACTACTTCAAGAGGATGTTTTAAAACTTTCCAACTTTTTTAACGTTACTTTTTTTGAAGGAAATGCAATGATGGATAAAAAATACTTGTTCGAAAAAGGAACTGTAAAAGAAAGTGCACTAAGAACTATACCGCTATTAAATAAACGTGGTATCTTGGTTAAATAACTATAACCTAATTTTTTAGTAATGAAATTCATCTATTTTTCTCTGTTTACGCTTTGTAGCATTTTTGTGAATGCTCAAAACATTCCGTTATACGTTGGAACCTATACAGCAGACGGAAGCGAAGGTATTTATTATTACGATTTTAATACCTCAACAGGTGAAATAACGAATAAAAAATTAGCCGTAAAAACAGAAAACCCTTCTTTTATCACTTTTTCTTCTGATAAAAAATATCTGTATGCTGTTAATGAAAATGGTGATGCTGGTTTTGTAAAAGCCTACAAAGTAAATACTGATGGACCTTTAGCTTTTATTAATGAAGTAAGTACTAACGGAAAAGCTCCTTGCTATGTGCAACTAAATAAATCGAATACTAAATTAGTGGTTTCAAACTACACAAGTGGTACTTTTTCGATATATAACATTCTTAAAAATGGAAGTATTAACGAAGCTGATCAAGTTTTTGACCATACTATTGAAGGTGTAAAATCGCATGCGCATTCTGCTAAATTTTATAAAAATAATTTGTTTGTTGCCGATTTAGGGCGCGATTTTTTAGCTCAATATGTGTTAAAAAATAAAAAATATGCGTTAAAAGAAAATCATAATATGGTGAAAGGTGCTGGTCCTCGCCATTTTGAAATTTCAAAAAAAGGCGCTTTTATTTATGTTATTAATGAATTGAATTCTACAATAACTGTACTTCAAAAGGAAACAAAAAATAACTATACAACTATCCAAAGTTTAAAAACCTTAACAGGTGAATTTATTGGAAAAAACCAATGTGCAGATATTCATTTATCGGCTGACGAAGAATTTCTGTACGGCTCAAATAGAGGAGAAAACACCATTGCTGTTTTTAAAAGAAATGTAAAAAACGGAATGCTTAAAAAAATTCAAAATATAAGTGTAAACGGAGATTGGCCACGTAATTTCACACTTTCACCAAACGGAAATTTTTTAATTGTAGCCAACGAAAGAAGTAAAAACATGAGTGTTTATTCCGTAAATAAAATTTCAGGTTTATTAACTTATATATACAGTTTAGAAACTCCAACACCTGTTTGTTTATTGTTTTAGCATGATTTTAATTTTGCTTTAACTCCAAATTTTCTACTAAAAACTTATCAATAATCGCTTTTAATAAATCTTTATTAATAGGTTTTGAAATGAAATCACAACAACCAGCATCCAATGCTTTTTGCTTATCTTCTGGTGTTGAGTATGCTGTTTGAGCTATTACTGGTAAATTAGGCCTTAGTTCTTTAATTTTTTTAGTAGCAGTGTAGCCATCCATAATTGGCATATTAATATCCATTAATACAAAATCAATGTCTTCTATTTTCTCACAATATTCAACGGCTTCCTTACCATTTTTTGCATGATAAATATCACAGTTCAATTCAATTCTATCTTGTAATAATATCTCGATAAATAAATAATTAACCTCCTCATCTTCAGCTACCACTATTTTATATTTATTTTTCACAGCCACTCCTTTATTCATTATATTATCTAATTTATTAATATCTATAACTGGTTTATAAGGTATTTTAACCCAAAATGTAGAACCCTTCCATTTTTCTGATTCAACCCATATTTCACCACCAATTAACGTGGTATTTTCTTTGGCAATAGAAAGCCCTAAACCTAAACCACTTGAATTTCGTGATACATCGCGTTCTTCTTGTGAAAAACGTTCAAATATTAGGTGTTGCTTTTCCTCCTTAATTCCAATTCCTGTGTCTTTTACATAAATAATTATATGTTCATTATTTACTAAATGATAACCAAAGCTAATAGAACCGCTATTTGTAAACTTTAATGCATTTTCAATTAAATTACTCAATATTTTTTGAAGTTTTGTACTATCTGTATAAATGGTGCTTTCCATATCAGAAAGCTCATTTTTTACATACAAAGGCACGCCGTTTTCTTTGGCTTTTAAATTAAATATTGCAAAAAGTTCTAACAGTAAATCGTTTAAACAAACTTTGGTTTCTATTACTTTCACTTGCTTAGTTCCAAGCCTTGAAATTTCTAAAATATCATCAATTACATTCAATAGTTGTTTCCCACTATTTTGAATGATATTTATAAAATAATTACGTTTTATCTCTGATAAATTAGGATTGGCTAACAATTCTGAAAACCCTAAAATTCCATTCATTGGTGTCCTAATTTCATGGGACATATTGTTTAAAAACTCCGTTTTAAGACGGTTACTTTCTTCTGCTTTATCTTTAGAAATCCTTAACGCTGTTTCTGTATTTTTTATATTCGTTATATCTATTACAGATGAAATAGCTTTCCCATTGTTATTTATTAAAACAAATTTAATGAGAACATTTATCTTATTTTCCTCAATATCAGTAAATTCAGCTTCATATTTACAGCTCTTTTCACCACTAGCCAACATTAAAAATACATTTTTTAAATTTTCAAAAGACTTTTCATTATTGGTTTTTCTTAAATGATTAATAAACTCTTTCTTATCTTTAACTTTAAATAAAGTTAAGGTGCTTTCATTTATTTTATTTATTTTTATTTTTTCGATACATAATTTTACAAAATCAGAATTATTATTTAGATAGGTTTCTAAATCTCCAACTTCCTTTTTTTTCTGATGTAGTAGATTAAAAACATCTGAGTAATCTTCCTCTAGTATAGATATTGGACTTTGTTCAAATAAGTTTAAATAACGCGTAATGGTATCTGCTAATAATTTATTTTTATCAAAAAGCTCTAAGCTAAGCTCATTTAACTCTTTATTTTTTAATTTTAATTTTTTTGTCGCCTCTTTAAGTTTAGTAATGTCTGTTACTAAAGCAAATGAACCGACTCTAACATTTGCATTATCAAATATTGGGGAAGTATTGAATAGGCATATTACTTTTTTACCATTATTTTTAATTAATTCAACTTCATAACTTGATGATTCTCCTTCGTCTCTTAACTCTATTTGATTTTTTAATATGCTTGCGTTTTGTTCATCTACAAAGTTAAAAACAGATTTATCTATAAAATCAGTTTCAGCATAGCCTAAAATTTTGCATAGTTTATCATTTACCTCAACGGTATTACCATAAGGATCAATTATCCAAAACCCTTCATTGGCTGTTTTTAAAATGCGTTTTAAAAAATCCTCGCTTTCTTTAATTAAATCATACGCTATTAATAGTTTTTCTTCTGCTATTTTTTTGTCCGTAATGTTTTCTTTAACACCTAAATAATTAATTACTTTACCCGCTTTATTTTTTACTGGTGAAATAGTAGCATGTTCCCAAAACAATGTTCCATTTTTAGCCTTATTTTGAAATTTTCCTTGCCATGAATTTCCTGAAGATAACGTTTTCCACATATTTATGTAAAACGCATCTGACTGTAATCCTGAATTTAAAATTCGAGGATTTTTACCTAGCAAATCACTTTCACTATATCCTGTTAATTCCGTAAATTTATGGTTTACGTATTCTATATTTCCATCAATATCTGTTATTACAACTGAATTTGAACTTTGTTGAACTGCTGCAGATAATATTTTATTTTCACTTTCTGATTTTACACGCTCCGAAATATTTCTAGCAATAGCTAAAATAAAATGCTTCCCTTTTGTTTGAATTGCACTTAATTTTATTTCAACTGGATAAAGACTTCCATCTTTTTTTCTATGGACACTTTCTAAAATATTAGTATTTGATTCTATTAATAAATTTCTTATTGAAATTTGTTCTTCATGGGTAGGAAAATTTACATCTAAATCTTCCGCTTTCATTGTTAATAATTCTTCCTTACTATAGCCAGAATCAATAACAGAATTATTGTTTACCTCAATAAAATTACCTTCTAGATCTTGTAAATACAGCGCGTCACCCGCATTTTCAATAATGGCTTTATAAAAATTTTCAATTTCTACAGCCTTATTTTTTTCTTTTAGTAATTCTTCCTGAATTTCTTTCGATTCAGTAACATCTTGCATTGTACCAACTATTTTAGTTGAATTTCCATTTTCATCTATAATAATTTTACCAAAAGTATTGATTCTCCTAACTTTCTGATCACTAGCTCTAATAATTTTATACTCTTTACTATAAAAACCATTTTGGTAATAAATAATATTTTTTATATCTAACTGAACTCTATCTCTGTCCTGTGGATGTACAATATGTAGTAAATTTATGAGGTCCTTTTTAAAATTACCATCAATACCTATTATTAAATCTAAAATAGCATTGCTTTCCCAAGTTAAATCCGTAACATTTAGGGTAAATGAACCTAAGTTAGCAAGGTATTGAGCTTCGTCTAACCTGTTTTTACTAAATTCTAAATCGTTATTCTTTATTTCTAATTTTTCGTTATAAAGTTGCTGTTCTAAACGTTTTTCAACCTTTAAAGCAATTATTTGAAGTGCTTTTAAGCAATTATTAAAATCTAGACGGGGTTTTGTATCCAAAATAGCAATTAACCCAATAGAATGAGATGATTTACCCAATAAGGACACACCTAAATAACTTTCAATATCTAATTCTTTTAGTACAGTATCGTTTGGAAATAAATTTTTAGTGTTTTTTGAGTAAATACACTCCTTGTTTTTAATAACAATTTCACAGGGCGAACCTTTTAAATTATATTCTCTTTTTTTTAAAAAATTATTTTCTTTTTTATCAAAAAAAGATTCTATTTGAACAAATCCCTTTTTATCCGAAATACACTTATCAATAATAACATAATCCACATCAAAAAGATGTGCTAAAAATTTTGAAACTTCATTAAAAAAGTCATGATCATCTAACTGATAACATTTACTTGAAATGAATTCTAATGTTTTATCAATATAATTTGTTTCCATAAGGTTAGAATTGAGGGGAAAATGGAAGGGGCTAATATAAGAATTTATTATAAATCAACTAGGTCACAAAAACTTTCTACTTTTTTCCAATCAGTATACTCTATTTTAGCATTTGAATTAGTCGGTCCTTTTGTCATCCACATAATAAATTGGATCATAATTCTATCAAAAAAAGGATATTTCTGATAGTCTAAATTTCCTGCGAAAACAGCCACAATTGTGGGTTTCCACTGAATAGATTTCAAAAATTTGACAACATAAGGATTGGTTGTTGGTGTGCTCTTTTCTGGCTTTCTAGCCACTAAATTGACAGAAAAAAAAGCTGTTTTAATAGATTCTAAATTTGTTTGATTCGTGTTTATAAGATCTATAACTTTTTGGTTATGAACTCCATAACGTATACTCGCACCAATAATAAAAATATCGAAATTATTGATTTTTGAATTAAAATCCTCCATTGAAAAAAGTTGAACATTGTGGCCTTTTTTAATTAAATTATCTTCAATAAATTTAGATATCTTTAAAGTTTGACCATCAACAGTGGAATATAATATCGCTATTTTCTTACTCATTTATTTTATTTGAAGTCACCAAAGTTACTAAAATGAAAGCACACAAATAATGACTTAAATCACTATAAATTAGCGTATAAAAAAAAGCCCATCAAATAATGATAGGCTTTAAGTTTTCTTAAAAAGTTGAACGATTAAAGTACTTGTACGTTAACTGCGTTTAAACCTTTTTTACCTTCTTTAAGTTCGAATTGAACTTCATCTCCTTCTCTAACTTCGTCAATTAGTCCTGAAATGTGTACAAAGTACTCTGTTTTTGATCCGTCTTCTGTAATAAATCCAAAACCTTTAGATTCGTTAAAGAATTTTACTGTTCCTTTTTTCATTGTTAAAAAATAAATTAAGCCACAAAGGTAAAATTATTTTAATGCACTCAACAATAAAATTCACTTTTTAATATAAAAAACTAATTAACTCACAAATAGTTATGTTTTAATCCAATTGTTCTGTTAATTTTTTAAATACTGGTTTTGGATTTTTATTCAAATATAAAACTTCATAAACAGCATCAATTATTGGTGTTTTAGCTTTGTTTTTTTGATTAATAGCATACGCACTTTTAGTTGCATAGTACCCTTCTGCTACCATACTCATTTCCATCATGGCACTTTTTACGGTGTAGCCTTTTCCAATCATATTACCAAACATTCGGTTTCTACTAAATACGGAATAGCCTGTTACCAACAAATCGCCTAAGTAGGCTGAGTTATTAATATTCCGTTTCATTTTATGCACTTTTTTAATATAGCGTTTCATTTCGCGAATAGAATTGGACATTAACACGGCTTGAAAATTATCTCCATAACCCAATCCGTGCGCCATTCCAGCTGCTATGGCGAAAATATTTTTTAACATTGCAGCATATTCGGTACCAATAATGTCATCTGAAATTTTGGTGTTTATATAGTGGCTGCTTAATAATTTACTTACTTCTGTTGCCTTTTTTGCATCTTGACACGCAATAGTTAAATACGATAAACGCTCCATGGCAACTTCTTCCGCATGGCAAGGACCTGTAATAACACCAATGTTTTCAATAGGAATACCATAAGTAATATTAAAATGTTCGCCCACAATAAGGCCTGTTTCTGGAACAATTCCTTTAATGGCTGAAAATATTATTTTTGAAGAGAAATCGACTTTAATTTTATCCAACTCTGCTTTTAAAAATGCCGATGGAATGGCAAATATTAAAATATCTGCATAGGCTACTAATTCATTAATATCACTTGACAAATGTAATTTTTCAATAGAAAACTCCGCCGAACTTAAATAATTCGGATTGTGTTGATTTTCTTTTATATACTGAACAGTAGCTTCATTTCGCACATACCAACCTACTTGATTTAAGTTTTCGCATAACATTTTTACAATAGCAGTTGCCCAACTTCCACTGCCGAAAACGGCAATTTTAGGATTTGTACTCATAATATTTAGGTTTAAGTTTCAAAAGTAAAAAAACTAAACTATAATACAGGTTTTAATTAAAGGTAACCCGTTGTGCATTATAATTTAGAGTAAAAAAGTTGTCCATTTGATTGAAAATCAGTAAATTGATTTAACCACAAATCATTTACAATGAACAACTTAAGCGCAAATTACGAAAGAATATTGGAAGTTTTAAGAAAAATATCAAAAGAACA
>JAGPIQ010000038.1 GCA_018054895.1 Lutibacter sp. | reverse complement strand
GTTGATTTTTTTCGAATAATAATACTTCTGTTTTTTTTCTTTCAGTTATATCATCAGCTAATGAAGCGATTCCTATTACATTATTAGATGCATCTTTAAGGGTTACATTATACCAATCGCAAATTATTATTTCACCATCTTTCCGTACATTTTCATTCGTGTTTTTATACCCTTTTTTATTGGAAATAATACTTTCCCTTAATTTTTGGACTTCAATTTTTAAATTTGGTAAAATAATTAAATCATTTAAATTTTTACCAATGGCTTCTTTCGCCGAATACCCAAAAATACGTTCTGCTGAATTGTTCCATTCAATAACATTAAAAGAAATGTCGGTTATTATGGAAGCTAAAGGTGTATTATTAAACTGATCAGTTATTAATTGATTGGTTTTAAAAAAGGCATCTTCTACCTTTTTTCTATCGGTATAATCTTCGACTATTCCCTGAATGTGCGTAATATAGCCTTCCTCATTTCGAATAACATCAATATTAGACTTCACCCATTTTATAGTTTTATTTTTTGTAACAATTCTATAAGGCTCTGGTTTTATAGTTGTATCTGTATTATTTTTTAGTAATTGAAAAACCTGATCCCTAATTATAGGTAAATCCTCTGACAAAACAGTTTCATGAATTTTAATTTTTCCGCCTGTGAATTCTTCATGAGTATAACCAAATAAATTTTGGGCATTTTCAGACGCAAAAATAATTGGGAAATCAAATTCATTTTTAAATAAAATAGCCACAGAAGAGCTTTTATTAATAATATTATAAGCCTCTTTTATTTTATTTTTACTAATTATCTTCTCCGTTATTTCATGAAATGATATTAACAAACCATCATTTGAAGGTATAATTCTGCTTTCATACCATTTATTCCAAGGTTTAATATGGCTTTCAAAACTTATAGGCTTTTTATTTTCTAAAACCGAAAAGCAATGCGTTTGAAATTTATTATTGATAACTTCAGGGAATTCTTCCCAAATATTTTTACCTATTAAATCTATACTTTTTTTACCTACCAATCCGGCAGCTTTTTCATTAACGTAGGTATAATTAAAGTTTTTATCCAATAATATATATCCTTCTTTTATAGACGAAATAGTGTCGGATAATAAAGTTTTTGTATCATTTAGAACTTGTTCGGCTAATATACTTTTTGTAATATCTTGTGAAGTGCCAGCAATTTTTACAATACGATTATTTTCAACTATTACATTTCTGTATTCATTAATATATTTTAATTTTTTTTTAGGGGTTAAAATTCGATATGTTAATTGCTGTCTTCTGTTTTTTAATAAAAAATCTATTGAAAAATCTAGCGCTTTATCTTTATCTTCATCTATAATTAATGAGTTTAAAAAATTAAGATCAGGAACAAAACTTTGAGGATCAACACCTATTGTTTTATATATTTCGTCGGACCAATACACTTCGTTCGACTTAAAATCATACGACCAACTTCCTAATTTAGAAATGGCTTGCGCCTCTTTATAGCGTAATTTACTAATGGTCAGTTGTTCTCTAATTTTTACGCGCTCAGATATATCTTCAATAGCTATTATTACATGTTCCAGTGAAGGATCTGTTATCGTAAATTTTAATAAAATTTGAAATTCATTACCTTCCAACGTTTTATTCACCGTTTCTACTTGAGAATCTTTATTGCCAAGAAATACATCAATTAAAAGAGTTGCAAATCCATCGTATGAGCTTTCTACAAATATTTTATCTAAATTTTGAAATAAATCTTCTTTGCTTTTTGCTTTGTATAAATCTACCGCAGTTTGGTTAACATCTTTAACAACCACCATTTTTGCCAATTCGTTGGCAAGGTCTGGATTTTGAATAAGATATGTTTTAGCATCTGTATTATGCTCTTTAGCCTTAATTTCAAGATAACTTTTAGCTGAAGACAAGTCTTCAATCCATAAAGCCAATGGCGCATTATTAAAATACGTAAAATAAGGATTACTGTCTAAATTCTGAATATTGGAAATTGAATCTTTATTATTTATTTGGCTATTTTCATTTCCATCATTCATAGTCGGTTTTATTTGGGAGTTTGGAATCTAAAGATAAAGAAAATATTTACAACTTCCTTAGAGTTTGTATCGTAAAAATTCGATTTTTAGCAAGTTTTAAGCAATAATTAATCTTTTGGGAAGTGAAATAAAAACAGTAGTTCCTTCATTTAAATTACTTGCTATTTTTAGCGTACCGTTATGCATTGAAATAATTTTATTAGCTATTGATAAACCGAGTCCTATACATTTTTTACCATCTTCTGAAAATGTATTTATGACATAAAATTCTGAAAGCAAATGAAAAATATGTTCTTCAGAAATTCCAATTCCTTGATCTATTATGTTTATATCTATAGATGTTTCCGTTTCTTTTAATGAAATAGTAATTTCTGTATTTTCATTAGAATATCGAATGGCATTTTGAATAATAGCATCCAAAGCTATGTTCATTTCTGAAGAGTCAAAAAGAACAGATGAAGTAACAGTAGGAATAATCTCTAAAATTGAAATATTTTTTTGAATAGCAATTGGAGTTATTTTTGCAATTACATTTTTTAAAAATAAACCAATATCCCCTTCTTTTAAATGCAATGTAAAATCAGGAAGTTGATACCGTTCAAAGGCCGCAAAACTATTCAGTAAATCAATGGAAAAACTAGTTGAATTATGAATGATTTTTAAATGTTTCTCTAATTTTTCAGGGGTGTATTTCAATATATCATGCAATATCATTTCAGAAAATGAAAGTGCAACACCAACCGGATTTTTTATATTATGAATTAATTTTCGAAACACCAATTCATTCAATGCTGCTTGTTCGTGCAGTTTTCTTCGCTCGTTTTTTAATTTTAAAGATATTTCAACAACTTTTTTTTCTAAATCTGCAATATATTCTTCTTGTGTTTTAACTTCTTTATTCAAAATATAACATCTTTTTAATGTAAATTTAATTGTATTAAAACTAATATTCAAATTTTTATGGAAAATTAGTAATTATAGATACTACTTAGTCCGGTTTTAAAACATTTTTCAAAGAAAGGTGAATTTTCATTACTTTTACAGTTCGTATTTAAATTTATTTAAAATGTCAAAAGCTATAAAAGACTATAAAAGAATTACCACAAAAAGCTTGGTTGAAATGAAAAAGAATGGCGAAAAAATAGCCATGTTAACTGCTTATGATTATACCATGGCTAAAATAGTCGATACCGCAGGTATTGATATTATTTTAGTAGGTGATTCCGCCTCTAATGTTATGGCTGGTCATGAAACCACTTTACCAATAACTTTAGATCAAATGATTTACCACGCAAGTTCGGTTATTAGAGCTATTGAACGTTGTTTGGTGGTAGTTGATTTACCTTTTGGAAGTTACCAAGGAAACTCTAAAAGCGCCTTAGATTCTGCTATTAGAATTATGAAAGAATCAGGTGGTCATTCGGTAAAATTAGAAGGAGGTAGCGAAATTAGCGAATCTATTACCCGAATTTTAACTGCTGGAATTCCTGTAATGGGACATTTAGGTTTAACACCTCAGTCCATTTATAAATTTGGAAGTTTTTCTGTTCGAGCAAAAGAAGAAGAAGAGGCTGAAAAATTAAAAGAAGACGCTTTAATATTAGAACAATTAGGTTGTTTTGCCATTGTTTTAGAAAAAGTACCTGCAAAATTAGCCAAAGAAGTTGCTGAAAGCGTTTCAATTCCTGTAATTGGTATTGGTGCTGGAAATGGTGTAGATGGGCAAGTATTGGTTATACATGATATGTTAGGAATGTCACATGATTTTCATCCTCGTTTTTTACGCCGTTATGCCGATTTATATACCGAAATGACAAATGCTGTTAACAACTATGTTTCGGACGTAAAAAGTAAAGATTTTCCAAACGAAAGCGAGCAATATTAAAATAGATTTTTAGAAAGGTGGTATTTTGGTATTTTAGATGGTTATAAAAATGATGTCAAAATTTAAAACAACATTCATCTAAAATACGAATATACCAAAATACGAATATACGAATATGAAAGTTCTGCTTTTAGACACCAATCATTCCACTTTACAAGAAGGTTTAGAAAAACTAGGTTGTATTTGTAGTGAAGATTACACGTCTTCAAAAGAAAAAATTGAAGAAAAAATTGATAATTATGATGGAATTGTCATTAGAAGTCGCTTTAATATTGACAAACAATTTATTGACCGAGCAACCAATTTAAAATTTATTGGTCGCGTAGGCGCTGGTTTAGAAAGTATTGATGTTGACTATGCTGAAAGCAAAGGAATTTATTTAATTTCCGCTCCCGAAGGGAATAGAAATGCTGTTAGTGAGCACGCTTTAGGAATGTTGTTGGCTTTATTTAACAACTTTAAAAAGGCCGATTTAGAAATTAGACAAGGAAAATGGCTACGTGAAGCAAACCGTGGAATTGAATTAGACGGTAAAACCGTTGGGTTAATTGGCTATGGAAATATGGGAAAGGCTTTCGCAAAAAAACTGAGAGGTTTTGATGTAGAAATGCTTTGTTATGACATAAAACCTGGAGTAGGTGATCAAAATTGCAGGCAAGTTTCTTTAGATGAATTACAGTTAAAAGCGGATGTTTTAAGCATTCATACGCCTTTTAATGAATTGTCTCATAAAATGATTAATACGCATTTTATAAATCACTTTAAAAAACCTTTCTTCCTTATAAATACTGCTCGTGGCTCTGCTGTTGTAACTGATGATTTGGTAACAGCTCTTAAAAACAAAAAAGTACTTGGAGCGTGTTTAGATGTGTTGGAATATGAAAAATTATCCTTCGAAAATCTATTTGAAAACGATAATTTACCCGCTGCTTTTGAGTATTTAATTAATGCTGAAAATGTGTTATTATCACCGCACGTTGCTGGTTGGACCGTAGAATCGAAAGTATTGCTTGCTCAAACTATTGTAGATAAAGTTGCTGCTCGTTTTTTTAGCGTTTAAATAAATCAGAACAGCTGAATTTGGAGTAATGATGTAAAGCTACACTCCAATGGAATTCGTTTTCAAAAACACCAAATGCTATTTTGTTTCTAACAACTATTTTATGCTTAATTACCGTGGAAAAAATTTAAATTTTCACAAACCAAAATAATAGGTTTAACAAATAGATCAACAATATTGATTTTAATTTTTTTCAGGAATAACACCTTCATTCGTTTCGTTTTCTAAACGACTTTCTAATTCGGCCTGATATTCTTCCATAACAGGTTTTACCGTACTTTCAGGAATATCAGCAACACGAATATACATTAAACCATCTACGGAGTTATTAAATTTTGGATCGACATTAAATGCTACTAAACGGGCATTTTGCTTCACGTATTTTTTAATTAAAACCGGCATACGTAATGCTCCTGGTTCAATTTCATCAATAATTTTATCGAATTTGTTCATGTCTGCTTGTGTTGCATCAAAAACAAAATCCTTATCCGCATCTTTTAACCTTACTTTATATTCCTTTTTAGGATGTATGTATTGTGCAATGTACGGATCGTAATAATGAGATTTCATAAACTCAATCATCAACGATTTTGAGAAATTTGAAAACTGATTGCTAATACTAACGCCTCCTAGTAAATATTTATACTCAGGGTACCTTAACGTAATATTTACAATTCCTTTCCACAATAAAAATAGCGGCATTGGTTTCTGCTGATACTCTTTAATAATAAACGCGCGCCCCATTTCAATGGAATTCTCCATCATACTGTGCAACTCTGGTTCAAACTTAAATAAAGTATGCACATAAAAACCTTGAATTCCATATTTTTTATAAATAGCATTTCCTAAACCCATTCTGTAGGCTCCAGCAAGTACTTTGGCTTCTTCATCCCATAAAAACAGATGATGATAGTAATTATCAAAACTATCTAAATCAATAGCTTCATTGGTTCCTTCACCTACTTCTCTAAACGTAATTTCACGTAAACGGCCTATTTCAAAAATTAAATTAGGAATATCTTTTCTTTGCGCAAAAAACACTTCATAATTTTTACTTTTTAATAAACGCCCACCATTTTCACGAAGTGCATCAACCTCTGCAATCATTTTTTCAATATCTCGTTGTCCTACAATTTCTTTGGGCTGCTTATTTATTTTTAAAGCTGCTGCCGAAAGCGGTTTTGATTCCTTTTGAAAAGGATTTGACAACATATAGGTTTTTTTACGAATAAATTCACCAAACTCCTGAGTCGATTTATACTCTTGCTGGTCGTTAACAGAAATAGGTTTTCCGATACGAACTTTTATAGCTCTTCCTTTTTGAGATAATAATTCCGAAGGCAGTTTAGCTGTTCTTAATGTTGGATTTAATTTAGATAATAAGTAAAATAATTTACTGTTTCTGGCATGAAAATAAATAGGAATAATTGGAACTTTCGCCTTTTGAATTAATTTGATTGCTCCTTCTTCCCATGGTTTATCTACAATTAATTTATCATCTTTATACGTTGAGACTTCTCCTGCTGGAAAAATCCCCAATGGAAATCCATCTTTTAAATGCGCAAGTGCATTTTTAATACCAGATAAACTAGACTGTGCATCCTTTCTATCTTCAAAAGGATTTACAGGCATTATATACGGTTTCATCGGTTCAATTCTATGCAATAAAAAATTAGCAATTATTTTGTAATCTGGACGTTTTTCAATTAACAATTTCAGCAATAAAATTCCGTCAATACCTCCTAACGGATGATTAGATACCGTAATAAAAGCGCCATCTTTTGGAATTCTTCTTAAATCCTCTTCTGGAATGTCGAATTTTATTTCTAAATCATCTAAAAGCGCTGTAAAAAACTCTAAATCTTTTAAATGCTTGTGCTTATTATAAATTCTGTTCATCGCAGAAATACGCAGAACTTTCATAAGGCTCCAACCAAAAAATGTACCTATAAAACCATATTTATCAAGGTTTACAACCTTTGCAATTTCTTTAGCTGTTACTAAACTCATTTCTTTTAAATTAACTGTATTGGCAAAAATACATCAAATTTACTGCATTACCATTTGTACAGTGCCTTTTGTGGCTTGTTTTAATAAAACGACACCTTTATTTTCAATTAAACCAATTGAATCTTCGGTTGCATGCCTAATTGTGTACAATGAAACTCCTTCTATATAAGACACCTTATATTTGTTTTCTATTTCATTTAAAAAGTGTTTAAAAGTGTTGAATTTATCTTCAATACATACAGAAAAACTCAGTGCTGAATTTTGTATCAAACTGACTTTCAACTTGTTTTCATGCAATGTTTTAAAAATATCACTCAAGTTAAATTCAACCATAAATGAAAAATCAATGGCTGAAATTGATACCAAAATTTGATTGGTTTTCAATATAAAACAAGGAACCTCAGGAAGTAAAAGCTGCCCTTTTCCCACAACAGTCCCTTTGGAATTTAAATTAAAAAAAGAACGAACATACAACGGAATATCCTTGTTTTCAAGCGGTTTTAACGTTTTTGGGTGAATTACAGATGCTCCATAAAAAGCCATTTCAATAGCCTCATCATACGGAATTTGCTGTAAAAGTTGCGTTGTTTCAAAATAACGAGGATCTGCATTTAGCACACCATCTACATCTTTCCAAATAGTAACACTTTCAGCATTTAAACAATGTGCAAATATGGCCGCTGTAAAATCGGAACCTTCTCTACCTAATGAAGTGGTATTTCCGTTAGCGCTTCTTCCTAAAAAACCTTGGGTTATTAATAGTGTTTCTGTATTTAGCGCTTCAATTTGTTGTTTTGTTTTTTCCCAATTTACATAGGCATCTCGGTAAGTGGCATCGGTTTCAATATAATTTCGAACATCAATCCACGTATTCTTTATACCTACTAAATTTAAATAACTACTTACTATTTTAGTGGAAAGTAATTCCCCAAAACCAATAATTTGGTCATAAATAAAATTATAATCCTTGTTTTTATTTTGAAGTAAAAAGCCACTTAATTGACCGAAAAGTTGTTCTGCCTCAAACAAAATTTCTGAAGTATTGTTTTCAAATAAATGTGAAATAATGTGATAATGATAACCTCTAATAAAGTCAATTTTACCTGGAAGATTTTCATTTTTTGAAATATAGGAATGAATAACCTCTTCAAAAGCATTGGTCATTTTTCCCATAGCTGAAAGCACCACCATAGTATCTTTATAACCTTCGTGGTTTAAAATAGTTGCCACATTTTTTACACTTTCAGCATCTTTTACAGAAGCTCCACCAAATTTGAATATTTTCATAAATTTTCTACAAATTTTTGAATAGCTTCACCTTCTATTTGAGCCGTATTCCAGTCTCGTAATACTTTTGCACCCGTTTTTTCGTAAAATTCAATGGCGGGAGTATTCCAATCTAACACCGCCCATTCAATGCGTTTTACGCCTTTTTTATAACCATATTCAATAACTTTCGCATATAAAGCACCTCCTATTTTTAACCCTCTTTTACTATCAGTAACAATTAAATCCTCTAAATGAATAGTAGGTCCTTTCCATGTGGAATACCGTGGATAAAACAATGCCATCCCTACAATTTCATCTGAAATTTCAGCAACAAAGCATTTAAACAAAGGATTTTCACCAAAACCGTCACGTATTAAATCTTGTTCGGTAACAATTACAGCCTGCGGTTCATTTTCAAAATGCGCTAATTCTTGTATTAATTTCATAACTGAAGACATATCATCTTTAGTCGCATTTCTAATATTAAAAATTGAATTTTCCATGTAAATAGTATTGGAATGCTAAGGTAAAAAACTTATAGCATATTAGCATTGCACAAGTTAGTTTTAAAAATATTTTTAACGATATTTGTAGAAACTCAAACTAAAAATGAAAGCAAAAAATCTTACTCTAGGCGAATTTATTATTGAAAATCAGAAGCATTACGAACATACTTCAGGTGAATTTTCGAGTTTATTAAGTTCTATTAAACTGGCAGCTAAAATTGTAAACTATAAGGTAAATAAAGCTGGCTTGGTTGATATTTTAGGTGCTGTTGGCGATAAAAATATTCAAGGTGAAGACCAGCAAATATTAGATGTATATGCTAATAATGTGTTTATGCAAACCTTAATTAACAGAGAAATTGTATGTGGAATTGCCAGTGAAGAGGAAGATGATTTTGTTACTATTAAAGGAAAATATGGCACCAATGAAAACAAATATGTGGTGCTAATTGATCCTTTAGATGGCTCATCAAATATTGACGTAAATGTATCTGTTGGAACTATATTTTCCGTGTATAAACGAATTACACCTGTGGGAACTCCAGTTCAATTAAAAGATTTTTTACAACCAGGAAGCGCGCAAGTTGCTGCTGGCTATGTAATTTACGGAACCTCAACTATGTTGGTTTACACTTCTGGAAATGGCGTAAACGGCTTCACTTTAAACCCTGCAATTGGTTCGTTTTATTTATCACACCCAAATATGAGTTTCCCTGATGATGGAAAAATTTACTCTATAAATGAAGGAAATTATGTTCATTTTCCACAAGGAGTGAAAGATTATTTAAAATATTGTCAAGAAGAAAAAGATAACAGACCTTATACTTCCAGATATATTGGTTCGTTGGTTTCAGATTTTCATAGAAATATGATTAAAGGTGGAATTTACATCTATCCAACAAGTTCCATCGGTCCAAAAGGAAAATTACGTTTATTGTACGAATGCAATCCTATTGCTTTTATGGCTGAACAAGCCAATGGAAAAGCAACAGACGGTTATAAACGAATTTTAGATATTCAGCCAACCGAATTACATCAACGAGTTCCAATTTTTTGTGGAAGTAAAAACATGGTGGATAAAGCAGAAGAATTTATGGCGAAATATCCAAATGACGCAAATTATTAGTAAAAAGACGGAAGACCGAAGTCGGAAGTCGGAAGCTAAAAGTTTGGAGATTAAACTTCTTCTAGCTTCGGTCTCCCGACTTCGGTCTTTTTAACTTTAGACTTTTCAACTTTGCACCTTTGACACGTTGCATCTTCATAACTATTATTAATGGTAGTATAGAAACATTCAATAGCAGGATTTTTTATAATGAAAACCGTTCCTTATCTTTGAGTACAAATAATGTTGAACTAAAAATATACTATCATGGCTTTTGAATTACCAAAATTACCGTACGCTTACGATGCCCTTGAACCACATATTGATGCTAGAACAATGGAAATACACCATTCAAAGCACCACGCAGGATATACAAACAATTTAAATAACGCTATTGCTGGAACTGATTTAGATACAAAATCTATTGAAGATATTTTAGCAAATTTAGATATGAATAACGGAGCTGTTAGAAATAACGGTGGAGGTTTTTATAATCACTCCTTATTTTGGGATGTTATGAAGCCCGAAGGAAAAGGTTATTTATCTGGCGAATTAAAAGATGCAATTGTTGCAGCTTATGGATCTGTTGATGCTTTTAAAGATGAATTTGCAAAAGCAGCAGCAACACGTTTTGGGTCAGGTTGGGCTTGGCTATGTGTTCATAAAGGTGGAAAAGTAGAAATTTGTTCTACACCAAACCAAGACAATCCATTAATGCCAGGAGTAACTTGTGGAGGAACGCCAATTTTAGGATTAGATGTTTGGGAACACGCATACTATTTAAATTATCAAAACAGAAGACCAGATTATATCACTGCATTTTTTAATGTAATTAACTGGAATGAAGTTGAAAGACGTTACGCAGAAAGTAAATAATCTTTTTTAGCTACTACTAAATAATAAAAAGCTCGCAAATTTGCGAGCTTTTTTTATGGTAAAATAATTACTAAAATTAGTAAGATAGATTCAAGTATAAGATTAAAGGTTTAAGTACCTTAGCCTGTTTTTATTCCAACATTTAATTTTTATGATTGCATCACATTTAGGAGAATTCTTCGCCCTATTAACAGCATTTTTTTGGACTGCTACAAGTTTATCTTTTCAACAAGCAACGCGTAAATTAGGCTCTTTAGCGGTCAATGTTTTACGATTGATTATTGCCTTTTTTATTTTCGGAATTATTTCTTATTTCACACGTGGTTTATTTTTACCAACAGATGCTACAGAAAGTAATTGGATTTGGATGTCGGTTTCTGGTTTGGTAGGTTTTGTGTTTGGAGATTACTTTTTGTTTAAATCGTACGAATTAATTAGTGCGCGAATTTCCATGCTCTTAATGTCGTTAAGCGCTCCAATGGCTGCAATAATTGGGTGGTCTATTTTAGGGGAAACAATGTCCCTTTTATCAATTTCGGCAATGTTATTAACCATTGGAGGAATTATGGTGGTAATCACAGAAAAAAAGAAATTAGACGATCAAAAAGCAGGTGTTAAAAATAAAAAGTTACAATTTTCATTTTCACCTAAAGGAATGTTATTTGCCTTTTTAGGTTCTGTTGGTCAAGCAATGGGATTGGTGTTAAGTAAATATGGAATGCAAGATTATAACGTATTTGCAGCTACTCAAATTAGAATTATTGCAGGAAGCATTGGTTTTATACTTTTAATTACATTGTTAAAACGTTGGCCGAATGTTAAAATAGCTATTGCTGATTCCAACGGAATGAAATTTGTTTTAATAGGATCTATTTTTGGTCCTTTTTTAGGCGTTTACACATCATTATTAGCAATAAAGTACACAACGGTAGGAATTGCATCCACCATAATGGCAATTATTCCTATTTTAATAATTCCACCAGCAATTTTAATTTATAAAGAAAAAGTAACGTTAAAAGAAGTGATAGGCGCTTTTATAGCATTGATCGGAATTGTGTTGTTCTTTATTAATTAAGAATTGGGAATCGTTTTCTCCGTGGATCTTGGCGCAATAACCGCGCTAAAGAATCATATAAAATCGGCAGCTCCTTACTGAATTCTTGTGGTTTTTCAAAAAAGGCTTCTAACGAAACAGCAAAGAATTCCATAAAATTTTCACTGGCGTATGGGCGTAAAAAAGAATTTTCAGTTTTCCGCATCTTTTCCATTTGCTGCAAAGCAGTATTTTTCAATTGAATAAAATTGGCTTTACTAAAAATTGAAAAATAAGTTGTTTTCGTATTCTCTAATAGTAAACAATGACCAAATTCATGAATACATAAATTTAAAGCGTCATTCGATATTTTAAATCCACGTTCCACTGCTGGCCAAGATAAATTTATGCGATTTGTTTTTATGTTCACATCTCCATCAAATAATTGATTTCTGTTTTTATACGAATAGGAAGAAGGCGTAATAAAAATGGTGTTAAACTTTGAAAGAGTCGCTGTTTTTAACCCAAAAGTGAGTTGTGTAAAAGCACTCGAAATTACTATTTTCATTTCATGACTTACAAAAAAATTGGAATCTGATAAAAAACGTGTTGTTTTTAAAAATAATAAGGTTCTATTTTGGAATATTGCTTGGTTAACAGTAGATAAGCCCTTGTAATACGCATTCCATTTCAACAATACCGAATTCACTTCGTTTTTTGTTACTTGTTTGAAGAAAAATCCTAAAATTTGATATTTTATATACAACTTATTTAGTCAAATTTTAAAGGTCCATAAAATCGCATTTGTCTTACAATCCAATTTTTTCGTCGCTCAACATAGTTGGACGATCTTGCTGCTTTATATTTTCTTGGACTTGGCAATATAGCTGCAATAGATGCCGCTTCATATTTCGATAAATTTTCTGCAGATTTTCGGAACCAATGTTGTGAAGCCGCTTCTGCTCCATAAACACCATCACCCATTTCAATACTATTTAAATAGACTTCTAAAATACGCTCTTTGCTCCAAAAAACTTCAATTAAAAACGTAAAATAGAGTTCAAAACCTTTCCGAACATAACTGCGTTGTGGCCACAGGAAAACATTTTTGGCGGTTTGTTGACTAATAGTGCTTCCTCCTTTTATTTTTTTTCCGTTTTTATTACCTTTATATGCTTTTTCAATGGCATCAAAATCAAATCCAAAATGTGTTGGAAATTTTTGATCTTCACTTACAACAACTGCTTTTGCTAAATTTGGTGAAATTTTTTCCATAGCAACCCAATCATGTGTAAAATTTGCAGGCTCCCCTTGTACCCATTGTTCTATATTTCTTAAAATCATTAATGGTGTAACAGGAACTGGAACCCAACGTAATAGAATAACTGCAAGTATAGAACTCGCAAAAAAGAATACAATTAAACGTACAAACAAACGTTTAATTTTTTGAAAAAACAGTTTCATTTCACTCAAAATTTTAAGCAAAAGTATAATTTTTTAAAATAGTAGGCTCACTATTTTTTAGGAAGAAATAAATATTAGTTTGCCCTTTGAATAATTATGCGTATTTTCTAAAATAATTTTGAAGTTAACTTCAAATAAATTAAAAAAAATAGAAGACTTTTGTACTGGTTTCTAAAACTATAATATGAATAAAATTATCTCTTACATAAAGCAGCTTTTTTCAAAAATAAACATAAAAGATTTAACGTTTAAGAAAGGATTACTCTATTCCTTTTACTTTCTGTCATTCTTATTTCTAATATTTTTTATCGCTATTTATAGAGGTGCATTTGGGAGAGTACCAACATACAAGGAGGTCGAACGTTTTCAAAACATGGAAGCTTCTGAAGTATATTCCGCAGACAATGTATTGCTGTATCGATTTGACAAAGAAAACAGGTTAAATATTCCATTTGATTCCATTCCAACTCATTTAGTAAATGCATTGGTAGCTACTGAAGACGCTCGTTTTTTCGACCATAGCGGTGTTGATATAAAAAGTTTATTTCGTGTATTGGTAAAGACCATTATTATGCGCGATAAAAGTTCAGGTGGAGGTAGTACTATTACACAGCAATTGGTAAAAAATTACTTTCCTAGACAGCATCATATCATATTTTCAACACCTATTAATAAGCTAGAAGAAATGATTGCGGCGTATAAATTAGAGCAACATTTTACCAAAGAACAATTAATTGAGTTTTATTTCAATACGGTACCTTTTGGTGATTCTGCATTCGGTTTAGAAAGTGCTGCAAAACGATTTTTTGGAACAACAGCTTCAAAATTAACTATTGAACAAAGTGCTGTTTTGGTAGGAATGTTGAAGGCAAGTTACACTTACAATCCTGTAAAATTTCCTGAAGCTTCACAAAAAAGAAGAAATATTGTATTAAATGCCATGTTTGAAAGTGACTATCTTACAAAGCAAGAAAAGGATTCAATTTCAAAAATCCCTTTAGTTACAAACTCAAAACGCTTAGTGCGTCATGTTGGAAAAGCCAAATATTTTACAGAATATGTTAGAGGCGAAATGAAAAAGTGGCAAGAAATCAACAAAAAACCGAGTGGAAAAGAATATGATTTATACAAGGACGGTTTAAAAATATACACCACGCTAAATTATGAAATGCAGCAATACGCTGAAGAATCGGTTTCAAAACATGTAAAAAGGTTACAACAAGAGTTTGATAATGAGTGGCGTAATGAGGAGCCTTGGGAAGACGTTCCTGTGGTGCTTGAAAATGCTATCAAAAACTCTAGCCGCTATAAACGCTTAAAGGACAAAGGCATCTCCGACTCAAACATTCGCGCAAATTTTAATGTTGAAATTCCAATGAAAATATTTACTTGGAACGGAGATAAACAAGTTACCATGAGTCCTTTAGACTCTATAAAACATTATTTACGCCATTTACACGCTGGTTTTATAGCTATTGAGCCGCAAACAGGCCACGTAAAGGCATACGTTGGTGGAATTAATGAAAACCATTTTCAATACGATCACGTAAAAACAAAGCGCCAAGTTGGAAGCACGTTTAAACCATTTGTGTACACTGCAGCTATTGAAAAAGGGGTTTCACCTTGTGATATGTATCCGAATACTTTAATTAAATATCCGCAATATGAGGATTGGGAACCTAAAAATTCCGATTGGATTTATGGTGGAGAATTTAGTGTTTGGGGAGCTTTGGCAAATTCTATAAACACAGTAACTGTTCAATTAATGGAAAAAGCAGGTTTGAAAAACATTATTAATTTAGCGCACAGAATGGGTATTGAAAGCGAATTGCCTGAAATAGGATCGTTGTCTTTAGGAACTGCTGAATTATCTTTGTTGGAAATGTCGAGAGCATATACCACTTTTCCAAATTACGGGAAACCAATGCATGAAGTTACCATTACAAAAATTGTGGATAGAGACGGAGAAAATCTTCCCGTCTTCCCTGAAATAAATAACAAACCAGTGTATTCCGAGCAAACTGGTGAAATAATGGTAGCCATGCTAAATAAGGTTGTTAGAAATGGTACTGCAGCGTCTTTAGTATATGATTATGGCTTATACAATGATTTAGGTGGAAAAACAGGAACATCGCAGTCGCAAGCCGATGGTTGGTTTTTTGCATTTTCATCAAATTTAGTTACAGGAACTTGGGTTGGTGCTGAAAATCCATCTATTCATTTTAAATCTATGGATAAAGGACAAGGCTCACATTCTGCATTACCAATTAATGGAAACTTTTTGAAATCGCTAAATAATGATCCTTCATTTAAATATTATTTAACTGGGAATTTTAAAAAACCATCAAAAGAAGTCTTAAAAATGTACGATTGTTTGTCCAGAAAAGGAGTGCCATCCCCTCGTAAAGATACTGTTGAAGTAGTTTCAGATTCGTTATTAGTTGTCGATCCTTCAACAATTATTGAAGCGCAAGATTCTGTTCCTTCGTTTTAAATAAACTACAACACTAACAATCCGTGATTTCTTAAAACATCAATTGGTTTCGAATACCAAAAGAGTTCAAAGTTATCAAGGGTTGTTTCGTAATTTGCTTTTACTGAAGAAAATGTATGTGCTGATTTGTTTTGAGCACTTAATACCTGCAACATTTCAACCAACCAAAGACCAGCTTCTTTTGGTACCGTAATTTCAAAAGTAGCCGTTTTATCAAAAAATGTTAGTTGCAGCATTTCCCAAGAGTTCCCTTTTTTAGTTTTCGTAAATTCTGAAATCAATGGAATTCCACCAAGCCAACTTATTTTAGCTGTTGGTTTTATAACTACAAATTCTTCTTTTTGAAGCGCATTTGCTATACAATTTTTAGAAATTGAAGTCTGCGGAATTTTAAAATCGAACCACTTATGCAACGGCAAATCAAAACCAATTCCGTGCATAAAATTGAAAATAGATTTTTTCAATCCATCACTAAATTTTGAATGGTCAATTCCTGTGCTATCCTTAAACTGAATATCATTATTAGCAAAGGTAATCGTTTCTAATTCTGGAATAATCTGAAATTCCTTCGTATTTAACCCAATAGGACTGTGCGCTGTTAATGAAAATTGATGCCAAAAACCAGATTTAATAATTCCCAAATCAAATAATTGACGTACCATTTCCAAACTATCCACGGTTTCTTGCACTGTTTGTGTTGGAAAGCCATACATTAAATAAGCATGAACTAATATACCCGCATCGGTTAAATTTCGGGTAGTTTGCGCCACTTGTTCAATGGTAACTCCTTTTTTGATTAAAGCTAATAATCTGTCTGAAGCCACTTCTAAACCACCTGAAACAGCAATACAACCAGATTCTTTTAACAAAATACAAAGGTCTTTAGTAAAACTTTTTTCAAAACGAATATTTGTCCACCACGTAACGGCTAAATTCCGACTTATAATTTCCAAAGCAACAGCTCTCATTAATGCTGGAGGAGCTGCTTCATCTACAAAATGAAAGCCATTTTCAGTGGTTTGAGCAATCATTTCTTCCATTCTATCCACAATTAATTTTGCGGTAATGGGTTCGTAAATTTTTATATAATCCAATGAAACATCACAAAAAGTACATTTCCCCCAGTAACAACCGTGTGCCATTGTTAATTTATTCCAACGACCATCGCTCCATAAACTATGCATTGGATTGGTAATTTCAATAACAGAAATATAACTATCCAATAACAAATCGGAATAATCTGGTGTGCCAATTTCGGCTTGTTTATAGTCGTTTTTTGTGGTAGAATTATCATAAAACACTTCGCCATTTTTCAATAAAAAAGTACGTTTAAATTCACTTTTTTCTGAAGGATTTTTAATTGAATTCCAAACCAATTCCAGCGGAAGTTCACCATCATCTAAGGTTATAAAATCGAAAAATTCAAAAACACGTTTATCGGTTAAACTTCGAAGTTCTGTATTTGGAAAGCCACCGCCCATTGCTATTTTTATTGCAGGAAAATGTGTTTTTATGTACTGCGCACATTTAAAACCACTGTATAAATTTCCTGGAAATGGTATAGAAAAACAAATTAATTTGGGTTGAATTTTTTGAATTTTTTCATCGATAATTTTTAGGGTAATTCCATCAATAAATGAAGGTTCATCCATTAATGATTCATACAATTCATCAAAACTATTGGCACTTTGCCCTAAACGTTCGGCATACCTACTAAAACCAAAATTTTCATCAATACATTCAACAATAAAATCGGATATATCTTCTAAATATAAGGTCGCTAAATGCTTGGCTTGATCTTGAATTCCCATGGCTCCAAAAGCCCATTCTAAATCATCTATTTGATCAAAACGTGAAGCTTTTGGTAAAAAATTTTCAGAACAAATTTGTCGTGCAATTGTTTGGTTTTTTCCTTGAAGAAACAAAAGAACACAATCAATCGCTTTTAAATAATGACTGCGCAACGCATACATACGCTGTGCATTTGTGGAGCTTATAGTTTGGTTTTGGTGTGCAGTGTCAAAAATTGATTGTAATTTTTCCTTCGAAAAAAGCGCTAAAATAACTTCAATACCCAAATCCATTTGAAAAGCCTCCATTTTTTTGGTATTAAAAAACCCTTTTAAATACGCCGTTGCTGGATACGGCGTATTTAATTGGGTAAATGGTGGTGTTATTAATAAAATATCTTTCAACATAGTACTGAAAATCAACTTTTAAAATTTATGTCAGGTCGAGTGCAGTCGAGACCTTTAAAATTTCAGCAAATTATTAACCTCTCGACTGCGTTCGAGGTGACATTATGCAATAACAATTTAATATGCTCTTTGGTTATTTCCTTCGTAAAAATTAATAAATGAATCGTTTACAACTCTGTTTCCTCCTGGCGTTGGATAATCTCCAGTAAAATACCAATCACCTAAATGATTTGGACATGCAATATGAAGATTTTCTACAGTTTGAAAAACAACTTCTACTTCAGCCTTAATTTCTTCTGTTTTTAACATTTCAGCAATTTTATCTGAAATTTGCTCATTTGTAAACGGCGAGTAAATATCTTTTACCGCATTGTAAATTTGCGTATCCTCTAAAGGTTTTTGAATTTTACAACGGTTGTAAACTTCTTCCACAATATGATATTGATCGGTATCTTTTAACAGTTCCAACGCTGCTCTAAAAGCAATAAAATCACCCATTCGTGCCATGTCAATTCCATAACAATCTGGATACCTAATTTGTGGCGCAGAAGAAACAATAATTATTTTTTTAGGATGTAAACGGTCTAAAATTTTAATAATACTTTTTTTCAACGTAGTACCTCTAACAATACTATCGTCTATAATCACTAAATTATCTTTCGGTTTTACAATTCCGTAAGTTACATCATAAATGTGTGCTACTAAATCGTCGCGACTGTTATCATCCGCAATAAAAGTCCTAAGCTTCGCATCTTTAACAGCTAATTTTTCAATTCGTGGACGAACTGATAAAATACTTTTCACTTCTTCAGACGATAAAACACCTCTACCTTTTAAAATGGCTTTTGTTTTTCTATCATTTAAAAAATCCTCCGCAGCTTCAAACATTCCATAAAATGACGTTTCGGCAGTATTCGGAATAAATGAAAAAACGGTGTTTTTAATATCGTTATTTATTTTCTTTAAAATTTCAGGAAACACTAGTTTCCCTAACTTTTTTCGCTCTTTATAAATATCTGAATCACTTCCTCTTGAAAAATAAATTCGCTCAAATGAACATGATTTTTTTTCAACAGGTTCCAAAATTTTATTCATCGAAATTTTTCCATTTCGCTTAATAACTAAAGCACAACCTGGATCAATTTCTTTTACATCTTTAATATCAACATTAAATACTGTTTGAATTACTGGTCTTTCCGAAGCAATTACTACAACCTCATCATCTTTATAATAAAATGCGGGTCTAATTCCTGCAGGATCACGCAGTACAAAAGCATCACCATGACCTAACATTCCTGCCATTGCATAGCCACCATCCCAATCTTTAGCAGAACGTTTTAGTATTTTTTTAATATTGATGTGTTCTTCAATTAAAGGAGAAGCATCACGTTTGTTTACACCATGTTCTGCTTTAATTTTTTTGTACAATTTAGCCACCTCATCATCAATAAAATGACCTATTTTTTCCATAACTGTAACAGTATCAGTCATTTCTTTCGGATGTTGACCTATATCAACCAAGGCATCAAAAAGTTTTTTAGAGTTGGTCATATTGAAATTTCCTGCAACAATTAAACTTTTATGCATCCAGTTACTTTGACGTAAAAACGGGTGTACACTTTCAATACTATTCAATCCAAAAGTTCCATACCGTACGTGTCCTAAATACACATTTCCAATATAAGGAGCATTTAACAATTGCCAATCTACATCGTCAATTTTATCAGAATTTTCTTCGTTTAGTTTATTTAAACGTGAATTAATTTGCTCAAAAATATCCTGAATTGGTTGTGACTCATTAGAGCGCACTCTACTTATATAACGCGTTCCTGGTGGGACATTAAACTTGATACTCGCCAATCCAGCGCCATCTTGTCCTCTGTTATGCTGTTTTTCCATCAGCAAATACATTTTATTTAAACCGTAAAATGCAGAACCATATTTATCTTTATAATATTGTAATGGTTTTAATAACCGAACCATTGCAATTCCACATTCGTGTTTAATAGCGTCACTCATAATTTTATTTTTAAATAGTAGAAGTAGTATGAATAAAAAAATCCGCACGTGTGCGGAAGTTAATCTTAACCAATTTCAATATCAAATTGAGTTAATGATTTAAATTGTAACAATCGTTCTTGAATTTCATCATGTGTTAGTGTGTCCATTCGCTCTGTTCCAAATTTTTCAACACAAAATGAAGCTAAATTAGATCCGCAAATAACAGCACGTTTCATATTATTAAATGAAATATCTTTTGAACTTGCTAAAAAGCCAATAAACCCACCAGCAAAAGTATCTCCTGCTCCTGTTGGATCAAAAACTTCTTCTAAAGGCAATGCTGGTGCAAAAAACACTTGGTCTTTATGAAAAAGTAACGCTCCGTGCTCTCCTTTTTTAATAACCACATATTTTGGTCCCATTTCAATTATTTTTTTAGCAGCTTTTACTAATGAATATTCACCAGACAATTGTCTTGCTTCTTCATCATTAATAGTAATTACATCAATTTTTGAAATAACTTCGTTCAATTCCTCAGGCGTATTATCCATCCAAAAATTCATAGTATCTAAAACTATTAATTTTGGTCGTTCTGTAAGTTGATTAATTACAGACAATTGCACAGAAGGGTGTAAATTCCCCAACATTAAAAATTCACTATTTTTAAAATCCTCAGGAACAACTGGATTGAAGTTTGCCAAAACATTTAAATCCGTAATTAAGGTATCTCTTGAATTTAAGTCGTTATGGTATTTTCCTTTCCAAAAAAATGTTTTACCACCTGCTACAATTTCGATACCTTCAGTATCAATATTTCTTGAATTTAATTCCTTTAAATAGTCCGTTGGAAAATCTTCCCCAACTACTGAAACGATTCCAGAATCTACACCAAATTGCGAAGCAGAAAGCGAAATATACGTCGCAGCACCTCCAATTATTTTATCCGTTTGACCAAAAGGCGTTTCAATAGCATCAAAAGCAACCGTACCTACAATTAATAATTTACTCATAGTATCCTCATTTTCACATCATTTTAAATTTTAAAGCTGTTTATATTTTTTTAAAACAGCGGATGTGATTATTTTTGCAAAAATAAGTTTAAAAAATGACTATCAAAGAAATACAAGAAGAAATTATAGATGAGTTTTCAATGTTTGAAGATTGGATGGAGCGATATGAGTATATTATTGAGCTTGGAAAATCGTTACCACTTATAAATGAAACGTTTAAAGAGGATGAAAATTTAATTCAAGGTTGCCAATCGAAGGTATGGTTACATTCCGAAATCAACAATGAAACGTTACAATTTACAGCGGATAGCGATGCCATTTTAACCAAAGGTATTGTAGCGTTATTGTTACGTGTTTTCAACAATCAAAAACCAATGGATATTTTAAACGCAGATTTATTTTTTGTAGACGAAATTGGACTGAAAGAACACTTGTCACCTACACGTGCCAACGGTTTAGTTTCTATGATTAAACAAATTAAATTATACGCCTTAGCTTTTCAGTCGAAATTAAGTTAATATTTGTATATTTGCTCTTATTTAGAATGAATATAAACAAAGATCACATATTATGAGTAGCCAACATGCAGAAGATTTAGGAGAAAAAATACTAGCAAAATTAAAGACTATTTACGATCCAGAAATTCCAGTAGATATATTTGAATTAGGCTTAATTTACGACGTTTTTGTGAGTGATAAAAATGACGTAAAAATACTTATGACCTTAACTTCACCTAATTGCCCAGTGGCAGAAACCTTACCTATTGAGGTTGAAGAAAAAGTAAAAACTATTGAAGAAGTAAACAATGCTGAAGTAGAAATTACTTTTGACCCTATGTGGACACAAGCTATGATGAGTGAAGAAGCAAAGTTAGAACTAGGTTTTTTATAAATGGCAGATGAAATTGTAAATAGAGTTGCTGGCAGCATACTTAAAACAATTGATCTTGAGGATTATTATCCAACAGGGATTCGTACGGTTATTGATATAAAACAATGGTTGTTTCATGAGCTAATATTAAAAGAATCTGATTTTAGGGAATATCTTAAAAACCACGATTGGAGTCAGTATGACCAGCATTTTGTAGCATTAACATGTTCTGTGGATGCTATTATTCCTTCTTGGGCATATATGCTTATCACTACATATATTTCTCCTTTTGCAAAAAAAACAGTTGTTGGAAGTATTTCAAATTTAGAAACTGCTATTTATCAAGAAATCATTCAAAACTTAAATTTAGATGCATTTATTGATAAGCCAATTATTATAAAAGGATGTGCTAACAAACCCATTCCAGAAACTGCTTATATCCATTTAATTGAAAGATTACAGCCCGTTGTAAAATCAATTATGTTTGGTGAAGCTTGCTCAACGGTTCCCCTTTTCAAAAAAAAATAAGCATCAAATTGTGACTTTTCCATAATTTTGTTGTCTTATTTCAATAAAAACAAATTTTAATTTAAAAATAGAAGTATGAAAAAAATATTCTTACTAACAATGGTATTATGTATTAACATAGCAATTGCGCAAGAAAAAGAAGGTCCAAAAGAAGGTTGGACTAAAAAAGGAAACATTTCTCTTTTACTAAATCAATCAGCATTCAACAATTGGGCTGCTGGAGGAATTGATAATATTGCAGGTAATTTAGGTTTAAACTATGACTTTAACTATGTAAAAGGAAACCTTACTTGGGATAACAAAATTATTGC
>JAGPIQ010000136.1 GCA_018054895.1 Lutibacter sp. | reverse complement strand
GCTATGTGTTCAGCAACAGATAGTTTTGATATTGCATTGGCAGCTGATGGTGTCGATATTTGTGAATCTATGTTCGACGGAGATGCTTCAGAACCTGATTATCAAAGTAAGTTAGATTTCAATAAAACTTTTGCTTTTAAAGATTTTACGTTGGTTAAAAACCCTTCAGAATACGAGTTTTCTTCCATAGATATGACTACCAAACGGCAAAGTATTGCTCGAACTTCGGATTATTTTTCGTTGGAAGAATATTCTGCCAAATGGGATCCAATTCCAACAATGTTATGCCAAAACCACACGCAGCTAGTGAAAGGATTTATGGGACAAACTACCTCTTTTGAACCTGATGAAATTAAATCGAATGTGCTGGTTTTAGGATCTATAAAATCTAATAGAGAAGCACGCTATATTCATGGTGTAAAAGGTAAAGGGATGTTTACTTTTTATGGAGGTCATGATCCTGAAGATTACCAACATAAAGTAGGTGACCCTAAAACAGAATTGGATTTATTTCCAAATTCACCAGGTTATCGATTAATACTAAATAATGTACTTTTTCCTGCAGCAAAAAAGAAAAAGCAGAAAACATAATTTTAGGTATTTGGTATCTGGTATCAAGTAGCAAGTACTTGATGCTAAATTTAATTAAGTTTCTTCAAAAAAATGCAATAAACAACTGTAAATATGTTATTTTTGCATTTTTAAATTTTAAATTATAAAAATGTCAACAACACAACAACTGCAAGACTTTGCACAACAAGTAAGAAGAGATATCGTACGTATGGTTCATGCGGTTAAATCTGGTCACCCAGGAGGTTCATTGGGATGTAATGAATTTTTAACGGTTCTTTACCAAGATACGATGGATTATTCTACCGATTTTACGATGGATGGAATTAATGAAGATATATTCTTTTTATCAAATGGACATATTTCACCAGTTATGTATAGTGTTTTGGCAAGAAGTGGATTTTTTCCAGTTTCGGAATTAGCGACTTTTAGATTATTAAACACACGTTTACAAGGACATCCAACTACACATGATGGGTTACCTGGAATTCGTATGGCTTCTGGTTCATTAGGACAAGGAATGAGTAATGCAATTGGAGCAGCTCAAGCTAAAAAATTAAATGGAGATACTAAATTAGTATATTCTTTACATGGAGATGGTGAGTTGCAAGAAGGTCAAAATTGGGAAGCAATTATGTACGCTGCAGGTAAAAATGTAGATAATTACATTGCTACTGTTGATTATAATGGTCAACAAATTGATGGTTCTACGGATCACGTAATGCCAATGGGTGATTTAAAAGCGAAGTTTGAAGCTTTTGGTTGGTTGGTTTTAGAAGTTGAAAAAGGAAATGATATTGACAGTATTAAAGCTGGTTTAGCTGAAGCAAAATCATTAACTGGAAACGGAAAACCTGTTTGTATTTTGTTAAAAACGGAAATGGGTAACGGAATTGATTTTATGATGCATACGCACGCATGGCACGGAAAAGCACCTAATGATGCTCAATTAGAAGATGCACTTTCTCAAAACCCTGTAACTTTAGGAGATTATTAATCTATTGAAATATTCAATAATTAAAATATTGAAAGTAGTTAGAACCTAGGTTTTAACTACTTTTTTTTTGAACCGTTGAATTAGTAGTTTCAAATTAAAATATTTCTTTCTCAAAATTGTAAGTTTACATTTAAATTTACAACTAATAGTAAGGTTGAAGTTTTTCAACCTTTTTAATTTTTAAATTATTTAATCTTTCAATAATCATTATGAAAATAGGAATTGTTTGTTATCCAACATTTGGAGGAAGTGGAGTAGTAGCAACCGAGTTAGGAATGGCTTTGGCGCAAAAAGGGCATAATGTTCATTTTATAACCTATAAACAACCTGTTCGTTTGGATTTAATTTCAAATGACATTCATTTTCACGAAGTTTTTGTGGAAGAATATCCATTATTTCATTTTCAACCATATGAATTAGCTTTATCAAGTAAAATTGTTGAAGTAGTTTTAGCGAATGATTTAGAAATACTACATGTACATTATGCCATTCCACATGCCTATGCAGCGTATATGGCAAAACAAATGTTACACGAAAAAGGTATTGATATAAAAGTCGTTACTACGCTTCATGGAACAGATATTACGTTGGTTGGAAGTCACCCAAACTACAAAACGGCTGTTGAATTTAGTATTAATAATTCCGATGAAGTTACTACGGTTTCTGAAAGCTTGAAGAAAGACACGTTGCGACTTTTTAATATTAGAAAAGATATAAAAGTGATTCATAACTTTATAGATTTTGAAAAATACCCTGAAATACATGAAGCTGAATGTCAAAGAAATTCCATTGCTAAGGATAATGAAAGAATTATAACGCATGTAAGTAATTTACGAGCTGTTAAACGTCCTGTTGATGTTATTAAAATATTTTATAAAATTCAACAAGAAATTCCAGCTAAATTATTGTTAGTTGGAGAAGGCCCTTTTCGTGAGCAAATTGAAATTTTAGCGAAAGAATTAGGTATTTATGATAAAATATTATTTTTAGGAAACAGTAATGAAGTCAATAAGTTGCTTTGTTATTCCGATTTATTTCTTTTACCATCAGAAACAGAAAGTTTTGGATTAGCAGCTTTGGAAGCAATGGCAGCACGGACTCCAGTAATTTCAACAAATTCTGGTGGATTACCCGAAGTTAATATTCAGGGAGTTACCGGTTTTTTAAGTGATGTTGGCGATACTGATGCTATGGCAAAAAATGCACTTTATATTCTTGAAAATGATGAACGTTTACAGGAATTCAAACAAAATGCCTTAGAACAAGCTAAACGGTTTAGTCTGCAAAATGTGTTGCCTGCTTATAAAGAAGTATATCGTGAAGTTGTAACTGGTTGTTGTTAAGCGTTATAATAATTTAACGCTTTTATAATTAGTTCTTTTTCAACTTTACAGTCCAATTTAAAAGATTCAAAATCATTTAATAGCACAAAATTTACACGACCACCAACATTCTTTTTATCGTGAATTAAGTACTCCATAATTGGTTCAAAATCACTTTCTAAAATAGTAACTTTTCCATAAATGGAAATCAATTTTTCTTTGATGTTTTGAAGTTTTTCCGCAGGAAAATTTAATAATTTTTCAGAAATATACGCTTCCGTAATCATTCCAATAGCAATAGCTTCACCGTGTGTTAGTTTTTCTTTTTCGTCAGATTCTAAGAAATACGATTCTACAGCGTGCCCTAAAGTATGTCCGTAATTTAATATTTTTCGTAAACCAGCTTCTTTTGGATCCTCGGTTACTACTTCATTTTTAATTTCAATAGAACGGTGTATTAATTTGCTTATATTTTTGATAGACAACTCTTTAAATGATAGTATTTCGTCCCATAGTTTAACATCATAGGTTATTCCGTATTTAAGTATTTCAGCCAAACCTGAAATAATTTCACGTTCTGGAACCGTTTCTAAATAATCAAAATCAATTAAAACCATTTCAGGATCCGAAAATAAACCAATCTGATTTTTAAGAACACCTAAGTCAACTCCCGTTTTACCTCCCACAGAAGCATCTACCATACTTAATAATGTAGTTGGTATATTTACAAAAGCAATACCTCTTTTAAAACAAGAAGCAGCGAAACCACCTAAATCGGTAATAACGCCACCACCTAAATTAATAAGCAAACTTTTACGGTCTGCACCTAATTCAGTTAATGCGTGCCAAACTCCAGAGCAAGTTTCTAAGTTTTTATTTTCTTCGCCTGATTCTATTTCTATTATTTCTATTTCTTTTGTAGTTTCAATAGTTTGTAATAGTTTTTGAGCGCAGTGTTCGTGGGTGTTTTCATCAACTAAAATAAATATTTTTGAAGGATTGTAACTCGCAATAAATTGATTTAATTTAATGTAAGCATCTTCTTGAAAATTAACGTAATAATTATTCGATAATATTGGTAATATAGTTGACATAATTGATAAAATTTGCGCAAAAATAAAGATAATAAATGAAACTAATATTCTCTTTCAAAAGTATCTTTGAGTAAATGTTATTAATATGGAAAAATTATTTGGAAATACTGAAATTGCTTTCGCTTTAAAGACCAATTTAGAATTAGATAGAGCTTATTATTTATTTGAAATGATTAAGCGTGAGCCTCTAGTAAAAATTGGGACTGCCATTACTAAATTTGCTTTAAAAACACATTTGCCCATTGAAGAATTAATTAGAAGTACCGTTTTTGATCATTTTTGTGGTGGAGTTACAGAAATAGATTGTATGCCTACTATTGATAAAATGTATACAAAAAACGTGCATGCTGTATTAGATTATTCGGTTGAAGGAAAAGAAGTTGAGGAACAATTTGATTTAGCCATGGAAAA
Organism: Lutibacter sp.; assembly: GCA_018054895.1. Lineage (GTDB taxonomy): Bacteria > Bacteroidota > Bacteroidia > Flavobacteriales > Flavobacteriaceae > Lutibacter. The sequence continues at coordinate 2,355 of JAGPIQ010000136.1, read as the reverse complement.
AACATTGAACACTATAAAATTTGGTACAGAGCGTAAAAGCATCCCTTTTGCTGTTTTTAAACCTTCAGGATTTGGAAAGACAAAGTTATATGAAAAAGTTTCTGAAGGAATAGATTTAAATGATCATGAGGAAATTGAATGGAGACGTGTGAAAGAACGTTACAATATAGTTTGCAAAGCTGCTTTGGAAAATGATGTTCCCATTTTAATTGATGCGGAAGAGTCATGGCTTCAAAATGCGGTGGATGAATTGGCGGAAGATTTGATGGAAAAATACAATAAAGAAAAAGTAATAGTATTTAGTACACTTCAATTATACCGTTGGGATCGGTTGGATTATTTAAAAGAATTACATAAAAGAGCTCAAATAAAAGGGTTTAAAATTGGAATGAAATTAGTGCGTGGTGCGTACATGGAAATGGAGCGTGAACGTGCAGGAAAACTAAAATATAAGAGTCCTATTTGTGAAAATAAGGAAGCAACCGACAAAAATTATGACGACGTATTGAATTATATGTTTGAAAATATTGATGTTATGGCTGTTTTTGTAGGTACTCATAATGAAGAAAGTTCTTATTTATTATTGGATTTAATTAAAAAATCGGCATTACCAAGAGGTGATAAGCGCTTATGGTTTGGTCAATTATACGGTATGAGTGATCATATTAGTTACAATTTAGCCAAAGAAGGATTTAATGTCGCTAAATATTTACCTTTTGGACCTGTTAGAGATGTAATGCCTTATTTAATTAGAAGAGCGGAAGAAAACACTTCAGTTGCTGGGCAAACTTCGCGAGAGTTACGTTTGTTGAAAGCAGAAAGAGAACGAAGAAAAATATAGCAAATTTTATTCATAAAAAAGCACTTCAGTTGAAGTGCTTTTTTATGAATTATTTGTTTTATAATTTATGACATTCTACTCAATAAAGCCATATAAAATCCGTCAAAACCAGATTTGTAGGCCGATACTTTATTGTCTTTTATCAGCACAAATTCAGGATGGTTTTCTAAAAATAACTTTACTTGATTTTCATTTTCAGAAGGTAAAATAGAACACGTTGCATACACTAATTTCCCACCAACTTTTACCAATTGTGAATAGTTGTCTAAAATTTCAGCCTGTGTTTTAATAATGTTATCAATAAATTCAGGTTGTAATTTCCATTTACTATCTGGGTTTCTTTTTAAAACACCAATACCACTACAAGGCGCATCAATCAACACGCGATCCGCAGTACCTTTCATCTTTTTCATTACTTTTAATGAATCAATTTCTTTGGTAGTAATATTATGAACCCCATTTCTACGAGCTCTAATTTTAAGTTTTCTTAATTTACTTTCGTAAATATCTGTGGAAATTAACTGCCCTTTATTATCCATTAAAGCAGCTAAATGCAATGATTTTCCTCCAGCACCAGCGCAGGTATCAATAACTTTCATTCCTGGAAGCACCTCTAAATATTCTGATACTAATTGAGATGAAGCATCTTGCACTTCAAACAACCCTAATTTAAAACTTTCAGTTGTAAATACATTGGCTCTTTCTTTTAGTTTTAAAGCAGAATTATAACCTTTAATAAATTCCGTTTCAATTCCTTCATTTTCTAAACGAGTTTTCAACGCTTCTTTGGTTGTTTTTAACGTGTTTGTACGTAAAATAACTTCAGCTTGTTCATTTAAAGCGGTAATTTCTTGACTCCATCTTTCTTCACCTAATTCTTTTACACAACGTTCGTCCATCCAATCTGGAATAGATTCTTTAAATACACGTTCGCTTTGAAGTTCATCAAATTTTCCTTTAATTCTTCTTTCAGGAACTCCTTGTAATTGGTTCCAATCAGGTAGTTGATACCCTTTTAAGACCGCTAAAACAGCAAAGTTTTTCCATACATTTTCTGTTGAATAGTGAGATTTTGTACCTGCTATTTCATTATATAAACGCTTCCATCTCACCATATCATAAATGGTTTCAGCAACAAATTTACGATCTCTTGCTCCCCAACGTTTATCTCTTTTTAATGCTTTTTCAACAACTTTATCAGCGTATTCACCTTCATTAAAAATAAGTTTCATGGAGTCAATAACTGTAAACACTAAATTTCTGTGTAATCTCATATTAAAATTTTGGACTGCAAAGATATGGAATTCCTTTTATCAATTGCGAATTACCAATTATGAATTACGAATTTGAAATTTTAGTTTTTCAAGTCTTATTTTTCCTTCTGTGTATTAGGTGGCTTTTTCGCTTTTGGGTTTTGGCTTTTCTCTTATTAAATTGTTACCTTCGTCTTTTCAAAAAAAAATGTCAATTTATACCTTAAATACTTCAATAGCGTACCTAAAAGGTGTTGGTCC
>JAGPIQ010000037.1:5984-22918 GCA_018054895.1 Lutibacter sp. | reverse complement strand
ATTCAACATCAAGACATCTGGGAGTGGTACAAAAAACAAGAAGCCAGTATTTGGACAGCAGAAGAAGTTGACTTACACCAAGATGTAATTGATTGGGAGAAAAAATTAAATGACGACGAACGCTACTTCATCAAACACATATTGGCATTTTTTGCCGCTTCTGATGGAATTGTAAATGAAAATTTAGCGGAAAATTTTGTAAGTGAAGTGCAATATTCCGAAGCGAAATTCTTTTATGGTTTTCAAATTATGATGGAAAATATACATTCAGAAGTGTATTCCTTATTAATTGATACCTATGTGAAAAATGAAGCTGAAAAAGATGAATTATTTAGAGCAATTGAAATATTTCCAGCTATAAAATTAAAAGCAGATTGGGCGTTAAAATGGATTGATAGTCCAAGTTTTGCGGAACGTTTAATTGCATTTGCTGCTGTGGAAGGAATTTTCTTTTCTGGTAGTTTTTGTTCTATTTTTTGGTTGAAAAAACGCGGATTATTACCTGGTTTAACCTTTTCAAATGAATTAATTTCACGTGATGAAGGCTTACATTGCGATTTTGCAGTACACCTTCACAACCACCACATTGTAAATAAAGTTCCAAAAGAACGTATTACTGAAATAATTGTTGATGCTTTAAATATTGAACGCAAATTTATAACGGAATCATTACCAGTGAGTTTAATCGGAATGAATGCTAAATTAATGACGCAATATTTAGAATTTGTAACAGATAGATTGTTGATGGAATTCAATTGCGATTCAGTTTATAATGTTTCAAACCCATTCGATTTTATGGAAATGATTTCTTTAGAAGGAAAAACAAACTTCTTTGAAAAACGCGTTTCTGAATATCAAAAAGCAGGTGTAAAAAGCGGTACAGGAACTGGAAGCATTAGTTTTGATGCAGACTTTTAATGTAATTATGAATTACACCTATACAGCGTATGTTCGAAGCCCAATATATAGTGAAATTTTCGTCAACCTGAACTTGTTTCAGGTTCTCATAGTGATTGATTACTCGTATGATGAGATACTGAAACAAGTTCAGCATGACGGATTTCAGAATATTTTAGAAAGACTCGACAAAATCAATAAAAACCCAAACCCCAGCAACTAATAACTAAAAACCAACATATGTTCGTAGTAAAAAGAGACGGAAGAAAAGAGCCAGTGATGTTCGATAAAATCACTGCCAGAGTAAGAAAAATGTGCTACGGCTTAAACACATTGGTAGATCCAGTAAAAGTTGCAATGCGTGTAATTGAAGGTTTATATGACGGAGTAACAACTTCAGAATTAGACAATCTTGCCGCTGAAACTGCTGCAACAATGACAGTTCAGCATCCAGATTACGCAAAATTAGCGGCACGTATTGCCGTTTCTAATTTACATAAAAACACCAAAAAAACATTTTCCGAAGTAATGACGGATTTATACGAATATGTAAATCCACGTACAGGTCAAAAATCACCGTTATTATCGGATGAAGTTTATAAAGTAATTATAGATAATGCTGCAAAATTAGATTCAACCATCATTTATAACAGAGATTTTGGGTACGATTATTTTGGTTTTAAAACGCTGGAGCGTTCTTATTTATTAAAACTAAATGGCGAAATAGTAGAGCGTCCACAACATATGTTAATGCGTGTTGCTATCGGGATTCACCTAGAAGATATTGATGAAGCTATTGAAACGTACGAATTAATGTCTAAACGAATTTTTACGCACGCAACACCAACATTATTTAATTCAGGAACACCAAAACCACAAATGTCTTCTTGTTTTTTATTACAAATTCAAGATGATAGTATTGATGGAATTTATGACACCCTTAAACAAACGGCAAAAATATCGCAATCTGCGGGTGGAATTGGCTTGTCTATTCATAACGTTAGAGCAACAGGTTCTTATATTAGAGGAACAAACGGTACTTCAAACGGAATTGTTCCTATGTTAAAAGTGTATAATGACACGGCTCGTTATGTGGATCAAGGTGGTGGAAAACGTAAAGGTTCTTTCGCTATTTATATGGAACCTTGGCACGCAGATGTGTTCAACTTTTTAGATTTACGAAAAAACACCGGTGCTGAAGAAATGCGTGCACGTGATTTATTTTACGCTATGTGGATTCCAGATTTGTTTATGAAACGTGTGGAAGAAAATGGAGAATGGACATTAATGTGCCCAAATGAATGCCCAAATTTATTCGATACTTATGGCGATGAATTTGAAACACTATATACAAGTTACGAACAAGCTGGAAAAGGAAGAAAAACCATTAAAGCACGTGAACTTTGGGAAAAAATATTAGAAGCGCAAATTGAAACAGGAAATCCTTATATGTTGTACAAGGATGCTGCCAACAGAAAATCGAACCAAAAGAATTTAGGAACCATTCGTTCTTCAAACTTGTGTACGGAAATTATGGAGTACACAGCGCCAGATGAAGTGGCGGTTTGTAACTTAGCTTCCATTGCGGTTCCTATGTTTATTGAAGAAGATGAAAAAGGCGAGAAGTTTTTCAACCATCAAAAGTTATTTAAAGTAACTAAAAAAATTACTAAAAATTTAGATACTGTAATTGATAGAAACTACTACCCAGTAAAGGAAGCTGAAAACTCTAATTTCCGTCACAGACCCGTTGGTTTAGGAATTCAAGGATTAGCAGATGCTTTTATTATGTTGCGTATGCCTTTTACCAGTGATGAAGCTAAAAAACTAAATAGTGAAATTTTTGAAACTATCTATTTTGCCGCAGTAACTTCTTCTATGGAAATGGCGAAAGCGAAAGAACCGTATTCAACATACAAAGGTTCTCCAATTTCACAAGGGGAATTTCAATTTAATATGTGGGGAATTTCAGAAGACGATTTAAGCGGTCGTTGGGATTGGAAAGCGTTGCGTAAAAAAATACAAAAAAACGGAGTAAGAAACTCTTTACTTGTTGCACCAATGCCAACTGCTTCAACATCTCAAATTTTAGGAAACAATGAAGCGTTTGAACCTTACACGTCTAACATTTACACACGAAGAGTTTTAAGTGGTGAATTTATTGTTGTAAACAAACATTTATTGGAAGATTTAGTGGCACTTGGTTTGTGGAACAATAGTATGAAAGAAGATATTATGCGTGCTAATGGCTCAATTCAACATATTGACGTAATTCCTCAGGACTTAAAAGAGTTGTACAAAACTGTTTGGGAAATGAGTATGAAGGACATTATTGATATGTCGCGTCAAAGAGGCTATTTTATTGACCAATCGCAATCGTTAAACTTGTTTATGCAAGATGCGAACTATTCAAAATTGACTTCAATGCACTTTTATGCGTGGAAAAGCGGCTTAAAAACAGGAATGTATTATTTACGTACAAAAAGTGCTGTAAACGCCATTCAATTTACGGTTTCTAAAGCTAAAAAAGTAGAAGATGAACCATTATTGAGTCCAGAGGAATTAAAAGCGATGTTAATTGCTTCACAAAACAATCCAGACGATTGTGAAATGTGTGGTTCTTAATTGAAATAGACTTTGACTTTGACTAAAATTAAAAAACCCCTATCGAAAAATTCGATAGGGGTTTTTATATATAACACCTTAAAATTTATTTTTTTCTAGTAGCATATAACTCCAATAATCTCATTGTAGCTTTTAATAAATCTTCTGTTTCTAATAAAATACTAAAATATAGAGTCGTGTTTTTTGGACTCGATTCTGTTGTTCTGGTTCGCTCTACTTGCTTTTGTGCGCATTTAGAAACTTCCAACAACAATTGCTTTTTCTCGTACATAATCGCATCTATTTCATTGAAAGAACGTGTGTCGAAAATTTCACGTGTTTTAGCAAATAAATGAATTAATTGAACGCTAATATCTTTTAATTCCTTCGATTGATTCACTTTTAACCCTTGGTGATTATTGTTAATGTGCTTATGGCTTACTTTTGAAATAAACCCAACAGATTGAGCTATATCTTGCAAATTCCCAACAACATCAATATAAAAAGTACTCGCATTTACAGACGATTCATCTAAGTTTTTAATGAAGTAAAAAATATTATTTTGCAAATCTTCAATTTCAGACTCTAACTTTCCTACCGTATTTTTTGTTTTTTTAAGTGTCGGTAAATTCTGTTTAATCAAACCATTAATTGTATTCTCTTGAATTTTTCCAACACGTTTCAATACTTTTGAAATATTATCAGCACTTTCTTCAATAACCCCTTGAACCGATTTACTTTCAGACCTATTTAAACTATCCTCAGCTTTAATTTCTTTTGATTTTTTAAGATGACTTAACGAATTCCGTATCAATAACCCAACGGCAATTAATAATAAAATAGCAATTACCGCAGCACCTCCAAGGTAAATTAAATACGCAGCTATACACGAAGCTATAAACGCAATAAAAGCAGTAAAAAACCAACCACCAATAACGTTTAATACCCCTGCAACTCTATACACTGCACTTTCACTTCCCCAAGCTCTGTCTGCTAATGAGGAACCCATAGCCACCATAAAAGTTACATACGTTGTAGATAAAGGTAATTTATAAGAAGTAGCAATAGAAATTAGCACACCAGCAACCATTAAGTTAACCGCTGCTCTAACTAAATCAAATGCAGGCAACTCATGTTTTTTACCTTGCACCAAATCAATTACTGGTTTTTCAAATTGCACATCAATTTTTTCTTGAAGTGAATTTGGTATTGCTTTTGAAAAATATTTTGAAATTAAGATAGAACTACGAACTAAAATTCTTGATAAAAAATTAGGCTCAAAACGCTCTTTTGTTTCGCTTTGACTTGCCAAATCTATAGATGTTTTAACCACCGATTTTGCTTTTGATGAAAACCATAAAGTAACTACCATTACCATTCCTGCTATAAACAATAATAGTGTAGGTGTTGGTACTTTTTCGGCTAAAATAGTCATAGTAAATTCATCTGCAGGAACACCTGAGGCTACCCAAGCTTCATAGGATTGCCAAGCAGCAATTGGTACACCTATAAAATTCACCAAATCATTACCTGCAAAGGCTAGCGCCAAGGCAAATGTACCCACAATAATAATAATTTTATAAATATTAACTTTAAAAAAGGTCATTAAAGCATAAGACAAAAGCGACCAAATAATTAAATTTATTAAAACAATAAAAAATACAAAGTCTTCTAAAAAGCCTTTTATAGTATGCTTCCCAAAAAGGTTATAACTTTCATTTGCGAAATTTGTTCCTCCTATTCCTTTCATTAAAATGAAATAGATAATGGAAGTTAAAGCAATACCACCAAACAATGCTCCAACCCAAGTGGCTTTTCTTTCAAAATTAAATGATAACAATATTCTAGAAAAGTATTGAACGAAAGCTCCTACCGTAAACGCAATTATGACCGAGAGCAATATTCCTACTATAATTTGTGTTGCTTTTTCAGTATTAATATAATTTACAACATCTGAAAAACTCCCACTGTCCGCTCCAATTTTAATTAAAGCAACCGCTACTGCGGCACCTAGCAATTCAAAAACAATAGAAACTGTTGTTGACGTGGGCATTCCAATAGTATTAAAAAAGTCGAGTAACAATATGTCTGTTATCATTACCGCCATAAAAATAACCATAATATCACTGAACATAAACATTCCAGGGTTGAAAATTCCTTTCCGAGCAACTTCCATCATTCCACTTGAAAATATAGCTCCAGAAGCAATACCGATACTTGCAACAATCATTATTGTTTTAAAAGAAACTGCTTTTGATCCAATGGCTGAATTCAAAAAATTAACAGCATCGTTACTTACGCCTACTACTAAATCTGCAATAGCTAAAATTGCCAAAGCAACAATCATTAATAAGTATAAATTATCCATAAGTTTAGTTGGGTTTTTATAATCGGGTAAAAATACTAAGTTATTTGCTTTTACCCTATTAAATATTTATTTTATTGAAAAGTGAATTATTAAAAACGCAAAAGAGGAACCTGTTTTTTCAACAAGTTCCTCTTTAATTGTTATTTTTTAGATTTTAGTATATGATTCTAACAAGGTTATTTTAGCTTTGATCAAATCCTCGATCTCTAATAAAATACTGAAATAAAGCGTTGTGTTTTTGGGACTTGACTCTGTTGTTCGTGTTCTTTCAACCTGCTTGCGGGTGTAAATTCCTACCTCAGCTAACAATTTTTCTAATTCTACAATTAAATGTGGAATTTGATTGAATGATTGTGCATCAAAAACCAATTGCATTTTTGCAAACATTTTATTTAGCTTCATTTCAATTTCTTTTAGTTCCGCTGCTTGGTTTTCTTTTAATGCCTTATGGTTATTGTTAATGTGCTTAAAACTAATTTTAGAAATAAACCCAACAGATTGTGCTACATCTTGTAAAGATTTTACCACATCCAAATAAAATGAACTTGCATTAACAGACGATTCTTCTAAATTTTTGATAAAGTAAAAAATGTTATTTTGAAGATCTTCTATTTCAACTTCCAATTTTCCAACAGCACTTTTTGCTTTTTTAAGCGTTTTTAAATCCTGCTTAATTAATCCTTCAATGGTGTTACTTTGAATTTTATCTACACGCTTAAATACTTTTGAAATATTTTTAGCAGTTTCTTCCATAACTCCCTGAATAGAATCACTTTCAGCATTGTTTAAACTATCTTCCGCATTTTCTTCTTTCGTTTTTTTAATGTAATTCATTGAATTTCGAAAGATAATTAATATTGCCAAAAGCAATAAAACGCCAATCATAATTGGACCTCCAATATGTATTAAATAAGCAACCGTTGCAGCAGCTGTAAAAGCAATAAAAGCTGTAAAAAACCAACCGCCAATTACGTTTAGCACTCCAGCAACTCTATACACTGCACTTTCACTTCCCCAAGCTCTATCCGCTAATGACGTACCCATAGCAACCATAAAAGTTACGTATGTTGTGGATAATGGCAATTTATACGAAGTTGCAACGGAAATTAACACACCTGCAACCATTAAGTTAACGGCAGCACGAACTGAGTCATATGCAGGTAAATCAACGTTTTTAGCTATATTTATTGAAACTTCAGGCTTATCAAAACGTTCTTCTATTTTTTCTAGAAGAAATTTTGGGGTCACAGATTCTAAATAAAATGAAACAGCTTTTGTACTTCTAACAATAATTCTTGATAAAAAATTTGGTTGAAAACGTTCTTTTGCTCCACCTTCACGAGATAAATTTAATTCTGTTTGCGCAACATATTTCGATTTTTTAGAAAACCACAATGTTAACACCATTACAATACCTGATATAAAAAGTAACAATGTTGGTGTAGCAACCTTATCCGCTAAAAAGCCCATCCCAAACTGATCCGCAGGTACTCCTGATGCTACCCACACTTCATAAGACTGCCAAGCTGCAATAGGAACTCCAATAAAGTTTACTAAATCATTTCCTGCAAAAGCTAATGCTAGCGCAAAAGTTCCTGCTATAATTACCATTTTGTAAACGTTTGCTCTTAAAAACTTCACCGATAAAAATGATACTACAGACCACAACGCTAAATTAGTTCCAATAATTGTCATTGTATTGGTTTTCATAAAATCTTTAATAGAAACACCTCCTGTAAATGGAACGTGTATTTTTTCGAATTCTGTTCCTCCAATTCCTTTTAATAAAATAAAATAAATAATAGAAGTTAGGGCTAAACCACCAAAAATAGCACCAACCCAAATTGCTTTACTACTGTAATTAAATGTTAGTACTAAACGAGCAAAATACATTACTACAGTACCTACCGTAAATGAAATAATGACTGACAACAATATCCCTGATATAATTTCCGAAGCTTGCGACGTATTGATATAATTTGTAACTGATGAAAAATCTCCACCTTCCATATATATCTTCACCAAAGCAATGGCCACTGCAGCCCCAAGTAATTCAAAAACAATAGAAACTGTTGTTGAAGTGGGCATTCCAATCGTATTAAAAAAGTCAAGCAATAAAATATCGGTAATCATTACCGCCATAAAAATAATCATCAAATCGGAAAACATAAACATTTCAGGGTTGAAAATTCCCTTACGTGCTACTTCCATCATTCCACTTGAAAATATGGCTCCTAATGCAATTCCAATACTAGCAACTATCATAATAGTTTTTATTGAAACTGCTTTTGAACCCACTGCCGAATTTAAAAAATTCACGGCATCATTACTAACCCCAACTACCAAATCGGCAACAGCCAAAATAGCAAGGGCAATAATCATAAATAAGTATAAATTATCCATTTTAAAATCTGATATTCATTTGTTTTGAAATACAAGCCACCCATTCTAACAATCGCGTTACGTATCGTATGAATTGAATTATATTTCTAGTTTTTGTCGCTGCAAAGAACCTATTTCAATGTTAAGTTAATGTTAACAGCATGTTATATTTATAGTTTAAACTAAAAAAAGGCTATCAAATTACTGATAGCCTTTCCATTTCAAAATCTTGTTGACAAAAACTAATAGAATTTATGAAATGATAGATTTATTAAGTATAATAATTCAACCACAAAAATGATATTTATATTCAACTTTAATGTAAGCTACATATTAATTTTACATTAATTCTAATGCCTTAAACAAAACATATTAATTTCACCTTATTCAAGGTTGCTATCTCAAAAATGAAGAAAAAATTTATTCTAACGTTTTTAAAATGTTTTTAATTATAGTATTGTACGTTCTATTATTTACTTCAAACTCAACTACATCTTTATTTTCGGCTGGCTGTATAGGTCTTGTTTTTAGCAATTCCTTGGTTTTGCTATAGGTCACACCAAGCCTTACAATCACTAAGTCTTTTGAAGGAATAATAATTACACGTTGCCCTTGGTAACCATCGGCAAAATAACAATCTTTTGGAACGTTAGGCATGTGTCCACCAGCATTCAACCAAAACTGTGCTCCGTAAATTCCCTCGGAAGTATTTGTTGGAGTCGCAGTATAGGTTATCCAATCTTCACTCAGCAATTGCTCTCCGTTCCAATTTCCTTTATTTAAATACAACAAACCATAACGTGCCCAGTCGCGTGCAGTTGCCCAACTATAGGCTGATGCCACATAATTACCCGCCAAATCCGTTTCCAATAACATAGAGTGCATTCCTATTTTATCAATCAGTTCTGTGTACCAAAAATCCAAGTATTGTTGGTGTGTTTTAAATTTTTGACGCATAATTCCTGCAACCAAATTGGTAGAACCCGACGAATAACTCCAATGCTCATTTGGTTTACTTATTGGCTTTTTATTGATCCCAGATTTGGTCATATCAGTATCCAAATATAACATTTTAGTAACATCCGAAATTTTGGTGTAATCTTCCTCCCATTCCAAACCGCTGTTCATTTGCAATAAATTGTTGATGGTAATTTTTGAACGTTCATCATTTTTCCATTCACTAATTGGAGCTAATTCATCTTTATTTAATAAACCTTGCTGACTCATTACACCACAAACAGTACTCATTAAACTTTTAGTCATAGACCAACCAATAAATCGTGTATTGGCATTAGAACCATCGGCATATTTTTCAGCAATTAGTTGGTTTTTATACAGCACAATAAAGGCACGAGTTGTATTATCTGCCGTATTTTCGGCAAAGTAATTATCAACAACTTCATTCAACTTTTTATAATTTACAGTACTAAATAGTGTGTCCTTTTGAGGTAAATTTCCGTATGGAAATGGCAAATTTATTGGAGTTAAATTACGTTTCGGAATTAAATAAGGTGCATTTGGATCATAATCGTCATTAATCACCACTGCTCCTATTCCTTCTCTATACACAGCAGTTCGTGGTTTTAGTCCAAAAACTGTAGAAGAAACTGTTTTAGTCAATACATCTATCTCATTTTTCGCCCAACTTACAGGTGCAAAACCATTGTCAAATTGCTCCATTGAAGTCTGACTTCTTTCTGCAACAAAAACACCAGAAGCCACGCTTTTTGCTGAAAAACCTGAAATTAGAATAAATTTTTGATAATTAGTGTAACCTACATAAACCATTGCTAGCACTCCTAAAAACAAGACTATTTTAATTATTTTTTTCATTTGAAGAAATTTTATTTAAACACTAAAAATAACATTTATTTTGTCGGTATAAAAAAATATTTTACATTTGTGAGCGTTTACTCACTTTATATTTAAAACAGATGTTAAGATTAAGTACCGAAACCAGACAAACACAAATAAAAGAAGCTGTATTAGATATTATTTCTAATGAAGGCTTGGCTAAACTTTCCACTAAAAATTTAGCGGCGAAAGTTGGTGTAAGCGAAGGTGCTATCTACAGACATTTTAAAAGTAAAAAAGCGATACTGCTATCTATTGTTGAAGATGTAAATACCAATTTGGTAGTAAATCAGAAAGAAATTGCAAATTCTGAAATGATGCCATCTATTAAATTATATACTTTTTTTATTCAACAAATAAAGTATTTAATTCATAATAAGGGTATTACAATCTTATTGTTTTCCGAAGCCACGCACTCCAACGATTCCAATTTAAAAGAAAAACTTTTAACCGTTTTACAAGCTCAAAAGGCATTGTTAAAACAAATAGTTGAAGAAGGTGTTGCGCATGGCTTATGGTCTAAACAAATAAATATCAATAATTTTGCTACAATTTATATGGGAATTCCAGTAATTTTAAATATTGAAATGGTTTTAAATAAAGAAAATTTCAATCCTGAAGAATTTTGCAACAGCATGTTTTTGCTTTTAGAACGCATATTAAAAGATTAAAAAAAATTTAAACATACAGGTTAGTAAGTGTTTACATACTTAGATTAATAAATGATAATAGTCCCGCAGATTTCACAGATGTACGCATAAAAAAATAAAAAAATCTGTGAGTATCAGCAAAATCTGTAAGAAATACAATAAGCTAAAAATATGAAAAATAACATTTTAACCCTTGGCATACGCCTTCTCTTTTTAATCTCTTTTAGCATACAGGCACAAGAGGTAAAAAGTGTACACGAATTATTTACCGCATTAAAAGCACATCCGCAAACAAAAGGCGATGTTTTAGCTTTTGAAACTGCAACCGCAGGAAAACAATTGGCATTTAGCAATTTATTTCCCACAATTACTGCATTTACAAGCTTTGATGTTTACAATGTTCCAACAGCAATGTTACCAATAACACCAAATGAAACTACATATTTAGTTCAAAATCAGCAAATTGAGCAACCTTTTAGCGATCAAATATATAGAGCTGGCGTAAGTATTTCAATGCCTCTATTTGTAAAATCTATCTACACAACAACAAGCAAAGCAAAACACTTACAACAATCTGCACAAGCAAAACAGCAAATTAATTTATTACAAAATGAAGCTATTATTGTAAGTTCAAATGCAAACCTTCTGTACATAGATGCCTTAACAAAAGCATTAGAAAGCAAAAAAAATTCACTGTTAAAAACCAAAGAAATAATTGAATTAAAAGTTGAAAATGGTAGAGCGCCAGGGTCAAGTTTATTAATTATTAATAATGGTATTAACCAAGTTGAAGCAACAAAAAATGAAATTGCAATTAATAAAGAACAAGCAATTTATGCCATTGAAACACTTACTGGAATTCGAGTTGATACGCCTATCCAAATGTTTGAAACAAGTGTAATTGATAGTAGTGCTTTAAAGGCTCTTGAGCCACTTGAACAAAAAGTATTGGCTGATAAATTAGCGCACAGAGCAGAAAAAGAAAAATTACTTCCTTCCGTAGTTCTTAGAGGAAATTACGTGTATAGTTCTGGGAATGCTTACAATAATGATATTTCAATAAATACCGATTATTCCACAATTGGAGTAGTTGTTAGTATGCCTATTTTCAATAAAAATCAATTATCTGAAATTAAGAAAAGTAAACTAAGCTATGATACTTCCTTAAATGAATTTGAAAAATTAGAATTATCACTAAAATCGCAAGCCATTCAATTAAAAAACAGCTTAGAATTATTATATAAATCCGAAAAACTATACCAACAAAACATACAAGATAAGGAAGAAATTTTAAACATCTCAAAAACGAGTTATCAATCTGCTAGAATTTCTATTGAAGATTTTTTAAAATATGAAGATGATGTAGTTTTAGAAAAATCAAAATTATACAAAGCACAAGCCGAAAAATGGCAAACACTTATGAAGTTAGCAGTAATTTATGGAAATAACATTGAAAATTTAGTAAAATGAAAAAAGTAAATAAAAAAATAATAGCCATTGCAGTTGTAGTAATTATAGTTGTTTTAGGAGTTTTAGCCATTGTAAATGCAAAACGAAGAGAAGCCGCTTTACCTGTGGCTAAAAAATACGATGTAGTAGTTGCTACCATAAAACCAACCTTAAAATATGTTGAATTACAGTTGCCTTATTTGGCACAAACTGAAAATGATAAAGATGTTAAATTGTCTTCAAAAGTAGCTGCGCGCATTAACTTCATAAAAGCAAGCGGCACAAAAGTTACCAAAGGAACAATTATTGCGCAACTAGATAACACTTCTGTTCAATCAAGCTCAGTAAGTTTAAAATCGCAAATAAACGCTACAAAAACTTCACTTAAAAATTTAGAAGAAACGCATCAAAGAACCAAAGAATTATTGGCTATAAAAGGTGCTTCTATTGAACAATTTCAAACTGAACAAAGTGCTATTGAAGCTGCAAAAGCACAACTTGAAACATTGTATCAAAACAAAATTGACATTAATAATACATTTACCTACACTACAATTACATCTCCAGTTGATGGTGTTATTTCAAAAACGTTTGTAAATACGGGCGATGTGTGTTCACCTGGCCATCCTATTGCAAGTATTAGTGCCGTTGATGGATTTTATTTATTGGTTAGAATCCCTACAGATTTAACAATTTATGGCGTCAATTTTAAAGGTGTAAACTACCCAGCAATTTCATTAAATAGCACTTTTAATAATTTAGCTGAATACAAAGTATATGTAGATTCAAAAGAATTTACAACTGGTGATAAATTAGAAGTAAATGTAATTGTTTTTAAAGGTGAAGCCATAAAATTACCTTTTGATGCTATTTTGAATAGAAACGGTGAAAACTTTGTCTTCATAAAAGAAAATAATACGGCTAAAGCTGTTTCTGTAACAATACTTCAAACAGGAGAAGATGGACTTGTGATTAGTAATAATGAACTTGCAGGAAAAGAAATTGTTGTTGCTAAACAAGACATTTTATTAAAACTATTAAGTGGTTCTTCTATAAAAACTCAAAACAACTAAACTATGTTCGATTATTTTTATAAACGCCCTTATGCGCTCTATGCTATTTTAGCAGCCTTCATTATTATGGGAATAGTGGCACTTGTTACATTGCCTAAAAATCTATTTCCAGATGCCAATCCTCCACAGGTTATTGTTATTACAAGTGTACCTGGTGCTACGGCGCAAGTAGCTGCAAACACAGTTTCAAAACCTATTGAACAAGAAATTTCTAGATTGGGATTAATTACCAATGTGAGTTCCATAAATATGGCTAACTTTTCAATAGTAAAAGCCGATTTTGATTATAAAAAAGGGTTGAATGAAGCCGCTGTAGATGTTGCAAATGCACTTTCAATTGCAAAAGGACAATTACCTGATAACGTAAATCCTGCCATTTATACCGCTGGAGATTTTACCTTGCCAGTCGATTTAATTTCATTATCGCCTAAAACAGACGATATAAGCACTGCTGATATTCGAAAAATAGCGGATAGTTTTATCAAACCCCAATTATTAAGCAATCCAGATATTGGTAATGTTGAAGTGTTTGGTGGTTTTGAAAGTGCTATTAATATTGAAATAGATCCTTTTAAAGCTAAAAGATATAATATAAACTTTGAAAGCATCACCAAAGCTATTCAAGCCATAAACAGAGATATGCCGGTAGGCTTTGTTAAGGGTGAAAATAGTTTTTACACCATTACTTTTTACGGAGAAGAAAATGAAGTTGAAAAAATTAAGAACCTTAAAATAGTACCAAATGTAAGTTTAAGAGATATTGCAGATGTACAATGGAGCTACAAAAAAAGAACCAGTGGCTATATTGGAAATGCAAAACCTGCAATAGCTTTAGCCATTCAAAGAGCGCCTAAAGGAAGTGTGCTTGATGTCAGTAAAGCTGCCAGAGCTGAAATGGAAAAACTAATTGTTCAATACCCAAATATCAATTTTGAAATTGCAGATACGCAAAGAGATTTAGTGGAATTGGCAAACTCCAATATGTTAGATGTTTTACGAGATGCCATTATTTTCACGCTTATTGTAGTGATGTTTTTCTTAGGTAATTTAAGAGCCATTTTTACCGCAGCAGTATCAATTCCAATCGTGTTTTTTTCAACCATAGCCATAATTTGGTTGACAGGTGGTGAATTAAATATGGTAATTTATACCGCATTAATATTGGCATTAGGAATGTTAGCTGATGATGCTTTGGTAATCTTAGAAAATGTAGAGCGACACCTTCACGAGCTTAATGAAGATTTAAAAACGGCCATAGTAAATGGAACAAAAGAAGTAATTGCGCCTATTTTCGCTGGAACTTTAGCTACCGCAGCTGTGGTAACTCCTTTAATGTTTGTTGGAGGATTTCCAGAAAAAATATTTAAACCACTTATTTTCACTTTAATTATAGCTTTATTTCTTTCCTTTTTTGTTTCAATAACGTTTATACCGCAATTGTTAAAAGTGCTTTATAAAAACGGATTCACAAAAACAAAAGTAGAAATATGGTTTGATGGTATTTATAATAAATCTGTTGGAAAATTAGTAACGCCTTATGTAAATGTTCTTAAATTTTCAAACGGAAAAAATAAAATAGCACGAAGGCTGCTACTTACAGTTGGTGTAGTTGCAGTTTTACTATTAAGCGTTGGAAATATTATGCCAACTATTGGTAAAGATGCAATGCCTCCAATGGATACAGGAATTATAAAAGCGCAAATTTCTTTTAGTGCAAATGAAACTGTTGAAAGTGCAGAGAAAAAAATAATTCCTTTTTTAACGTGGGTTCACAAACAAGATTGGTTGGACAGAAGTTCTGTAGCTTTTGGAACTGAAGCTGGAGTTTTAAGCTTAGGAAATGGTAATTTACCTTCAGAAGCTACTATTACTTTTAATTGCGTAGATCGTTTTAACAGAGAATTATCAATGTGGGAAATTGAAGATCTTATTCGCGATAAATTATCTAAATTAGAAGGTGTTAAGCGAAATGATGTCTATGATTTTGGAGCAACAGCAGTATCGTCTGTAAAAGCACCTTTGGATGTACGGATAAAATCTCCTTATGTTGATGGTTTAACAGATAAAACACATCAAGTAAGTGAAGCAATAGCTACCATTAAAGGATTAACATCTGTTTCTACAAGTTGGGACAAAGATGTAAGCGAAATTGTATTGGATATTGATGAAAATAAAGCGTTAAGTTACGGTATTACACCGCTTCAAATTGCTGCTCAAATACCTGTAAAAGGACAAGTAGTTGGTTTAAATGCCAATTTACAATCTATGAATACGCAATATGTACGTTTGTATTTAAAAGGAAAATTCAGTGAAAATGAACAAACGTTACGATTGTTACCAATTCAAACGCAATTTGGTGAAATTCCGTTAGAATCATTAGCTAAAATAACCAAGCAATTAACCTACGCTAAAATTGAAAGAGATAAAATGTTGTATAGCGTAGATGTAAATGGGTATCGTGCAAAACGACCAATAACACACCTAACCGATGATGCAACGGAAGCTTTATCAAAAATTAAAGATTTAGATACTGTTGTAATTACGCAAGAAGGAGACATTCAAGTTATTGATGATAGTTTTAACAGAATGATGAAAGCAATTGCTTTAGGAATTTTATTACTGTTCTTTATTTTAGTAGCATTTTATCAATCGGTTCGATTTTCTGTTATTATGATATTGGTGTTACCATTATCATTAATTGGAGCAGCTTGGGGTATGCTTTTATTTAATAAACCAAGTTGTATGCCTAGTTTACTTGGTATATTGTTGCTCTTTAGTATCATTATAAAAAATGCAGTGTTGTTAATAGATTTTTATCAACAAAACCGTGCAAGTGGAGTTCAACCTTTCGAAAGTGCAGTTGAAAGTGTACGGGTACGTTTTCGCCCGGTTTTAATGACAGCATTTGCAACAATTGCTGGAATGATTCCTATTGCATCTGAACACGCAGTTGGTCTAGAACGTTTAAGTCCGCTGGCTGATGTTGCAATTGGCGGTTTACTTATTGGAACATTACTTACTTTAATTTATGTGCCTATGTACGCATATATTGTGGATACTAAAAAATAAATAGCACTGGAGAATAATTTTTAAATTTATTTTTATTGTTTATTTTTCGTCATATAGTCATTACGTCACCCTGAATTTATTTCAGGGTCTCATCTCATAGTTTTTTTAAAAATATCCCTTGTGTTACTTTATGTATTTCAAGGGGTATTTTTTATTAAAAAGCATTACTAAAAATGCTTTAATCATGTGCGAAATACTCATTTTCAACAAACTATAAAATAATATTTTGTCAGTTCAAAAAAAGGAATTACATTTGTTAACCATTTGGTTAAACCAATTAGTTAATATAATGAAAACCGAAAAAGACAATACAACAGAATCCACTATTTTAAATGCTGCAAAAAGTATTTTTCAACGCAAAGGAATGGATGGCGCGCGTATGCAAGAAATTGCTGATGAAGCTGGTATAAATAAAGCATTACTTCATTACTATTACAGAAGTAAACAATTGCTTTTTGAAGCTGTTTTTAAAAGTGCTTTTTCAATGTTAGCACCACAATTAAATAAAGTTTTAAATAGTGATGATTCGTTAAATGATAAAATTAAAGGTTTTACAAAAAACTATATTTCATTTACAATTAAGCATCC
>JAGPIQ010000037.1:0-5884 GCA_018054895.1 Lutibacter sp. | reverse complement strand
CTGTTTTTAAAAGTGCTTTTTCAATGTTAGCACCACAATTAAATAAAGTTTTAAATAGTGATGATTCGTTAAATGATAAAATTAAAGGTTTTACAAAAAACTATATTTCATTTACAATTAAGCATCCGTATTTACCAAATTTTATTATAAATGAATTGAATAGAAATCCAGAATTTGTTCAAAAATTAATTTCAGAAAAACACTTTCCAACTATCAATAAGTTTAAACAACAAGTAACTGAAAATATTGAAAATGGCGCTATAAAACCAATTAAAGCGGAACAATTATTAATACATATTATTTCGTTAAATATTTTTCCATTTATCGCATCTCCGTTGCTAAAAGGTTTTTTATCAATAAATGATACTGAATTCAACCTGTTAATGGAGGAAAGAGCTACTGAAGTTTCAAATTTTATTATTAATGGTATTAAAAGTTGAAGGTTTAAGGGTTGAAAGTTTAAAATTGGTGGCTGAGCGGAGTCGAAGCCAATATTGTTGAAATGATTATTAAAAAGTTTGTCATACCTGCGTGGTCACTGAGCGGAGTTGAAATGTAGGCAGGTACCCATTTAAAAGTATGTTATAGATTCCTGTTTTCACAAGAATGACAAAATAAAAACAAATGACAAAAACTGCACAAGCAGGTATCCAAAAAAATAAAAATAAATGAAAAAAATACACTTTTTACTGTTTCTATTTCTTTCTCTAACAATGTTTTCTCAAGAAAAACTAAGTTTAAAGGAATGTTATATTTTACTCGATAAAAATTATCCATTAACACAGCAATCAACGCTTTTAGAACAGCAAAACGCACTTGATCTAGCAGTAATCAATACAGAAAATCTACCTAAATTAGAATTTGCAGCACAAGCCAGCTATCAATCTGATGTTACACATTTGCCAATTTCTATTCCAAATATGACAATTGAGCAACCCAATAAAGATCAATACAAGGCAACGGTAAGCGTAAATCAGTTGATTTATGCTGGTGGATTTGTAAAAGCAAAAACGGAAGCGAAAAATGCAGATTTAAAAACCAATTTAAAACAAGTTGAAGTCAATGTATACCAACTAAAAAAACAGGTAAATCAACTCTATTTTTCTATTTTATTTCAACAAGAAAAAAAGGCATTATTAACTTCAAAAAAAGAATTGTTAGAAGCAAAATTGAAGGAAGTAAAAGCAGGTGTTAAATATGGCGTTTTATTGCCATCATCAGACAGTGTTTTAGAAGCTGAATTGCTAAAAATAACACAACAGTTTATTGAAATTGAATCCAACAAAACAAGTTTGTTTGAAACACTTTCAAATTTAATTGGAACAACTCTTAATGCATCTAGTTCATTAGAAAATCCAGAAACTATCAAATCAGAATCTAACGAAATTAACAGACCTGAATTGGATTTATTTCAATTGAAAAAAGAGCAAATTGACACGAATGAAACTTTACTTTCAAAACAAAACGCTCCTAAAATAATGAGTTTTGCAACTGGAGGCTATGGTAACCCTGGATTAAATATGTTGGACAATTCTTTTCAACCTTATTATTTAGTTGGTGTAAAATTAAACTGGACTGTTTTCGATTGGAATGCCAACAAAAAACAACGTGAATCATTAAAAATAAACAAGGAAATTGTGGATACAGAAGAGTCCGTTTTTAAATTACACACCAACATAGAATTGGATCAAACCAACGCTGAAATAAACAAAATTTCAGCATTTATTCCAACGGATAATTCCATTATAACGTTGCAAAAAAACATATTAAAAACAACAGAATCTCAATTGAAAAATGGTGTAATAACTGCCGCTGCATATCTTACTGAATTAACAAATTTATATGAAGCAGAAAACAACTTAAGTACGCACAAAATTCAATTGTTATTAGCACAAACAAATTACAACACAACCAAAGGTTCAAGTAAACAGTAAACAGTAGGCAAAAAGTCAATCTAAAATAAAAAAATACTTTATGAAATCAATTATATTAATAATAACAATTGCAGTATTCAGTTCGTTAATTTCTTGTAATAATAACGATAGAGCAGATGGTTACGGAAATTTTGAAGCTGTTGAAATCACCGTTTCATCAGAAAACAATGGTAAGCTGAATTTGTTTACTGCTGAAGAAGGACAATCCCTAAAAAAAGGTGAAATTATTGGTTATATTGACACCATTCCGTTAGCACTTAAAAAAGAGCAATTATTGGTTTCAAAAACTATTATTACTTCAAAATCAAGTGGTGTTTTATCTCAAATTAGCGTTTTAAATGCACAATTAAAAACAGCTAAAATATCGCAAAATAGAATTAAAAATTTAATAAAAGAAAACGCTGGAACACAAGCTCAATTAGATGATGTTAACGGTAAAATTGATGTGATAAATCAACAAATTAGAAGTGTAGAAATTCAAAATGCGCCTGTTGTAAATGAACTTAAAAGTATTGATGTGCAAATAAATCAATTGGACGATCAACTTCAAAAAAGCGTTATTACAAACCCTATTGACGGAACTGTTTTAGTAAAATACGCCGAACCAAATGAAATTACGGCTTTTGGAAAACCACTCTATAAAATTGCAGATTTAAGCACTATGCAATTGCGTGTTTACGTGAGTGAACCTCAATTGGCAAGCATAAAAATTGGACAAGAAGTAACCGTGAAAATTGATGCTGGTGAAACTGTAAAAAATCATATTGGAACTATTTCGTGGATTGCTTCGGAAGCTGAATTTACGCCAAAAATAATTCAGACAAAAGAAGAACGCGTAAACCTTGTGTATGCAGTAAAAATCAATGTAAAAAACGATGGAAGTTTAAAAATTGGAATGCCTGCTGAAATGTGGATTTCATCAAGTAATCAGGAGTAGTTGGCAGTTTTCAGTTAAAAAATCAGCGATTATCAGCGAAATCAGCGGGAAATAAAATATAAAAATTATGAAAAACTCATATAAAATAGCAGCAATACTCGCCTTTTTTATTGGAATTATGTCCATAATTGCGGGTTCAAAAGTATTATTAGGATTTGACACAAAAAACTATGCAGTACTAAACTGGTTAGTTACTTACAATGTAGTATATGGATTTATTTCAATAATTGCAGGGTATTTAATTTGGAAGCAACATAAATTTAACAAAAAAGCAGTTGTATTTATACTTGCATCACATACCATACTTCTTATTTATCTGAATTTTTTTAATGAAAATGTAGCATCAGAAAGCATTAAAGCAATGCTTTTTAGAATAAGTATTTGGATACTTATTGCGCTTCTAACTTTAAATTTAAAAACGAAATCAAAATGAAAAAAACAATTCAACTTTTAACAGTACTTACAGCTTTAATTTTTACAATTTCTTGTAAAAACACTTCTGAAAAAAAACCGGATATTGAGCAACCAGAACAAACAGAAGAGCAACACACTAATCACGCAGAAGAACTCCAATTAAACAATGGTAATTTATGGGATGCGAACATTGAAACTACCGATGGAATTAATGCAATGTTACAGTTAATGGATACTTTTTCTGAAAAAGAAAATCCTGAAGCGTATTTAACATTAAAACAAAATTTAGAAACTCAATTTAAAACCATTATTGAAAAATGTTCAATGACTGGAGAAGCACACGATCAATTGCACATTTTTATAGTTCCAATGAAAGATTTATTTGATGGTTTAACAGCTCCAACAATTGAAACACAGAAAGAAAGTTTCGAAAAATTAAATTCACATTTAAAAGAGTATAAAACTTATTTTAAATAAACCATTATGAGTATTTCCATAAAAAATATTAGCAAATCTTATAACAAAGTTAACGCTTTACAAAATATTACTTTTAATGTAAATGAAGGCGAATTATTTGGCTTAATTGGTCCTGATGGCGCTGGAAAAACAACGTTATTCAGAATTTTAACCACACTTTTAATTCCAAATGAAGGCGAAGCAACAGTTGCAGGTTTTGATAGTGTTAAAGATTACAAAAACATCCGAAATACTATTGGCTACATGCCTGGTAAATTTTCGTTGTATCAAGATTTAACTGTAGAAGAAAATTTAGAATTTTTTGCTACTATTTTTGGAACTACCATTGAAGAAAATTACGATTTAATAAAAGATATTTACGTACAAATTGAACCATTTAAAGATAGAAGAGCTGGAAAATTATCTGGTGGAATGAAACAAAAATTGGCACTTTGTTGTGCTTTAATTCACAAACCAAAAGTGCTGTTTTTAGATGAACCAACAACGGGAGTTGATCCGGTTTCAAGAAAGGAATTTTGGGAAATGTTAAAACGCTTACAAACCAAAGGAATTACAATGTTAGTTTCTACACCATATATGGATGAAGCTGCTCTGTGCGATAAAATTGCGTTAATACAAGATGGTAAAATTTTGAAAATAGATACACCGCAAGAAATTGTAAAAAACTACCCAAAAACTATTTACAATGTAAAAGCCGATACTATGTACTTGCTTATTCAAAGTTTAAAAAATTACGAACACAATTATAGCGTATATCCTTTTGGTGAATTTGTGCATTATACAGACACCAGAACTGATTTTAATCCTGAAGACTTAAAACAGTATTTAAAAACTAAAAACCTTGAAAATATAACCATTGAAGTAACCCAACCAACTATTGAAGATACTTTTATGGAGTTGGCGAAATAGTAGGCAGTTAGCGGTTAGCGGTTAGCGGTTAGCGGTTAGCAAAAATACCAAATACTTGATACCAGATACCAAATACAAGAACAAATGAAAGAAGAAAATGTAATCCAAGTTGAAAACCTCACCAAAAAATTTGGAGACTTTACTGCTGTAAATGCCATTTCTTTTGAAGTGAAAAAAGGGGAAATTTTTGGTTTTTTAGGTGCAAATGGTGCTGGAAAAACAACTGCAATAAAAATGCTGATTGGTATTTCAACACCAACTTCTGGTAATGCAACCGTTGCAGGTTTTAATGTGAATACACATCCCGAAAACATTAAAAAAAACATTGGCTATATGAGTCAAAAATTTGCTTTATATGATGATTTAACAGTTAAAGAGAATATTACTTTTTTTGGTGGAATTTATGGGTTGACTCGAAAACAAATCAAAGAAAAAAGAGATAAGCTGGTTGAGGAATTAGGACTTCAAGATACTGTAAGTGAATTAGTAAGCTCATTACCTTTAGGATGGAAACAAAAATTAGCATTCTCAGTTGCGTTATTACACAATCCTAAAATTATTTTTTTAGATGAACCAACTGGAGGTGTAGACCCAATAACCAGAAGGCAATTTTGGGAAATGATTTACAAAACAGCCAACCAAGGAACTACCGTTTTTGTAACCACACATTATATGGATGAAGCAGAATATTGTGACAGAGTTTCCATAATGGTAAACGGTAAAATTGAAGCGTTAGATACACCTAAAAAATTAAAAGAACAATTTAAAGCAGAAAGTATGAATGATGTGTTTTTGAAACTTGCACGTGGATGATGAATTCCCGCAAATTTCACAAATGTACGCAGATAAATGTATCATAAATAATTAGTGAAAAAGTCTGCGGTTATCAGTGAAATCCGCAGGAAACAAAAAATAATGATGAATAAAAAATACCCCGCAAATTTCGCAAATGTACGCAGATAAATGTATCATAAATAATTAGTGAAAAAGTCTGCAGTTATCAGTGAAATCCGCAGGAAACAAAAAATAATGATGAATAAAAAATACCCCGCAAATTTCGAAAATGCACGCAGATAAAAATGTAATATAAATAATTAGTGAAAAAGTCTGCAGTTATCAGTGAAATCCGCAGGAAACAAAAAATAATGATGAATAAAAAATACCCCGCAAATTTCGAAAATGCACGCAGATAAAAATGTAATATAAATAATTA
>JAGPIQ010000135.1 GCA_018054895.1 Lutibacter sp. | reverse complement strand
GCCTTAAAAATGAAACAAATCCTATGGAATTAAAATTATCAAAGCCAATTGTATTTTTCGATTTAGAAACAACAGGAATTAATATAGCAAACGATCGTATTGTTGAAATATCAATTTTAAAAGTGTTTCCAAACGGAAATAAAGAAAGTAAAACGTGGCTTGTAAACCCAGTTATTGAAATTCCAAAAGAAGCTTCTGATATTCATGGGATTACAAATGAACAAGTAGTAAATGAACCAACTTTTAATGAATTAGCGGAACAAGTTAGCAAAATTATTGAAGGGTGTGATTTAGCTGGTTTTAATTCAAATAGATTTGATATTCCATTACTGGCAGAAGAAATGTTACGTGCGAATGTTAATTTTGATATGAAAAATAGAAACGCCATTGATGTGCAAGTTATTTTTCATAAAAAAGAAGAAAGAACATTAAGTGCGGGATATAAATTTTATTGTCAAAAAGACTTAGAAAATGCGCATTCAGCGGAAGCAGATACGTTAGCTACCTATGAAATTTTAAAAGCTCAGTTAGAAAAATATGAAGATTTAGAAAATGATGTTCAGTTTTTAGATACGTTTTCAACGCATGTTAAAAGAGCTGATTTTGCAGGTTTTGTATTGTTTGATGAAGATGGAGACGAAATGTTTTCATTTGGAAAATACAAAGGTGAAAAGGCAATTGATATCTTAAAAAGAGATAAAGGTTATTTTTCTTGGATTCAGAATGCAGATTTCCCATTATATACAAAAAAAGTGTTGCAAGAAATTAAAGAACGCAACTCAAATGTAACGGGCTCAACACTAGATGATTTGAAAAATAAATTCAATAAAAAATTATAAGATGTTCGTAAATTTTGAAAGTTTAGCTAATTCTTCAAAAGTTTGGATATACCAATCGAATAGAGAATTTTCTTCACACGAAGGAGAAATAATTAAAGATAAAATTGAAAGTTTTGTAGCTAATTGGAACCGTCATGGGGACGATTTAAATGCTTCATATAAAATTGTTTATAATCAATTTATTGTGTTGGCTGTGGATGAAGACTCCGAAGGGATTTCAGGTTGTTCTATTGATTCATCTGTTAATTTAATTAAACAATTAGAAAAAGAATTTGATATTGATTTAACCAATCGATTGAATATATCTTTTAAAGATGGTGAGACTATTAATGTTGTAAATATGGGCGATTTTCAAAAATACGTACAACAAGGTAAAGTGACTGCTGAAACCATAGTTTTTAATAATATGGTTACTACAAAAGGCGATTTTGAAAGTAACTGGGAGGTAAGTGTAGCTAATAGTTGGCATAAAAGATATTTAGCAACAAAAGCTTCTTCTTAATTTTTGGCGCTATTATTGATTCAACAATCAACAAGTTTAAAGGATTTTACGTGTATTATATGATGAAAAAAATTGTATTCATAGTATTTATATTGAATATTGTTTTGGTGAAAGGGCAAAGTGTAGATCCTTTAGAAACAACAAATAAGGCGGCTCAAACAAAATGGGTGGATTCCATTTTAAAAAACATGACCGTTGAACAAAAAATTGGTCAACTTTTTATGGCGCAAGCCTATTCCAACAAAAATGAAAAACACGCCGTATCTATTGATAGTTTAATTGTTAAATATCATATAGGCGGACTTATTTTTATGCAGGGAACTCCAGCAAAGCAAGTTGAATTAACTAATAGATATCAAAAAGAAGCAAAAACACCATTATTAATTGGGTTTGATGGCGAATGGGGCTTGGATATGCGTTTAGATAATACATACCGTTTTCCTTGGAATATGACCATTGGTGCTATTAGAGATAATAGTTTGGTTGAAAAATTTGGAGAACAATTAGGTAAACACTGCAAAAGAGTTGGGATTCATATAAATTTTGCGCCAGTTGTAGATGTGAATACAAATCCAAATAATCCAATAATAGGAAATCGTTCTTTTGGTGAAAGTCGAGAAAATGTAACAGAGAAATCGTTGGCATTTGTTAAAGGAATGCAACGTATGAATGTGCTTACGAGCGCTAAACATTTCCCGGGTCACGGAGATACTTCTACAGATTCGCATGTAACACTTCCAGTGTTGGATTTTGATTTTAAAAGATTAGATTCTATTGAGATGTACCCGTATAAAAAGTTGATTCAAAACAAATTAACAAGTGTTATGGTGGCGCATTTAAGTGTAAAAGCTTTAGAGTCTAACAGTAAATTACCGACATCATTATCCTACAATGTTATTACTAATGTTTTAAAGAATAAGTTGAAATTTAATGGTTTAATTTTAACCGATGCGTTGAATATGAAAGGTGCAGCAGATTTTGCGAAGCCTGGTGAAGTTGATTTAGCTGCTTTTTTGGCTGGAAACGATGTTTTATTAATTCCAGAAGATATTCCTGCGGCTGTTGCTAAAATTAAAGGAGCGTTAGATAATAAAATTATTACACTAGATCGCTTGAATTATTCGGTTACAAAAATATTAAAAGCAAAATTTTGGGCGGGACTAAATTCTTTTACGCCTATTGAAACTAAAAATTTAAATGAAGATTTAAACGCCATTGAAAATGAATTACTTCATAGAAAATTAGTAGAGAATTCAATTACGCTATTAAAAAATGAAAGTGTTATTTTTCCAATTCAAAATTTAGATAAAAAGCGAATTGCATACGTTAAATTTGGGGATGATGACGCAACTCCATTTGTTAATATGTTGAATAACTACACGCAGGTTGATGTAATTTCAAGTGAAAATTTAGACGGATTGTTAAGTCAGTTAGAAGACTATAATTTAGTCATTATTGGTTTTCATAAATCAAATGCAAACCCTTGGAAAAGCTACCAATTTTTAGATACTGATTTAGTTTGGATTCAAGAAATTGCACGTCAAAATAAAATAATATTAGATGTGTTTACAAGTCCTTATAGTTTGTTGGATGTGAAGACTTTTCAAAATATTGAAGGATTGATAGTTTCATACCAAAACAGTGTGCTAGCTCAAGAAATTTCTGCTCAAATGATTTTTGGAGCTTTAGAAATCAAAGGGAAATTACCAGTTTCTATTTACAATGCGTTTTCTGAAGGTCACGGAATTATGTCTACTTCATTAAACAGATTAGCATATTCTATTCCTGAAGATGTTGGAATGAGTTCATTAAAATTAATGAAAATTGATTCTATGGCCAATGTGATTTTGAAAGATAAAATGACGCCAGGAATGCAAATTTTAGTGGCGCGTAAAGGAAAAGTTATTTACAACAAAAGTTTTGGGTTTCATACAGATGAAAATCAAATAAAGGTAGAAAATAACCATGTGTATGATATTGCTTCAATGACAAAAATTTTAGCCTCATTACCTTTAATTATGGAATTGTATGATAAAGGTGCTATTAAATTAGAAAGTACTTTAGGTAGTTTATTGCCTAAACTTAAAAAGTCCAATAAAAATCAAATCACTGTTAAAGAAGTTTTATCACATTACGGAAGATTACAAGCTTGGATTCCTTTTTATACAGCTACTTTAGATGAAAATAAAAAGCCTTCAGAAAAATATTACAGTAAAGAGTTTTCAAGGAAATTTAGTTTGAAGGTGTATGATAGCTTGTATTTAAGAACCGATTATAAAGATTCTATTATTGATATTATTGCAAAATCTGATTTGTTAGAGAAACCACAATATAAATATAGTGACTTATCCTATTTTCTATTTAAAGATTATATGGAAAAGTACTACCACAAAAATTTAGATGAACTAACACAAAGTCATTTTTACAGTGCAATTGGCGCAAATAGAATGGGGTATTTACCAACGGAAAAGTTTAAATTAAATGACATTGTTCCCACTGAAAAAGATTCGTATTATCGTAACACATTAGTGCATGGTTATGTGCATGATATGGGGGCTGCTATGGAAGGTGGAATTGGCGGTCATGCAGGATTATTTTCCAACGCAAATGACGTGGCTAAAATAATGCAAATGTATCTACAGAAAGGTTATTATGGAGGTAAACGATACATTCAATCAAACACAATTGATGCTTTTAACACGCGTTATTTTGCAAATGAAAAAGTAAGAAAAGGAGTTGGGTTTGATAAGCCTCAACTGATAGAAGCCGAAAAAGCGACTTGTGGTTGTGTGTCCGATAAAAGCTTTGGACATAGTGGTTTTACAGGTACTTATACATGGGCGGATCCAGAAACAGAATTAATTTACGTGTTTTTATCGAACCGAATATATCCAACGCAAGACAACTATGGATTGGTTAAAAGCAATGCTAGAACTATTATTCAACAATATATACAAGACGCGATTAAGAATTAACTTGCATTGTTTTTGCTGAAATAATTCCAAATAAAACTGTAATTAGCAAATAAATAAGGGCGTAAAAAGAGTTAAAAACTAAATACACAACAAGCGTTTGCAAGAGGTGAAATAAAGGGAATATGGTTGCTGAAATTGCCAATCTAAATGTATTTCTAAAAATAACGTCACTAATTGTTGGTTTAATATATTTCCATAGTAATAGTGGAAAAACACTGTTTAGCTTGGTGATAAAATGAATAGGAAAAAACCAATTTATTTTTTTTGAAATTTTAGTTGGTTTTAGTGTTTCAATATTTTTTAAAGCATTGTTAGCTTCAACAGGATTTAAAAAATTAATATTAGCAGCAGTTAATTTCTCAATGTTAGTATCATACGTTTTTAAATCATCAATATGAAGTGTAACTTCCTTTAAAGCATTTCTAACAACATCCAATAACTCTTTAAATGAATAATCTGGTGATGTTGGGTTTATATAGTCATTTGCTCGTATTGGTTTTCCATAGTAAATAGATGCATTAAAAGGATAATTCAAATGCGTATCATAATTTAAACCAACAGGAACTATTTGTATATCTAAGTCAGGGTATTTTTGAAGTGTCCCTAAAATAATCCGTGCAAATCCTTTTTTTAAAGGTAAAATTCTTCGCTTTAAATGATGTTCACCTTCCGCAAATATTTGAATTGCTCGTTGGTTGTTTAAAGCTTCAAAACAGTGTTTAAAAACTTCAATATTCTTTTGAAGACTACTTTTTCCATCTCTAATTCTGTATACAGGAATTAAATTTAACGATCGTAAAACTTTACTAATTAGTGGGTTTTTAAAAACACTAGCTCTTGTTAAAAAAAGAATATCTCGTGTATTTGTGGTAGGTATTAAAACAGCATCAATTAATGCGTTTTGGTGATTTCCAATAAATATAGTTGCGCCTTTTTTAGGAATATTTTCTTTTCCAAAAACTTCAATATTCTTTATGGTGAAAAATAATCCTATTTTCACATAAAAACGTACAATGTAATACCAAATATTCATTTAAACCGTGGTTTGTTCTTTACGTTTTGACCAATAACTAGCTATTAATAATCCTGAAGCAATGTCCCAAATAGCCCAAAAAGCGACTAATAAAGCCATGCCTCCTAATCCGTGAAAAAAGCCAAAAATAAGCAGTAAGCCTAATCCTGAATTTTGAATTCCAGTTTCAATAGACAATGTTTTTTGATCTTTGTAACTTAATCTCATGGCTTTTGCAAAGTAAAAACCGGTAAGTAGTGCTAATATATTATGTGCTATAACAAGTATTAAAACGTAATGTATATAATTCATAAAAATGCTAAAGTTGTCATAAAAAGCAATCACAATAAACAACATAAAAATAATTAATGAAATTGGTTTTAAAATTTTAGCAATTTTAAATGAAAGTTCCTCTTTATATTTCCGAACTAACATTCCTAAAATTAATGGAATTCCTAAAATTAGGGTAACTAACTTCACTAATTCAAAAGGATCGAGTTCTACCGTTTTTAAAATTTGTGCAGTAGGTGCATACATATTTCCCCAAAATTGTAAGTTAAACGGTGTCATTACCAAACAAATTAAGGTGGAAAACGCAGTTAAACTTACAGAAAGTGCCGCATTTCCTTTTGCCATTTGTGTCATAAAGTTTGAAATGTTTCCACCAGGGCAGGCAGCAACCATCATCATACCCAATGCTATGCTTGGCATTGGATTTACTAATTTTATAAAAATAAAAGTGACTAAGGGTAATAATATAAATTGAGAAAAAATTCCTGTAAAAAGGACTTTGGGATTGTTTAAAAGTCGTTTAAAGTCATCCGTTGTAATTCCAAGAGCAACACCAAACATTATTATAGCTAAGGTTATATTTAAAACCCATAAACCTTCTGTGTTAAAATTAATTTGTAGCGAATCTAAGTTTTCGACCATTGTTAGTTTTTAAATGTATATTCAATAATATTAGCACCCATTTTTAACGCTTTTTCTCGTATTTCAAAGCTGTCGTTGTGTATTTCTTCATCTTCCCAACCATCGCTTAAATCGGCTTCATAATCATAAAAACAAATTAAGCGTCCTTCATAAAATAACCCAAAACCTTGCGGTGCTTTATGATCGTGTTCATGAATTTTAGGCACACCTTTTTCAAAATTAAATGTTTGATGAAAAATGGGATGATTAAATGGTATTTCTTGAAATTCTAAAGTAGGAAATATTTTTTTAATTTCTCGGCGAATGTATTTGTCAAAACCATAATTGTCTGAAATATGTAAAAAACCACCAGAAATAAGGTATTCTTTTAAATTTTGAATGTCATCATCTGAAAAAAATACGTTTCCGTGCCCAGTCATAAAAACAATTGGATAATTAAAAATATCGGAACTATTAGCTGCAACGGTTTCTGGGTGCACATTTATAGCTGTTTTTATAGTTGCATTGCAAAATTTTA
>JAGPIQ010000134.1 GCA_018054895.1 Lutibacter sp. | reverse complement strand
CCAAGTGGGCAACCACTATGGCAAAATGGAATTCCACAATCCATACAACGAGACCCTTGTTCCGTTTTTTCAGTTTCACTTAACGCTATTGTAAATTCTTTATAATTTTCTACACGCTCTTTTACAGCAGTGTAAGATTCGTCTTTTCTTTGAAATTCTTTAAAACCTGTTACTTTTCCCATCGTCTTATGCTGTTAATTCTTCAACCATTTGTTCTTCCGTTTCTAAACGCTTTAAGGCACGTTTGTATTCTGTTGGCATTACTTTTACAAAGTTAGCAAGGTTGCTTTCCCAGTTAGCCAAAATTTCTTTTCCTTTATTGCTATCAGTATACAAAATATGTTTTTCTATAATTGCTTTTAAATCCGCAGCATCATCTCCAACTACTTCTTCAAATTCAATAGATTCTGTATTACATAAACCGTTGACAAATTTATTTTCAGGATCAAAAATATAGGCAATACCACCGCTCATACCTGCAGCAAAGTTTCTTCCTGTTTTTCCAAGGATAACTACTTTACCACCAGTCATATATTCACAGCCGTGATCACCAACGCCCTCAACAACAGCAGTTGCTCCAGAGTTTCTAACAGCAAAACGTTCACCAGCAATACCATTTATATAGGCTTCTCCTTGAATAGCACCAAATAGACAAACGTTACCAACAATTACATTGTTTTCAGCAGCAAATGTTGCTGTTGCGGGCTTTTTTACGATTAATTTAGCTCCAGATAGTCCTTTTCCTAAATAATCATTGGTATTTCCGTCAATAGTAAAAGTTAAACCATGTGCACTAAAAGCTCCAAAACTTTGTCCAGCAGAACCAGTAAAGTTAATGTTTAAGGTATCTTCAGGCAATCCTAAATGTCCATATACTTTGGAAATTTCATTACTGATGATAGCTCCAACAGCACGATCAACATTTCTAATTGGGTAATTTAGTGTTGTTTTTTCTTTTCTGAATAATGCTTTATGAGCATCTTTTAAAATTTGAAAATCCAATACATGGTCTAAATTATGATCT
Source organism: Lutibacter sp. (assembly GCA_018054895.1). Lineage (GTDB taxonomy): Bacteria > Bacteroidota > Bacteroidia > Flavobacteriales > Flavobacteriaceae > Lutibacter. Next base: position 5,859 of record JAGPIQ010000134.1, on the reverse strand, counting down.
TGATGTTCTGTGTTTTTTAATGGTTTTGAATAATACTCAGCAGGTTTGTAAAGTATAGAAGATAAATCTAACCCTTTCGCTTTATAATGAGTAATTGCTTTGTTTGTATTAATTTTTTGAGTTTGCCCAATCATTTCGTCCATAGTTCTGAAACCTAATTCAGCCATAATACCTCTTAATTCTTCAGCAATAAAATAGAAGAAATTAATGACATGCTCTGGAGTTCCTTTAAAGTTTTTACGCAACTCTTTATCTTGAGTAGCAATACCAACTGGACATGTATTTAAATGACACTTACGCATCATAATACAACCTGAAGCTACTAGAGGAGCAGTTGCAAATCCAAATTCTTCAGCGCCTAATAAAGCTGCAATAGCAACATCACGACCCGTTTTTAACTGACCATCACATTCTACTACAATTCTACTTCTTAAGTTGTTTAAAACTAAGGTTTGTTGCGCTTCCGCTAAGCCAAGTTCCCAAGGTAACCCAGCGTGTTTTAAGGATGTTAACGGTGATGCACCTGTTCCACCATCATAACCAGCAATTAATACAACATCTGCTTTTGCTTTTGAAACACCAGCAGCAATTGTTCCTACACCAACTTCTGAAACTAATTTTACGTTAATTCTGGCTTCTCTATTTGCGTTTTTTAAATCGAAAATAAGCTGCGCTAAATCTTCAATAGAATAAATATCGTGATGAGGAGGCGGAGAAATTAATCCAACAAAAGGAGTTGAATTACGTGCGGCAGCAATCCAAGGTAATACTTTTTCACCTGGTAGCTGTCCACCTTCACCTGGTTTAGCACCTTGTGCCATTTTAATTTGAATTTCCTTAGCACTTGTTAAATAATGCGAAGTAACTCCAAATCTACCTGATGCCACTTGTTTGATAGCAGAATTTCTACTATCTCCATTCATATCTGGGTGGAAACGTCTTCTATCTTCACCACCTTCACCTGAATTCGATTTTCCTCCAATTCGATTCATAGCAATGGCTAAATTTTCGTGTGCTTCTCTTGAAATAGAACCATAAGACATGGCGCCCGTTTTGAAACGTTTTACAATATCTGTCCAAGGTTCCACTTCATCTAAAGGGATTGGGTCTAAATTATCAAATTCAAATAATCCTCTAATCGTCATTAAGTTTTCAGCCTGCTCGTTTACAGCTTTCGCATAGGTGTCATAGCTTGCTTGGTCACTCAAACGAACTGCTTGTTGTAATTTTGCAATGGTTGTAGGGTTAAACATATGGCGTTCCCCATTTCTTCTCCATCTATAATCCCCACCAATATTTAAACCTAAACGTTTATCAATTAAGGTGTCAGGATATGCATATTTGTATCGTTCGTTAATTTCTTTTTCAATTTCATACAATCCAATACCTTCAATTCTTGAAGCTGTGTAAGGGAAATATTTTTCAACAAAAGCAGAATTAAATCCAACAATTTCAAAAATTTGAGAACCTCTGTAAGAATGTAATGTAGAGATTCCAATTTTATTCATAATTTTTACAATTCCTTTTCCAATACCGCTGTTAAAGTTGTCTACAGCTTTTTGCTCTGTAATTCCTGTGATAAATCCTTCTTGAACTTGTAATCTAATAATTTCATTCACCATATACGGGTTAATAGCACTTGCGCCATAACCAAATAATGTAGCAAAATGATGTGGTTCACGTGGTTCAGCAGACTCAATAATTAAGTCGAAGTAAGAGCGCTTACGTAAACGATTCATTTGATGGTTTACATAGGAACATGCTAAAAGTGAAGGGATAGGAGCGAATTCTTTATTTACACCTCTATCTGAAAGGATAATAATATTTGCTTTATCATCAATAGCTTTTGAAGCCTGTACAATTATATCATCTAAAGCTTCTTCTAAGCCGTTTAGTCCTTTTGCTTTAGGATACAGCATTTCAATGGTAACAGCTTTAAATCCAAGAACAGAAACATTTCTTATTTTTTCTAAATCGTTATTAGAAACTACAGGGTTTTGAATTCTTAATTTTCGACACTGTCGTTCAGTAATACTGAAAATATTTCTATCTTTTCCTAAGTTTAAGCTAATATCTGTTACAATTTCTTCACGAATACCATCTAAAGGTGGGTTTGTAACTTGTGCAAATAATTGTTTAAAGTAATTAGCAATTAATTGAGGTTTGTCTGATAAAACAGCTAACGGAGTATCCGTTCCCATAGAACCCAATGTTTCTTTTCCAGATTGCGCCATTGGAGTTACTATATCCTGAATATCTTCAATAGTATAGTTAAATAAACGTTGTCTTGTTTTTAAATCAATCGTTTCAATTGGGCAAATTTCATCTTCATTAGGAATATCTTTTAAATGCAATCTCGTTTCATCCAACCATTTTTTATAAGGTCTTTCAGAAACTATTTTACTTTTTATTTCTTGGTCATTTATAATTCTACCAGCATTCATATCTACCAAGAACATTTTTCCTGGTTCTAATCTACCATGTGATTCAACATCCGCAGGATCAATATCTACAACACCAATTTCAGAAGACATAATTACTTTACCACTTTTTGTAATGGTATAGCGAGAAGGTCTTAGTCCGTTACGGTCTAATAATGCTCCAATATAATCTCCATCAGTAAAAGGTACCGATGCAGGTCCGTCCCAAGGCTCCATAATACTACAATTGTATTCGTAGAAAGCTTTTCTTTCAGGAGACATAGTTTTATGTTTTTCCCAAGCTTCAGGAATCATCATCATCATAATTTCAGGTAATGATCTTTCTGAATGCGTTAACAATTCAACAACCATATCCATAGAAGCAGAATCCGACTTTCCTGGTAAAATAATTGGGAATAATTTATCAATTTGTGGTCCGAAAACATCACTTTTCATAATTTCTTCACGAACACGCATCCTACTTACGTTACCTCTTAATGTGTTAATTTCCCCATTTTGACACATGTATCTAAATGGTTGTGCTAATTCCCAAGTTGGCATAGTATTCGTTGAAAAACGTTGGTGTACTAGTGCTAAACGAGTTACTAAATCTGGTTGTTGTAAGTCAGTATAATAAGGTCCAATGTCTTCTGGCATTATGGTACCTTTATATATTATAGTTGTAGTAGATAAACTAGGAAGGTAAAAATAAGTACACTGATCCATTTTTGAACCGTAAATTGCATGTTCAGCAATTTTACGAGCTGCATACAATTTAGCCTTAAATATTCTTTCTGAAATATCTTCCGTTTTACCAATAAAAACTTGTTCTATTCTAGGTTCAGAAGCTAAAGCAATTTCACCTAATTGAGTTGAGTCCACAGGAACTTCTCTCCATCCTAAAACTGAAAGCCCTTGCGCTTTAATTTCAGTTTCAAAAGTGTCCTTACAAAATTTATATTGATTCGATTTTTTAGGAAGAAAAACCATTCCTACAGCATATTCTCTAGGTGAAGGTATCTTAAAATCACAGACTCTATTAAAGTATTCATGAGGAATATCTATTAAAAGTCCAGCACCATCTCCCGTTTTTCCATCAGAACTTACGCCTCCTCTATGTTCTAATTTTACTAAAATTTCTAAAGCATCGTGTATTATTTGGTTGGTTTTTTCTCCTTTTAGGTTACAAATAAACCCAGCACCACAGTTTTCATGTTCAAATTCTGGTAGGTAAAGCCCTTGTTTAATCATTTTAAAATTATATTTTTTGAATTCATACAAAGTTACTGAAAATAATATGAAAAATCGATCGTAATTGCGAAAACGTTATAATTATCATAATGAAATTAAGTCTTTATTATAGAAAATTAAAATGTTTTTTTTTGGTAGTGAAATTATCAAATTTATAAAAAAAACGAAATATTGATGTATACTGTAAATACTCAGAAAGTTCCTAAAACGCGTAAAAAAGGTTGTAAGTGATTTTTAATGTGAAATAATTTATAAAAGTTACTATAGCTATCTTGTATATATTTGCTAAAATAGTATATTTACGCTAAAATAGTATATATGAATATAGACTTATGTCCTAACTGTGGTTCAAATCAATATATTAAAAGTGGAATTGTAAAAGAAAGACAGCGCTATAAATGTAAAAAGTGCAATTATTATTTTACTGTGAATAAAATAGGAAAGCAAATAGACGCCTATTATGTGAACAAAGCATTGCAGTTGTACTTAGAGGGGCTCAGTTATCGGGAAATTGAACGGATTTTAGGAATTTCACACGTGAGTATTATTAATTGGGTGAAAAAGTACAATGTGAAACGTCCTTATAGTGTTGAATATCACCCAACTTATAAAATTTTGAATGCTCTGGAATTGAGTAAGTATTTTTCAAATCCAGCTAATTTACACGGTGCAGGAGTTGTTGTTACGGAGTTAGGTGATAAATTCATGTTGATAAAATGGGAGCGGTTTAAAGAATAACTATACAAGTTAGCAAAAAAGTATATAAAATTTTGCAGTATTTTTTTTTATTTTCATATTGTACTGGTTAAAACAAAATGAATCACATTCAATTTTAATTATGAAAAAAAAATTAGTACTAGTATTAAATATACTATTTATTTCTACCTATTTTGGGTATAGTCAATCAACTGAAATAGCTAAAAAATTTGGAATTATATTTAAAGGATTTGTAAAAACCGATTTTATGTTTGATAGTCGTCAAACTGTAAATTCAAGGGAAGGACATTTTGCCATTTTACCAGCAGCAGAAAATTTTGTAGGTGGAAAAGACTTAAACGATCAGTCAAACGTCAATTTTTTATCAATTCAATCGCGGTTAACAGGTGTTATTTCAGGACCTGATTTCTTTGGAATGAAAACTTCAGGAATGTTAGAAGGTGCCTTTTTCGGGAATTCGGATGCTTCAACAGGCGAATTTAGATTAAGACATGCCTTTGTTCAATTATCAAATGATAAAATAGAAATTTTAATGGGACAATATTGGCACCCAATGTTTGTAACAGCAGTTTTTCCTGGTACCTATTCATTTAATACGGGAGTTCCTTTTCAACCTTTTTCAAGAAATCCTCAAGTTCGTATAACTACTAAAGGGAAAGTTAAATTTATAGGAGCGCTATTTACCGAAAGAGATTTTCAAACAAGAGGGGCAAGTGTTAGTAAATCTGGAATTCCACAATTTCACGCACAATTACAATTTGGTAAAGCTTCTGAAACTTTAGGAGGTGTAGGTTTTAACGTAAAATCGAGTCAGCCAAATTTAGGAGATGATAATTTAACAAGCACCGCTTTTATAGGATATTTTAGAACCAAACTAGGACAAGCAACTTGGAAAGCTGAAGCCACTTATGGTGAAAACATGACAGATGTTCTTCAAATTGGTGGATTTGGTACAGCAGCAAACGGTGATTTTATAAATAATAAAACACTGTCTATGTGGACAGAATTAAGTGGCGATTTTTCAGAAACTATGGAATGGGGATTATTTGGTGGTTATACAGCAAATGATGGTTTTGGAGAGTCTATTACCTATGTAAATGGCTTTTTAGGAACTGTTGAAAATGCGTTTAGAGTGGCACCAAGAATTGGTTGGAAATCTGGCGCATTGACTATTGGTGTTGAAGGTGAATATACAAAAGCACAATATGGTTCTATTGATGGTAATGGAAATATTACTTCATCTGTAGATCCTGTAAGTAACATTCGAGTGTTAACTACAGCTATTTATAATTTTTAAAAATTAACCATTATATCAAAAACAATGGTAAAATCATACGCTTGATAATTCTCTTTCAATAGTAAAAATATTTTTTTGTGAAAAAAAGACACCAACAAAAACTAGTAGTACTGACAATAGCACTTTTATGTTTATTGAATATTCCAATTATTCTTATTTTTAAGTGTAATTGGG
>JAGPIQ010000036.1 GCA_018054895.1 Lutibacter sp. | reverse complement strand
TGAAACAAATATTGATAAATTCCTTTGAAAATTCTAAAAACATCTTCACCAAATAACACTAAAAAAGCGATTAATTTTGGTGTTGACACCATAATAAACAATCCAAATGATAACATTTCAGCTTGACTAAATCCTTTGGACCTATCCATTGTTGAAACACTAAAAATTAAATACATTAAAACCGCCATTGAAACCAACCAATATCCTACTAAAAACCATTTATTTTTAGTAACTGTTTTAACGCCTTGAAAAGCATAAAAATCTATAAATAATACTATTGCAATAAAAATGAGCCATCTAACCATACATCAAAACTTTCTTTTAGGATCGTAAATATACATTTTCCACCTTCAACTGCTTTCTATAGCCAATTAATGAAATGTTAAAATTGATTTTATTACTTTTACGCAAATTCTTATTTTTTAAAAAAAATTTATGGAAAATCAAAAACGACTATTCTTATTAGATGCCTACGCTTTAATTTTTAGAGGTTATTATGCACTTATAAAAAACCCTCGAATTAATTCAAAAGGTATGGACACATCCGCCATTTTAGGATTTACCAATTCGTTATTTGACGTAATTAATCGTGAAAAACCCGACCATTTAGCGGTTGCTTTTGATAAAGGAGGATCTGTAAGTCGAAATGATGCGTTTCCAGCATATAAATCCAACCGACAAGAAACACCGGAAGCTATTAAAATTGCCATTCCATACATTAAAGAAATATTGAAAGCAATGCATATTCCTATTATTGAAGTTGCTGGTTATGAAGCAGATGATTTAATTGGAACCATTGCAAAACAAGCAGAAAAAGAAGGTTTTCAAACGTTTATGGTAACGCCTGATAAGGATTTTGCGCAATTGGTTTCTGAAAATATTTTTATGTATAAACCTGCCCGAATGGGTAATGGTATTGAAATTTGGGGAATTCCTGAAGTGCAAAAAAGGTTTGAAGTTGAAACTCCTGAACAAGTAATTGACTATTTAGGAATGATGGGAGATGCCGTTGATAACATTCCTGGATTGCCTGGCGTTGGTGAAAAAACGGCTAAAAAATTCCTAAAACAATACGGAAGTATGGAAAATTTATTAGCCAATACTCACGAATTGAAAGGGAAAATGAAAGAAAATATTGAAGCTAATAAGGATTTGGGGATACTTTCCAAACAATTAGCGACTATTATATTGGATTGTCCTGTTGAATTTCATGAAGGAGACTATGAATTAAACCACCCAGATTTTGAAAAAGCGGGTGAAATATTTAAAGAGTTAGAGTTTAGACGAATTGCAGAGAATATGTATAAAATATTCAATGTTTCTTCTGAAGAAAAAGAAGTTGCACCAACTCAAAACACTTCAACTTCAACAGCTTCCACTCAACAATTCGATTTATTTTCGTTACCACCTGAACAATCAACGGATGCAACAGTCATTTCTGGTTATCAATCTACCAATAGTTACGACCATTTTTACCAACATATTACCACGCCTTTAAGTCGTAAATTGTTGATTTCTAACTTATTAAAACAACAATCCGTTAGTTATCATTTAGAAACTACCGATGATAATTGTTTTGAAACTGAACTTGTTGGAATGTCTTTTAGTTATGAAAGTGGAAAAGGTTATTATATTCCGCTTGCTGAAGATACTTCAAATGATATTATGGAGGAATTTAAAGTGTTTTTTGAAAATACTTCCATAGAAAAAATTGGACAAGATATTAAGTGGGATATTAAAGTTTTACATCAAAAAAACATACAATTAAAAGGTAAACTGTTTGATATTATGTTAGCGCATTATTTAATAAACCCAGATATGCGCCACGATATGGCCGTTTTAACAGAAACATATTTAAACTTTAAGCCACAAAATGTTGAAATGCATATTGGTAAAAAAGGAAAAGACCAATCGCAATTACAACAAATTGACATTGACAAACAAACAGAATATGTTACCGAAATAGCCGACTTGACGTTTCAGTTAAAAGAATTATTTGACAAAGAATTAGAAAAATACCAGCTTACCAAATTATTTAATGAAATAGAAATTCCGTTATTACGCGTTTTAGCGCATATGGAATTAGAGGGTATTCGCTTAGATTCCGCCTTTTTAAATTCGCTTTCTGAAAAATTAAATGAAGATATTTTAACGTTAGAAACTTCTATTTATAAAGAAGCTGACATTGAATTTAACTTAGCATCGCCAAAACAATTGGGTGATGTATTGTTTGAGCATTTAAAATTAGTAGCCAAACCTAAAAAAACAAAAACGGGTCAGTATGCTACTGGTGAAGAAATTTTATCAAAATTAGCTCCAGAACATACCATTGTTGCAGAAATTTTGGAATGGCGTGGATTGGTGAAATTAAAAAACACCTATGTAGATGCTTTACCAAATGAGGTAAATAAAATTACAGGAAGAATTCACACTACGTATAGTCAGGCAGTTGCTGCAACTGGTAGATTAAGTTCTAACAATCCGAACCTGCAAAATATCCCTATCAGAACCGAAAGAGGTCGACAAGTACGGAAAGCATTTGTGCCTAAAAATGAGGATTACACACTAATAGCTGCAGATTATTCGCAAATTGAATTACGTATTATTGCTGCTTTAAGTGAAGATGAAAGTATGATTGAATCCTTTAAAAACGGCGAAGATATTCACGCTGCAACCGCTGCTAAAGTTTTTGGAGTGAAATTAAGTGACGTTACTAGAGAACAACGTGCGGATGCAAAAGCGGTAAACTTTGGAATTATTTACGGTCAAGGAGCTTTTACGTTGGCGCAACAATTAAACAAATCACGTGCTGAAGCGAAGGAATTAATTGACAATTACTATAAAACATTCCCTAAATTAAGTCAGTTTATTGCAACACAAATTGATTTAGCCAGAGAAAATGGATTTGTAGAAACTATTTTATCGCGAAGACGTTATTTAAAAAACATCAATTCACAAAATGCCATTGTGCGTTCTGCAGATGAACGAAATGCTGTAAATGCTCCAATTCAAGGAAGTGCTGCGGACATTATTAAAATAGCAATGATTAACATTTTTAACAAACTGGAAGAAGGAAATTTTAAAAGTAAAATGCTTTTGCAAGTGCATGATGAGTTGGTTTTTGATGTTGAAAAAACAGAATTAGAAACAATAAAAACATTGATTAAAAACGAAATGGAAAAAGCAGTTATATTAGCCGTTCCTTTAACTGTTGAATTAGGCGAAGGAAACAACTGGTTACAAGCACATTAATTAAAATATATGTTACAATTTTTATTTCCGAAACGTTTTTCACTTGCTAAATATTTTGCCATTATTTATTTGATAGCAGCTTTCATCATTCGATTGGCGCTGTATTTTTGGTCATTCAGTGACATTGATTTTTCAATTGTTAACTTTCTTAAAATAGTAGGAATTGGACTCTTTTTTGACCTCGGAAGTTTATCCTACATAATTGCCATCTACGCGATTTACTTGTTAATATTTCCAAAGAAATATTATGGTAATATTGTTGATAAAGTGATTACAAATTCTGTTTTTGCTATAGTAACATTCGTTACTATTTTTTCTTTTTTAGCGGAATTAACTTTTTGGGAAGAATATCAAAAACGATTCAATTTTATAGCCGTTGATTACCTTTTATATACGTATGAAGTGGTTCAAAACATCAACCAATCTTTTCCTTTACCATTAATTATTGGTGCCTTATTATTAATTACATACGGTATTATTAAACTGGGTAAAAAGAAAGAATACTTTTCTGAAACCTTTAAAAATAGCAATCCGTTTTCATTAAAAATTATTCCTACAATCATTTGGATTGGCATTGCTTCCTTTTATTATTTCAGCATAAAAAACGATCAAGCAGAACAATTTACCAATCAGTTTGAAAATGAAATTAGCAAGTCTGGTTTGTATTCCTTTTTTGCAGCGTACAATAGTAATGAACTGAACTACAACGAATTTTATCAAACACTTCCTAATAACGACGCTTTTAAAAATATTCGAACCTATATAAAAGCTGAAAATGATAGTTTAACGGGTAATGCTCAAAGCATTCAACGTTTCATAAAAAATGAAGGAGAAGAACAACAACCTAATGTCATTTTTATAGGACTTGAAAGTGTAAGTGCTTCATTTATGAATCGTTTTGGCAACGAAAAAAACAGCATCCCAATAATTGATTCTTTAGCCAGTGAGTCTATCTTTTTCACCAATTTACAAGCCACAGGAACACGAACTATTCGTGGTTTAGAAGCTTTTGCATTAGCAATTCCACCAACACCAGGAAGAAGTATTGTTAAACGAAGTAACAATGATAACTTATTTACTATTGGTGAAGTTTTTAAACAAAAAGGATATTCTCGCACATTTTTTTACGGTGGTGATAGTCATTTTGATAATATGAACGTATTTTTTGGTTCTAATGGATTTGATATTGTAGATCGAAAAAAGAGCTTTCGTTTGGATGAAAATTTAGGTACGCAAAGAATTCAAATTACAGATGAGGAAGTTACTTTTGAAAACGCTTGGGGCGTGTGTGACGGTGATTTATTCAACAAATTACTAAAAGTTTCAGATGAACAGCATCTTCAAAATAAACCATTTTTTAATTTTATAATGATGGGTACCAATCACAAACCATACACCTACCCTGATGGTTTTGTAGATATTCCTTCAGGAAAAAATAGAGATGGCGCCTTAAAATATACCAATTGGGCAATTCAGCAATTTATAAAAGAAGCACAACAAAAACCTTGGTTTAAAAATACCGTATTTGTATTTGCAGCAGACCATTGTGCCCATAGTGCTGGCCGTGATGAACTGAATGTGCAAAGCTACCATATTCCCGCTTTTATTTACAACCTTCAAAACGAAGAACCTTTAGAAGTCTCCAAACTTTGTTCGCAAATAGACCTATTTCCAACCTTATTTGGTTATTTAAATTGGAGTTATGAATCTAATTTATTTGGAAGAGATATTACCACAATGCAACCGAAAGATGAACGTGCTTTGATTGCAAATCACCGAAAATTAGCATTATTAAAAGGTACAGAAGTGTTGATTTTGACAGATCAAAAACAACAACAAATGTATGATTGGGATGTTACAAAAAATGAACTAACTCCTAAAAAAACAAATCCATTGTTTTATAAAGAAGCTATTTCATACTACCAAACGGCTTTCGATTTATTTAAAAATAACGGTTTAAAGCTACAACAATCATCGCCTATTAAATAGCTAATAGTCAAATATTTCAACTACAAATTAACGTCAAAAACAACCATTCCATCACTTCAAAAAAATATAGCTAAAATACTGTTTGTTATATAAATAATAGTTTGTACATTTGCACTCCCTTTTTAGGGAGAAAAATGAATGTTTAATAATAACAAAAAATTTAATTGTGAATACATTAAGTTACAAAACAGTATCAGCTAACAAAGCAACTGCCACTAAAGAGTGGGTTGTGGTTGATGCAGACGGTCAAACGTTGGGCCGTATCGCTTCTAAAATAGCTATGCTAATTAGAGGTAAGTACAAAACTAATTACACTCCTCACGTAGATTGTGGAGACAATGTAATTGTTATCAACGCAGACAAAATCAATTTAACTGGAAAAAAATGGACTGACAAATCTTACATTCGTCACACAGGTTATCCAGGTGGTCAAAGATCATTAACTGCAACAGAAATGTTTCAAAAAGACCCAACACGTCTTGTTGAAAAAGCAGTAAAAGGTATGTTACCTAAAAACAAATTAGGAAGTGCTTTGTACAGAAACTTATATGTTTATGCAGGTGCTGAACATAACCAAGCTGCACAAACTCCTAAAGCTATTAACCTTAACGACCTTAAATAATGGATACAGTACACAAAATAGGTAGAAGAAAAACAGCTGTTGCCCGTATTTATCTTACAGACGGAAAAGGGGACATTACTGTTAACAAAAAAGATTATAAAGATTATTTTACTACATCTCACTTACAGTACAAAGTTTTACAAGCGTTAAACTTAACTGATAATGCTGAGTCTTACGATATTAAAGTAAATGTTTATGGTGGTGGAATTACTGGTCAAGCAGAAGCCATTCGTTTAGCAATCTCAAGAGCTTTAGTTTCTATCGACGAAGAAAACAGATCAATCTTAAAACCACACGGATTAATGACTAGAGATCCAAGAATGGTTGAACGTAAGAAATTCGGACAAAAGAAAGCAAGAAAAAAATTCCAATTCTCGAAACGTTAATCGTTTACTTGGTTGGATTCACCAAATTTATTGGTGGCTCATTGAAATTAATAAAACAAACAAAGTTGTCGTTGTTCAGTCAATGACTGATACAAGTTTAGCATCCAAATAGGGAAGATCGGAAATCCGCTACTTCCCTATTGCTAACTCAACGGAACGTAAACTAAATACAGATGACAAATATAGACGTTAAAGAATTATTAGACGCAGGTGTACACTTTGGTCACTTGACAAGAAAATGGGATCCAAACATGGCTCCATATATTTATGGAGAACGCAATGGTGTTCACATTATTGACTTATACAAAACAGTAGCTAAAATTGACGAAGCAGCAGATGCTTTGAAAAAAATTGCAGCTTCAGGAAGAAAAATTCTTTTCGTAGCTACGAAAAAACAAGCAAAAGAAATTATCTCTGATAAATCAAAAAGCGTAAACATGCCTTACATCACTGAAAGATGGCCAGGTGGTATGTTAACAAACTTTGTAACTATTAGAAAAGCGGTTAAAAAAATGTCATCTATTGACAGAATGAAACAAGATGGTTCATTTGACGCACTTTCTAAAAGAGAAAAATTACAAATCAACCGTCAACGTGAAAAACTGGAAAAAAACTTAGGTTCTATTACAGATATGACACGTTTACCAGGAGCTCTTTTTATTGTTGATGTTAAAAAAGAGCACATTGCTGTTGCTGAAGCTAAAAACTTAAACATTCCAATTTTTGCAATGGTTGATACAAATTCAGACCCAAGAGGTATTGATTATGTAGTACCTGCAAATGATGATGCTTCAAAATCTATCGACAAAGTATTAGGTTATATTACTGACGCAATTGCTGAAGGTTTAGCTGAAAGAAAAGTAGGTAAAGACACTAAAGAGTCTGAAGAATAAAAAATTAAATTTTTAATAGTTGAACGTAATTTCAACAAAAAAAATAAAAAAACATGGCAAATATTACAGCCGCAGAAGTAAACAAATTAAGACAGACTACCGGTGCCGGTATGATGGATTGTAAAAAAGCACTTGTGGAAGCGGAAGGAGATTTCGACAAAGCAATTGATATTTTACGTAAAAAAGGACAAAAAGTTGCTGCAAACAGAGCTGATAGAGATTCTTCAGAGGGTGCAGTAATCGCTTTTGTAAATGAGAGCAACACTAAAGGTGCTATTATTTCATTAAACTGTGAAACTGATTTCGTTGCTAAAAACGATTCATTCGTGGCTTTAGCTACTGAATTAGCAAAAACTGCTGTTAACACTTCTTCTAAAGAAGAATTTTTAGCTGCTTCTTTTGAAGGTATGACAGTTGCTGAAAAATTAATTGAGCAAACTGGTGTTATTGGTGAAAAATTAGAAATTGGTGCTTTTGAAACTGTTTCTGGTGAATTTGTTGGATCTTATATCCACGCTGGTAACAAAATTGCTGCAATAACTGCTTTATCGGCTGCTGTAAAAGGTGCTGATGTAATTGCAAAAGACGTATCTATGCAAGCTGCTGCAATGGGAGCTTCTATTTTATCATATACTGATTTTGATCCAACTTTTGTAGCTAACGAAACAGAAGCTAGAATTGCAGTTATTGAAAAAGAAAATGAAGAATTTAAAAGATTAGGAAAAACATTAAAAAACATTCCTACTTTTATTTCTCGTTCTCAATTAACTCCAGAGATTTTAGCACACGCTGAAGAGCAAGTGAAAGCTGAATTAAAAGCTGAAGGAAAACCAGAACAAATTTGGGATAAAATTTTACCTGGAAAGTTAGAACGTTTTATTTCTGATAATACAACGTTAGATCAAGAACTTTGTTTGTTAGATCAAAACTTTATTAAAGATGATAAAATATCTGTTGCTCAGTATGTAAAAGCTGCAGGAGTTGACGTAACTGCTTTCAAAAGAGTTGCTTTAGCTTAATTTTAACAACATATTTTTTTAAAACTCGTCGTAACTGACGAGTTTTTTGTTATATATACATTTGTTTCCACAAAAAAGAAAAAACTATAAGGAGTAAGCATTTATACTTTTAAAGTATTTCCTATATTTGCATAACTTAAAAATATTATGGCATATAAAAGAATTCTTTTAAAACTAAGTGGTGAAGCACTTATGGGTGATCGCCAATACGGTATAGATCCTGAGAGATTAGCAGATTACGCTAAAGAAATTAAAATTATAGTTGATAAAGGAATTGAAGTCGCTATTGTTATTGGTGGTGGAAACATTTTTAGAGGTGTTTCAGGTGCTAGCAATGGAATGGACCGAGTTCAAGGAGATTATATGGGAATGTTAGCGACCATTATTAATGGACTGGCATTACAAAGTGCATTAGAAGATCAAGGTATGTATACCCGACTATTAACTGCCATTAAAATGGAACAAGTGGCTGAGCCCTTTATTAAAAGAAGAGCTGTTAGACATTTGGAAAAAGGTAGAGTTGTAATTTTTGGAGGAGGTACTGGAAACCCATACTTCACTACAGATACAGCTGCCGTTTTACGTGCCATTGAAATTGGCGCAGACGCAATTTTAAAAGGAACAAGAGTTGACGGAATTTACAATTCTGACCCTGAAAAAAATAGTGATGCCATTAAATTTGACTCTATTACGTACAAAGATGCGATGAGTAGAGGATTAAAAGTTATGGATATGACTGCTTTTGCATTGAGCCAAGAAAACAATTTACCAATCGTTGTTTTTGATATGAATAAAGACGGTAACCTTTTAAAAGTAGTTTCAGGAGAAAATATTGGGACTATAGTTGATAAATAATAAAATATTTTTTTACCAATGAATGAAGAATTAGCTTTTATAATAGATAGTACTCGAGAGTCAATGGACGGTTCTATTCAGCACTTAGAAAAACAATTTAGAAACATTAGAGCTGGAAAAGCTTCCCCTGCAATGCTTGGAAGTGTAACCGTAGATTATTACGGATCAGCAACTCCTTTAGCTCAAGTTGCCAACGTAAGTACAATGGATGCACATACAATTACTGTACAACCTTGGGAGAAAAAAATGTTACATGAAATTGAAAAAGCAATTATGATTGCAAATCTCGGCTTTAACCCAATGAACAATGGTGATATTATCATCATTAATGTTCCGGTATTAACCGAAGAAAGACGTCGTGATTTATCTAAACAAGCCAAAGTTGAAGCTGAAAATGCTAAAATTGGAATTAGAAATGACAGACGTGAAGCAATGCAGGAAATAAAAAAAACAGAATCATCTGAGGATATGAAAGCGAATGCTGAAGTTGAAATTCAAAAATTAACTGACAATTTTATTTCTGAAGTTGATGAACTTTACAAAGTAAAAGATCAAGAAATTATGAAAGTATAACGTTTAAAAAGTTAAACTTATCCAAAAATACGGAAGCACTCGAAAGAGTGCTTTTTTATTCCTATATATTTGTGTTACATTTTTCAAATTATTACATGAAAAACTTCCTGTTACTGGTATTATTCTTCCCTATTTTAATTTTTTCACAAGAAAAAATGAATGGAGTTTTAGTTGATGTAAATTCAAATAGGCCATTACCTTTCGCAACTTTGACCACCAATACAAATTTTGTGCTATTAACAGATATTGATGGTAAATTTTCATTGGAGTTAACACCTTCAATTAATACATTAAAGGTTTCTTATGTGGGTTATAAAAGCAAAATTATTCCTGTTTCAACATCCTTTTTAAAAATAAAACTTGAACATTCTACAGAACAATTAAATGAAATTGTTATTACAGCTACGGAAAATCCAGCACTGAGAATTATACGAAATACTATTGCGAATAAATCAAAAAATAACATTGAAAAAGGATTAAAATCTTTCATATTCAACACCTATAACAAAACACTTGTTACTGCAAACCCTGATTCAATTTCGGGAAAATTAGATACTATTTTTACCATTTCAAAGGGCGAAAAACAGTTTAAAAAAATTGATTCTACTAATTTCAAATTCAAAAAGGAAATAAATAAACAGCATTTATACATTTCCGAAAAAGTATCTGAATTTCAATTTGAGAACGGAAAAAAAACAAAAGAAATTATTTTAGGATCACGAATGGCTGGCTTACAACAACCTATTTATGAAATACTAGCATTAACCATTCAAGATTTTTCATTTTACAATGAATTTTATACGGTTGCTGGAACAAAATATATTAATCCAATTGCAGATAATGCTTTAGATAAGTATAACTATACAATTCTAGACACTATAACTAAAAATAATAAAACATCTATACTTATTCATTATAAACCTAAAGAAATTAGAGGCTTTATAGGTATTGAAGGTGTTTTATATATAGACTCAAAAACCTATGCAATAACAAGAGGCGTTGCTGAATTAAAAGGTATTGTTAGAATTAAATCCGAGCAAAATTTTGAGTTTAATTCAACTTGTAACTGTTGGTTTCCTCAAGATGCAGAAATAACTATTAAAAAAGGAGCAAATGACAAATCCGTAAAATTATTCGGTGGTATGGTACAATTCAATACCGATAAAAAACAAGATTCTATAAGTAATACAAGCAAAAATTCACCTTCGGATATTATTTATTTTATTTCTTCAAATACCAACTCCAACATACAAATAAACCCTGAGATTAAAATTAAAAAATCTTCAGCAACCATGGAATTTAATGATGATGCAGGAAAAAAAACAACTGAATTTTGGAATATTTACAGAACTGATTCTATTACCTTTAGAGGAGAAAATACTTACAAAAAGTTAGATAGTATTGCTAAAAAAGAAAACATAGAGAAAAAAATAAATATTGCTAGAAGCCTTTTACAAGGCTTTTACCCAACAAAATACTTCAATTTAAATTTAGGAAAAATTTTAAACCTTAATAATTATGAAGGCTTTCGATTAGGATTTGGCGGTGTAACCAATCAAAATTTTTCATCGAAATACAAGTTAGAATCATATATAGCTTACGGAACAAAAGATACCAATATAAAATACAGCGTAGGTGCATCCACTCGACTCAATAAAGATACAAATACTTGGATTGGTTCTAATTATACAAATGATATTAAGGAGGCGGCATCTTTAAACTTTATAGCTGAAAACACTTCTTTTTCACCTATTAACCCACGAAACTTAAATATTGATAAATTTTACAAATACCGAACTGCCAGTTTATTTTTAGAACATGATATTCAACCAAATTTAGAAGGAAAAATACAAATTAGCTCTGGAGATTATAGACCTGTTTTTGATTATTTATATACGCCCAATGGAAATTCATTTTATTATTATACGCTCTCAACTGCTACGGTAAATATACAATACAGTCCAAAAAACGAATATTTAAATTCACCTATAGGAAAGATTAAAACAAAAACTGACTTTCCTCAATTCACTTTTCAATTTACTAAAAGCTTTAAAAATGTTTTAGATGGTGATTTTAATTTTTCGCAATTAAATTTAAGAATACTTCATAAAATAAAACCACTTCGAAAAGGATCTACATCGGTACTATTAGAAAGTGGTTTAGTATTGGGAGATGCACCTATTTCACATTTATTTAATGCTACACCAAACTACACCTTTAAAAACCCTTGGTCTAGGCGAGTTACTTTTGCTGGTAAAATGAGTTTTGAAACAATGGGTTATAATGAATTTATTTCCGACAAGTTTATTGCACTGCACCTTAAACAAAATTTTGAACCCTTCAAATTAGGAAAATCCTTTAAACCACAAATTAGCATTGCAACACGAGCAGCTATTGGTTCTATTAAAAACCCTGAATATCATGTAGGGTTAGATTTTAGAGGAATGGAAAAAGGATATTTTGAAAGTGGAATGGAAATTAATAGTTTATTAAAAGGAATTGGGTTTAGTGCTTTTTATAGATATGGAGCATATGAAAATCCTATTTGGTCAGATAATTTAGCAGTAAAGTTAACCTATAAATTATCGCTAGGATTTTAATAATGAACACATTGTTAGCTGAAGTATTTTTTTACCTTTGCAAAAAATTTTTTAAATGAACTTTTGGACACGCGTTTCTAGACTTATTTTAAAAAATAGGTATATTATCATTATTTTAATTGCTGCTGCTACCTATTTTTTATCAACCCAAATGCAGTATATGCGATTTTCATATACAGAAGCAAATTTACTTCCTGAGGACCATGAAGTTAATATTCAATATCAGAAGTTTTTAGATATTTTTGGTGAAGAAGGAAATATGATTATTCTGGCAGTTGAAGATTCTACAATTTTTACTCCAAAAAAATTCAACGCTTGGAACGGTTTAGCAAAAAAACTGGATAGTCTAAAAGAAATTGAATTTACAGTTTCCATAGGTGATCTTAAAAAATTGGTAAAGAATGATTCCTTACAACGTTTTGATAGTGAGCCTATTTACAATGAAATTCCTAAAACTACAGACGAAGTTTTAGCCATAAAACATGAACTTTTTGAAAACCTTCCATTTTTTGATAATTTCTTATTTAATAAAAAAACTGGAACTATCCGTACCGTGGTGTACATGGATAAAAGTATCGTAAATACAGCCGCACGTAAAGATTTCATTTTTGACAATTTAAATCCAACTATTGAAAAATTTGAAAAGGAATACAATATCAATGTTCGCGTATCGGGAATGCCCTATATAAGAACTATGAACGCCCAAAATATTATTGATGAAATTGGAATGTTTGTAGGTTTGGCATTAGGTGTTACTGCTTTAATTTTCTTCTTCTTTTTTAGATCTTTTAGAGCAACCGCTATAACGCTGCTGGTTGTTAGTATTGGAGTAATTTGGGCTTTTGGATTTATAGGTTTATTCCGTTATGAAATTACCGTTTTAATGGCTTTAATTCCGCCTTTAATTATTGTAATTGGAGTTCCAAATGCTATTTTTCTTATTAATAAATATCAGCAAGAAGTTAAAAAACACGGTAATCAAGCCAAATCATTACAACGTGTAATTACTAAAGTTGGAAATGCCACATTAATGACCAATGCAACCACGGCATCTGGTTTTGCTACTTTTATTTTTACCAAAAGTCAGTTACTAAAAGAATTTGGTACCATCGCATCCATTAACATCCTTGCTATTTTTGTATTAGCATTGTTAATTATCCCTATTTCTTATAGTTTTATGGCTTTACCAAAAGAAAAGCATTTAAAACATTTAGAGCGTAAATGGATAGATAAAATTGTGAGTTGGATGGAATCTGTTGTTCGGAATAGCAGATTGACAGTTTATATCATAACTATTTCATTAATTATTATAAGTATTATTGGTATTTATAAAATTAAAGTATCCGGAAGTTTAATTGAAGATATGCCTAAAGGCAAGGAGTTTTTTAAAGATATTGTATTTTTTGAAAAAGAATTTGGAGGAATTATGCCTTTAGAAATAATTATTGATACTA
Source organism: Lutibacter sp. (assembly GCA_018054895.1). Classification (GTDB taxonomy): domain Bacteria; phylum Bacteroidota; class Bacteroidia; order Flavobacteriales; family Flavobacteriaceae; genus Lutibacter. Next base: position 9,832 of record JAGPIQ010000036.1, on the reverse strand, counting down.
AAAAAGAAAATGGTGTTCTCAATTTACCTACTCTAAAACGAATGGAAGAATTGGATGAAACATTAGAAGAAATACCACAACTATCAAAACCTATTTCTGTATTAAACATAGTAAAATACTCAAAACAAGCTTTTTACGGTGGACTTCCTGAATTTTATCAATTACCTAATAATCAAGAAAAAAATTGGATTTTAAGTTATTCTAAAAATTCAAAAGCAAATACCGATTTATTAAAAAACTTTGTAGATTCCACCGGAAGATATGCCCGAATGACCACCTTTATGAAAGATATTGGTACTGAAAAAATGGCTGTAATTCAGGAACGTATTCAACATAGAATTGAGAAAGAGTTTCCTGCGGAAAAATATGAAGTTACCATGACAGGTGGAGCTTTGGTATTCCTAAAAGGAACTAATTACCTAATCAACAATTTAGTAATATCACTTTCATTAGCTATCGTATTAATTGCCCTTTTTATGGCGTTTATGTTCCGATCTTTCCGAATGATTGTTATTTCATTAATCCCTAATATGTTTCCTTTGCTAATAACAGCTGGACTAATGGGCTACTTAGGAATTCCTATAAAACCATCTACTATTTTAGTATTTAGTATTGCTTTTGGTATTTCTGTAGATGACACTATTCACTTTTTGGCAAAATATCGACAAGAATTAATTGCGAATAATTGGCGTATAAAAGCCTCTGTTTATGGCGCTTTACGAGAAACTGGAGTTAGTATGTTTTATACTTCTATTGTACTATTCTTTGGGTTTTTAGTATTTACAGTCTCTAGTTTTGGAGGTACCATTGCCTTGGGAGGATTAGTTTCTATCACATTGTTATTTGCCATGATATCTAACTTAATTTTATTACCTTCTTTATTACTTTCACTAGAAAAGAAAATAGCAAATAAAGAAATTTTAAAAGAACCTGTGCTCGATATTTTAGCTCCAGAAGATGAAACTGAATCAAACAATTAATATGTTAAAATTGAATTAAAATTAGCTAGTTTAGTACTAAAGTTTCAGAAGCATTTATTCTTGCTTCCATTTGTTAATGTATCTTTGTAAAACAAATTTCATATTTAATGCGTATGGCCATATTTTTGGCATACGCATTAATGTGGAAATTCAAATTATACCTACCTGTCGTCAAGCAGGTATGACTCATAAAAAACAATAAATTTCAACTTATGAAAAGAAGTACTATTGCAGAGATTTTAAAATCTGGAAAACTATTACAAGATATAACATTAAAGGGTTGGGTACGTACCTTTAGAGCAAATCGTTTTATAGCTTTAAATGATGGTTCAACAATAAATAATATTCAATGTGTTGTTGATTTTGAAAACACCTCTGAAGATGTTTTAAAAAGAATTACCACAGGTGCAGCCATTTCAATTAAAGGAACTTTAATTGAAAGTCAAGGGAAAGGACAAAGTGTAGAAGTACAAGTAAATTCTATTGAAATATTAGGCGATTGTAATCCTGATGAATATCCAATTCAACCAAAAAAACATAGCTTTGAGTTTTTAAGAGAAAATGCACATTTACGTATTAGAACAAATACTTTTAGTGCCGTAATGCGAGTAAGATCTGCATTGTCATTTGCTATTCATAACTATTTTGTTGAAAACGGATTTTACCACTTTCACGCACCAATTATTACAGGAACGGATGCTGAAGGTGCAGGAGAAATGTTTCAAGTTTCAACATTAGATGCAAACAAACTTCCTAAAAATGAGGCTGGAGCTGTAGATTATTCAAAAGATTTTTTTGGAAAACATACAAATTTAACTGTTTCTGGACAATTAGAGGCGGAAACGTATGCTATGGCTTTGGGAAAAGTATATACCTTTGGCCCTACGTTTAGAGCTGAAAACTCTAACACAACACGTCATTTAGCTGAATTTTGGATGATTGAACCTGAGGTAGCTTTCAATAATTTAGACGATAATATGGACTTAGCTGAAGATTTTATCAAATCCGTTATTTCTTACATCTTAAAAAATTGTAAAGATGATTTAGCTTTTTTAAATGATCGTCTATTACAAGAAGAAAAGGGAAAACCACAAATTGAACGAAGTGATTTAACACTTCTTGAAAAATTAAACTTTATTGTTGAAAACAATTTCAAAAGAGTCACTTATACGGAAGCAATTGATATTTTAAGAAATTGCAAACCAAATAAAAATAAAAAATTCCAATATATTATTGACGAATGGGGTGCGGACTTACAAAGCGAACACGAACGTTATTTAGTTGAAAAACACTTTAAATGTCCCGTAATATTATTTGATTATCCAGCAAACATCAAGGCATTTTACATGCGTTTAAATGAAGATGGTAAAACAGTGCGTGCCATGGATGTTTTATTCCCAGGTATTGGAGAAATTGTAGGTGGAAGCCAACGTGAAGAGCGTTTAGATGTGTTAAAACAAAAAATGGAAGCTCTTAAAATTGATGAAAACGAATTATGGTGGTACTTAGATACACGTAAATTTGGAACAGCAATACACAGCGGTTTTGGTTTAGGATTCGAGCGATTGGTACAATATTCAACAGGAATGGGTAACATTCGTGATGTAATTCCTTATCCAAGAACACCTCAAAACGCAGAATTTTAATTTAAAAACATTTCAGTAAGAATATCATTAAATCAAGTATTTTTGTATTTTTATAAAAACGCTCGTAAATAACTATGCTTAAACAGGGATTACATCATAAATTATTACAAAAATTATCTCCTCAACAAATACAATTGATGAAGATGATTCAATTGCCTACACTAGCTTTTGAACAACGATTGAAACAAGAGTTGGAAGAAAATCCAGCTTTAGAGGAATCTAACACTGATAATTTAGATGAATTTTCAGACAATTCCATGGAGACTCATGATGAATATGATGAAACAGGAAATGAAAGCATTAATACAGATGACATAAATATTGATGAGTATTTAAGTGATGATGAAATTCCAAATTACAAAACACAAGCAAACAACTATTCATCTGATGACGATGAAAAAGAAATTCCGTTTGTGTCTGGAACATCATTTACGCAACACCTAAAAAGTCAAATAAACACGTATCCATTAACGGATGAACAAGAACAAATTACCGATTTTTTAATAGGTAGTATTGATGAAAGTGGTTATTTGAGAAGAGAACTAATTGACGTACTAGATGATTTAGCTTTTACTCAAAACATATATTCCACACTAGAAGAATTAGAGGCTTTACTTAAAATTGTTCAGGAATTAGATCCCGCAGGTGTAGGAGCTCGCGATTTAAAAGAATGTTTAATTCTTCAATTAAAGAGAAAAACTGAAAGTAAGCCTCGAAATTTAGCAATTGATATGTTGGAACAATCCTTCGATCATTTTGTTAAAAAGCACTATATGAAACTTATTCAGAAATTTCAAGTTACTGAAGATGAATTGAAAGATGCTATTCGACAAATTGAAAAATTAAATCCTAAACCTGGAGGATCACACGTTGGAAATAATAAGATAGCGGAACAAATTGTACCAGATTTTACAATTAGAATTGTAGACGGTGAACTAGAATTAACATTAAATTCAAGAAACGCTCCTGAATTGCATGTTTCAAGGGAATACAGCGAAATGTTAAACAGCTATAAGGATGCTAATGAAAAATCACAATCTCAAAAAGATGCTGTTCAGTTTATAAAACAAAAATTAGATTCTGCAAAATGGTTTATTGATGCTATAAAACAGCGTCAGCAAACGCTCTATCTAAACATGAACGCCATCATGAACTATCAAGAAGATTATTTTTTATCTGGTGATGAACGTAAGTTAAAACCAATGATTTTAAAAGATATTGCGGATTTAATTAACATGGATGTTTCAACGGTTTCACGCGTTGCAAACAGTAAATTTGTAACAACACCTTACGGAACAAAGCTTATTAAGGATTTCTTCTCAGAATCGATGAAGAACGATCAAGGTGATGATGTTTCAACTAAAGAGATCAAAAATATTTTATCAACGGTAATTGACAATGAAAATAAAAGAAAACCATTAACAGATGATAAACTTTCTATTATTTTAAAAGAAAAAGGATACCCAATTGCACGAAGAACAGTTGCTAAATACAGAGAGCAATTAGACATTCCAGTTGCTCGATTAAGAAAAGAGATTTAATAAACTATTTGTATGCTAAAACATTTTTTTAAATTCATTTCTTATTTTTTTCATCCTATCAATTTTTCAATTGCAGGTGCATTTATCTATTTTTTATTTATTCCAAAATATATTTCTAAAGAACAAGAGCATCTAATTTTAGTGGTTATTTTTTTAATAACCTACGTGTTTCCGGTAATTATACTATTCTTATTGAAAAAGTTTAAAATGATAAAAAGCTATCGTATGGGTAGCATTGAAGAACGAAAATTTCCAACACTATTATTCATTACACTTACATTTATAATAGGAAATTGGCTTTTTAAATCGACAGTAGTTGATATTTTATCTATATTTTACTTTGGTTATGGCTTAGCATTGTTAATTTCTTACATACTACTTCATTTCCAAATTAAAATTAGCTTATACGCTACAGCAGTATCTGGACTAATTGGGTTTGCAATGTATTATAGTTATTACTTTCAACTAAATTTACTCATTTTAATAGCGCTACTCTTTATTTTAAGTGGGTTGGTAATTACATCTAATTTAAAACTAAAAGCGCATAAATGTAGTGAAGTTACCTACGGAGCCTCATTAGGCCTTTTATCTCAACTACTTGTTTTTATATTATATTATAATATATAAAATCGTAGTCCTAAGGTAAATTCACTCATACTTATTTTCTCATTACCAATATAAGAATCCTTAAAAAACGGTGTTAAACCATACTTAAAATACAAATTCCAAGTACTGTAACCCGCAGTAATAAATAAAGCACTTTGAAATTTATTATAATCTTCTATATTTTTAATGGTTAGCTTATTTAGATCATCACTAAACTCAGCCTTATTCATAAAATTATAGGTAAAATTTACACCTCCATAAATACGCCAAAACTTATATTTTGTACTACTAGAATTTCTCCAGCGAAATTCAATAGGCAACTCTATGGAATTAGTTTTCAATCTATTATATTTATAGTCATCTACAATATTAAAACTAATACTCTTGTCATTATCTTCAATAATTTTCAAATTGGTAATTATAACATTATAGCTATAACCAACCCCAATTCCAAAACCAATAGTTCTAGCTTCATTTATTGGTATATCTTTAATAAAACCCAAAGATATTCCACCAGCAAATCCATTTTGAGTAACATCAGTTGGCTTATCTTTTACAATGTTATACATCATTGTAACATAAATCTGATCCTCTAAATACGCCTCAAAAACTGAATCTGTGGCTACTTGAGCACTCAATTTATTAAAAAAGAAAACAACAATTAAAATATATTTAAATTTCATAGGTGTAAAAATAGTTATAAAAAGCAAAAAAGGCAATAGTAAAACTATTGCCTTTTATATTTCTAATTATAAATAAAATTATTTATAATTTCCACTTAAATCATTTCCTTTAGATGTAGAAAAACTTACTTTAAGAGCATTCATATCTCTTAATTGTTCTTTAATATCTAAAATAGTTCCAACATTTGCTTCTTTATCTGCTTTAATTGAAGTAGTCATTAAACCAACTTCTTCTTCACTTCTAACAGATCTTTCCATCAAAATAAAACTAGGAACATCCTTTACATCAATAATCTTATCATTTACTTGAATTTTATCTCCAGATATTCTATCATCTTTTGATTTACCCACATAAATTGTACTTACCAAACTTTTTTGCTCTAATTTTTTCACTTCACTAGCAATAGGAAGTGTAGGTTTCTTAATTAACAAATCAGTTTCCCTCATTGTTGTAGATACCATAAAAAAGAACAATAACATAAATACAATATCAGGTAAAGACGCAGTCGAAATTGCAGGTAACCCTTTTTTCTTCTTTTTAAATTTACTCATAATCTGATATTATTTTAATGGTTCTGGTTCAGAAATAATTTGAGGATACTTTTCCTTTAAATTATCAATTTTAGCTTTTAAACTTTCCGAAGCATTGTCATCGTAATCTTTAACTAATGCATCATATGATCTTCCGTATAACTTCAACCCTAAACGATTTCTTAACTCTGTATAAGCACCTTCTATTTCATTCTGAATAGAAATATACATACCATACATAGTTCCTCTATCACTTTGAAGTGATATAACTGCTTTTGATGGATGATCTGATGAACTAGGATCTTTAGCTCCTTCGCAATAATCGCAAGGTTGACCTTCTTTTCCATCTACAGCATTTCCAACACCACCTCCGTTATCAATAAACTCAAGAACTAAAGGTCTAATTTCGTTTACTTTAACATACTTTTCACCTTCAATCAATATTTGATTATTTCGGTTTACAGTAATATCAAAAACGTTTTTTTCCTTTACAATTACATCATTTTGTTGATCAGGCGGTGACTTTTCTGGTAATTTTCTAGCAATACCAGAGTCGACATCCATTGTTGTTGTTACTAAGAAAAATATTAAAAGCAAGAACGCAATGTCTGCCATTGAACCAGCATTAATTTCCGAATTTTCTCTTCTTGCCATAATTATTTTATTTTACAAGTCCTTTAACAAAGTCAAATACAAAGAAACTTAAACCAATGGCTCCTAATATAAGACTAAAGTTAATTAATGCACTTATCATTTGTGAACCGCTTCCAGCTTCTCCACCTTCTAATACTTTACCTAATTGGTCAGTAACCGCACCATTATCTGCAATAACATAAGCTACAACAAATAGTACAGCTAATGCAACCACACCTAATAAAGTTCTTTTAAGAACATCTGGATGCTTAAATAAATTTAAAAGTGAATATATTATTGCTATTCCTGCAGTAGCTATTAAAGCTATTATTGAAAAAGTAATGAATGGTGAAAGGATTCCATTTTGCAATGCCTCATCCTCGACGATTGCATCATCTCCTGCCATTACTATTCTAATAAAAAAGACAAATCCAATCAGTCCTATTATACCAGTAACGTATGTTAATATTTTTGCTAATTTCTCATTCATAATACTTATTATTTTTTATGTTTAACCAAAAGGTCAACCAATGAAATTGATGCATCTTCCATGCTGTTTACAATACTATCTACTTTAGAGATGATGTAATTATAAAAAATTTGTAAGATAATTGCTACAACTAAACCAAATACAGTTGTCAATAACGCCACTTTAATACCACCCGCAACTACTGTTGGAGAAATATCACCTGCCGCTTGAATCGAGTCAAATGCATCAATCATACCAATTACAGTACCCATGAAACCAAGCATCGGAGCTAAAGCAATAAATAACGACAACCAAGAAATGTTTTTCTCTAATAGACCCATTTGAACTCCACCGTATCCAACAACTGCTTTTTCAGCCGCTTCAACACCTTCATCAATTCTATCTAAACCTTGGTAAAAGATTGATGCAACTGGTCCTTTTGTATTTCTACAAACTTCTTTTGCTGCTTCTACTCCACCTGATGCTAAAGCTTCATCAATACTACCTACTAATTTCTTAGTATTTGTTGTAGCCATATTAAGGTAAATAATTCTTTCAATTGCAATAGCTAATCCTAAGATAAAGGCTACTAATACAATTCCCATAAAAAATGGTCCACCTTCAATAAAACGAGTTTTTAGCTCTTGGTGGAAAGTTTTTTCTGTTGTTGCCTCAGCAACTTGTTCAGTGTTCGCTGCATCTTGTGCAAATGCTTTAGGTGCTGCTCCAAATAATAGTAATCCTGTAATTGCAAGGATAGTGAATACTCTTTTCATCGTGTAATAGTTAATTTATTAATTTTTATCCGGTTTTAATTCTTACAAAAAATAATTACTACATCTATAGAAAAAATAAATAAAATATTGGTTCTATAAAATTATAGTAACTATGTCGTTTGCGAAGGCAAGTAACAAAAAATTGTTGAATTCTAAAAATTTTATAGCCACTTTAAATAATTTTTTTTTTGACCAATGTTTTATTGATTATTCAATGAAAATTTCAGGATTAAAGATTTTTTTTAAAAAAAAGATTGAAAAATCAAACTTTCTATACTTTATTTTTACTCTGCTAAAGTTATTTCCCCTCTAAGTGAAGTTTCAAAAAGTAGCTTAAAGCTATTCTTTGGAATTTTTTCACCTAAAAGGTACATCAATTTTGCGATTGCAGACTCTGTAGTTATGTCATTTCCGCTAATAAGCCCTAAATTTCCTAACTGAATACTCGTTTCATATTTACCCATCATCACCTTTCCAGCTGCACATTGAGTAACATTAACTATAAATATATTTTTATCTAAAGCTTCTTTTAATAAATAAATAAACCAATCTTCACTTGGTGCGTTTCCTGCTCCGTAGGTTTCTAGCACTACACCTTTTAAGTTTTTAATATTTAGAACGCTCTCTACTACTTCTTTTCTAATTCCTGGGAAAATTTTTAATACAATTATATGGTCTTCCAATTTTTTCCTTATCACCAATTGACGCCCATTAGGTTTCAGAAGTAAGTCTGTATTGAATTTTAAATGCACTCCGCTTTCACATAGTGGTGGAAAATTAGGTGAAGTAAACGCTTGAAAATGTTCTGCATTTATTTTTGTTGTACGATTTCCTCTATATAGTTTATATTCGAAATATAAACACACCTCTGTTACCGTAGAAATTCCATTTTTATTTGTTGCAGCTATTTGGATGGATGTAATTAAGTTTTCTTTAGCATCAGTCCTTAAATCACCTATTGGCAATTGAGAACCCGTAAAAATTATAGGTTTTGATAAATTTTCAAACATAAAACTTATGACTGATGCAGTATATGACATAGTATCAGACCCATGTAACACTACGAAACCATCAAAACTAGCGTAATTAACCTCTATAATTTCAGCTAACAGTATCCATTTTTCAGGATTCATATTGGAAGAATCAATTGGTTCATCTAAAGAAATACTTTCAACACTGCATTCTAATTGTGAAATTTCAGGAATATGACTTAATAAATTTTTAAAATTAAATATCTTTAAAGCACCTGTTCCATAATCCTTTACCATTCCTATAGTACCACCAGTATAAATTAAAAGTATTTTTGATTTTTTTGCCATTTTGTCTGAAAATTATTTTTGGAATAATTTATGATGTAAATCTACCAAATTAAAACTTTACAAATATGGGATTTTATATACTAATTGGGATAATTGCCTTAGTTAGTTGGTTAGTTAGCCAAAAACTTAAAAATAAATTTAAATTTTACTCAAATGTTCAATTACAAAATGGGTTAAGCGGAAGAGAAATTGCTGAAAAAATGTTACATGATAATGGTATTTTTGATGTTCAAGTAATATCTACACCTGGTCAATTAACAGATCATTACAATCCAACAAACAAAACGGTAAATTTAAGTGAATCTGTTTACGCACAAAGAAATGCTGCTTCAGCTGCGGTGGCTGCTCATGAAGTTGGGCACGCCGTTCAACATGCACAAGCCTATAAATGGTTGGATATGCGATCAAAATTAGTACCTGTAGTAAATATTTCCTCTCAATTTTCACAATGGTTGGTAATTGGAGGTTTATTAATTAATGCTTTTGCAGGAAGTACTGGTATTGGATTTACCATTGCTGTAGTTGGTTTAGTAATGATGGCTATGGCTACAGTATTTAGTTTTATTACGCTTCCTGTTGAATATGATGCTAGTAATAGAGCGTTAGCTTGGTTAAAAACTAAAAATATGCTAACCGACGCTGAACAAG
>JAGPIQ010000035.1 GCA_018054895.1 Lutibacter sp. | reverse complement strand
AACCCAATGGAAGATATGTTTAAAAGAGGTCAAAACACCTTAGCATATAGAGATAATATTAATCTGTTCGACCAAATTTTAATTTCTTCACCTTTATTAACCGGTAATAAAGAATTTCCATCGTATAAAATGTATAAAGTTGGCATTTTTAACCCAACATATTTAACTACGCAAACGGGTAAATTTAAAGGATACCCATATAGAAGTTGGGGATATAATGGTTTTACAAATGGCTATAGCGACCATTATCCGGTGTATATGTATTTGATTAAGGAACTGTAACTATTTAATCTTTTAACGATTTTGAAATGTTTAAATAATCTTCTTTTAGAACATTTTTATATTGGTCGGTTGTCCAACAAAGAATTTTATAAAAATGCGTATTGGTTTCAACTGTAGTTACAATCATAAAAAAATCAATTTCTTCATCTGTCCAAGTAATTTCTAATTGCGCATGTTTGTTATTATTTTCCGTGAATTCTTTTATTTTAGAAACGGATCTATTTGACATATCAATTTGATATTCACTAATAAAACTCTCTAAAAATTCTTTAGGATTTAAAAAAAGCATTCCAACATATTTAAGTTCTTCTTTAGAATCTTCAATAACAATGGTGTACGCTTCTTTTACAATATTTTGATATTGTAATGTAGCATTGTCATTTAAATCATAGGTTTTCATCAAATAATTTGGAATATCCAGCGTATAACAATGCCCTCCGTTTTGAGTGCTGAATTTTTGCGCTTTCATTTGAAGTGCTAAAAGTGAAAGTGTGATAAAAATGTAACTAGTTTTCATAGGTGATTTTTTAATAGTTAATATTTATTCTTCTTGTAAATCCTTCAACATTAATTGAAGAGAAGTATAACCGTTCCAATGATTTTCATCAATATTATAAGCGGCTTTAAACGCTTTTCCGTTTTTTGCAAGATCCATTTTATCGCCCATACTAAAACCAATAGCATTGTAAGTTGCTTGATTTGCACCTTCAATAATGCTCAGTTTTAAATGCGTTTCATCCGCACCTACTTTTTTGCCATAGCCGTTATCTCTTAAACCAGAAGAACAAAAGGTTGGTCGCATATTTTGCGGTCCAAAAGGCGCTAATTGGTTGATAATTCTGAAAAACTTAGGCGTTACTTCACTTAAAAATATTTCAGCGTCAATAGAAATTTCAGGAGTTCGTAATTCCTCAGGAATCGTATTTTTAACCACTTCTTCAAACTTCGCCTTAAATTTTGGGTAGTTTTCCAATGTTAATGTTAAGCCAGCAGCGTATTTATGACCACCAAATTGTTCAATAAATTCCTCGCATTGTTCCAACGCATTATAAATGTCAAAACCCTTCACGGAGCGTGCAGAAGCAGCCAATTTATCGCCACTTTTGGTAAAAACAAGTGTTGGTCGGTAATAGGTTTCTATCAATCTAGAAGCCACAATACCAATAACACCTTTATGCCAAGTTTCATTATAAACAACACTTGTATAGTTTTGTTGTTCATTAGTTGCTTCAATTTGTTGTAATGCTTCAATGGTAATGGTTTTATCGAGTTCTTTTCTATCTGTATTGTTTTGTTCAATTTCACTGGCAAATTTTACAGCTTTGTCAAAATCTGTTTCCATCAACAATTCCACCGCATAATTTCCGTGTTTAATTCGTCCAGCCGCATTAATTCGAGGCGCAATAATAAAAACGACATCGGTAATGGTTAATTCTGGTTTATTGAGTTGATGAATCATCGCTTTTATTCCTGTTCGCGGAGTTTGATTGATGATTTGCAACCCAAAATAAGCTAAAATCCTGTTTTCACCTGTAATTGGAACAATATCAGCAGCAATTGCAATGGCTACCAAGTCTAAATATTCAACCAAATCATCTATGGTTTCGCCTCGTTTTTCAGCCAACGCTTGAATTAATTTGAAACCAACGCCGCAACCACATAATTCTTTGTAAGGATACTCGCAATCTTCTCTTTTTGGATCTAAAACAGCAACTGCAGCTGGAATTTCATTGCCTGGACGGTGGTGATCGCAAATAATAAAATCGATGCCCTTTTCTTGTGCATACGCCACTTTATCAATGGCTTTTATACCACAATCTAAGGCAATAATTAAAGTGAAATCATTATCCTCCGCAAAATTAATTCCTTGGTAGGAAACTCCGTAACCTTCCGCATATCTATCAGGAATGTAGGTTGCAATATTTGGATGAAGCGTTTTTAAATACGATGCCATTAATGAAACGGAGGTTGTTCCATCTACATCATAATCGCCAAAAACTAAGATGTTTTCGTTGTTTTCAATGGCTTTTTCAATGCGTTCAACGGCTTTGTCCATGTCCTTCATTAAAAAAGGATCATGTAATTCTTCTAAATTTGGACGGAAAAAAGATTTTGCTTCTTTAAAAGTTGAAATACCACGTTGTACCAATAATTTGGCAATGGTAGTATCAACACCTAATTGTTCAGCTAAATTTGATGTAAGTTCAATAGTTGGTTCGGGCTTAATAGTCCATCTCATAGTGGTAATTTTTTTCAAAAGTACACGTTTATTTTAATAAAATAGCCAACTGTGTTTTACAATTGGCTATTCTTATTTTATGTATTTGAAATAAAATCTATTGCTCTATATACTCAATTTCAATAGTTACTTCTGAAAATTTACGGAACATTTCCATAACTCCACAATATTGTTCAGAAGATAAATGGATAGCCTTTTCAATTTTATCTTTTTTGAAATCTTTTCCATAAAAACGGTACACAACTTTTACTTTATCGTACACTTTTGGGTGTTCTTCTGTTAAATTTGCTTCAACTTCAATTTTAAAATCATCGACTTCTGCACGCATTTTTTTTAATAACGAAGCAACATCCATAGCGGTACATCCTGCTAATGCAGTTAACATCATTGCTTTTGGGCGCAAACCTTTTCCTTGTCCACCAACTTCTTCAGCGGCATCAATCATTACACTTCCTTCAGGAGCAATAGATTCAAAAAGCATTTGCCCTTTCCAACTTACTTCAATTTTATTTGTCATAGTAGTATCAATATTTTATAAATACAAATTTACATGAAATAAGTTTTTTGAACCTGTTTTTAATGAATAAATTAGTAACTTAGGAAAGTTGATTTCGATAATAAACAGGTCTAATTTTTAATAAAAAATAGAGTATGGAAGAGTTTTTCAATATAAAATTTCAGGATCTGTTTTCTAGCAAAATTGTCACTATTATAATTGGTGCAGTTATTATATGGCTTTTAATTACAGTCATTCAACGAAAATTCATTATAAATTTAAAGGATAACCGACATCGATACAAAGCGAAAAAAGTAACTTCCTTTGCTGGTTTTTTAATTACAATTTTGTTAATAGGAATTGTATATAGTGCTAAATTAGGAGGTTTTACTATTGCTTTAGGTGTTGCAGGTGCAGGAATAGCTTTTGCCTTGCAGGAAGTTATTGCGTCTTTTGCAGGTTGGCTAGCTATTTTATTTGGTGGTTTTTACAAAACGGGTGATAGAGTTCAATTGGGTGGAATTAAAGGCGATGTAATGGATATTGGCGTTTTACGCACTACAGTAATGGAAATTGGACAATGGGTTGATGGCGATTTATACAACGGTAGAATTGTGCTAATTGCCAATAGTTTTGTGTTTAAAGAGCCTGTTTTTAATTATTCTGGCGATTTTCCTTTTTTATGGGATGAAATTAAGATCCCTATTCAATATGGTAGCAATTATGAAAAAGCCAAAGAGCTATTTGTTGAAATTGCTAAAAAAACCGTGGGAGATGTAACAGGTGTTTCTCAAGAAAAGTGGAAAGCACTTCAAAAAGAGTTTTTGTTGGAAAATGCGCAGACGGAACCCATGGTTACATTGGTAGCAAATGATAATTGGGTAGAATTTACGTTGCGATATGTAGTGAATTTTAGAAAAAGAAGAATAACTAAATCCGAGTTGTTTACACAAATATTGTATGAAGTCGAAAAAACTAAAGGTGAAATTAAATTTGCTTCTGCAACCTTCCACATAGTTGAAGCTCCAGAAATTCATGTAAATTTGTCGAAAAACAACTAAATGTATTTACTCACAAAATTAGATCCAACCGTTACGTTTGTTTCTGCATTGGCCATTCTAATTATTTTTATCGGTTTAATTCTAAAAAAATATAGTCAACCTTATATTATTGGCTACATTTTGGTAGGTGCTTTTATTGGCGAACATGGAATAGGGTTGATTAAAGATTCAGAATCCATTCATCACTTAGGTGAAATAGGTATTATTTTATTGCTGTTTTTTATTGGAATGGAAATTAGTTTGCCAGAACTGGTAAAACAATGGAAAATAGCTATTATAGGCACCTTGCTTCAAGTAGCCATTAGTGTGGTGTTTGTTTTAGGAATTGGTTATTTCTTTAACTGGAATATGGAACGTTCTACAATTTTAGGTTTTGTAATTGCATTAAGTAGTTCAGCGGTAATTATTAAAATTATTCAAGATAAAAATTTAATTACTACACGTATAGGTAAAAATGTATTGAGTATTTTATTAATGCAGGACATTATAATTGTGCCCTTATTAATTATAACCTCTGTAATGGGTGGTAAAGAAGAACCTATTGAAAAAATTATTTTAATGATAATTGGAGGAGTGTTTGTTATGGCGATTTTAATTTATATTTATATTAAAAGAAGTATTAAATTACCTTTTGCTAATAAAATTGAAAATGATCATGAATTACAAGTTTTTGCTGCTATTTTATTGTGTTTTGGAGGAGCGTTATTAGCCTCGGTATTTGGTTTGTCAGCAGCACTTGGTGCATTTGTGGGAGGTATGGTAATGCATGCTTCAAAAGCTACAGGTTGGATTTATTCAACCTTGCATTCTTTTCGAGTATTGTTTGTTGCCTTATTTTTTGTGAGTATTGGTCTTCAAATAGACTTTCAATTTATATATGATAATTATGTGCCTATTATTCTTGTATTATGTACAGTGTACATTACAAACCACATGATTAATTCCTTTATTTTACGATTATTTTCTTGTAAATGGCACGAAGCTATTTTAGGAGGAGCATTATTAGCCCAAATAGGAGAACTAAGCTTTTTATTAAGTTCTTCTGCTTTTTCGTTGAAAATTTTGGATTCTTATGGATATAAATTTACCATTAGTTTAATTTCATTAACGTTATTAATTAGTCCATTTTATATTTCTATTACAGAGAAAATATTGAAAATTAATCAAAAGAAAAAAATTATAAGATTAGGAAAACAAGTTTAGTTCAAAATCTATTTCCTATTTTTACAGACAATGACTTATTTTTAATCATATGTATGTAAGGACAATTCTTGTAGTTATATTTTATTTGTTGGGTGTTTCCTTTTTGAATGCTCAAACAATAGCACCGACTTTAACAGCAACGGGAAATCAATATTATTGCCCTTTAAGTCTCCAAAACATAGCTACTAGTTTCAGCATTACAAATCCAGATAATGTTGAAATAAAAAATATTTATATCCAAATTTCATCAGGATATGTTATAGGCCAAGATATTTTAAAATTAAATGGCACTAATCCAAACGTTAGTGCTTCAACTTTTAATATTTTAGAAGGGAAATTGACTTTATCATGGACAGGTAGTGGAACTGCTATTACAAGCGATTTAGTAAATGCAGTAATGAATGTTGTTTTTGAGAGTAGTTCGGCAACTCCCTCAGGAACAAGAACTTTTTCAATTACCATTGGTGAAGCAAATTATTTACCTTCAACCGGACATTATTATGAATATGTTCCTTCAGTTGGAATTACTTGGACAGCAGCAAAAACGGCTGCGGAAGGAAGGGATTATTATGGTTTAAATGGATATTTAGCTACTATTACTTCTGCAGATGAAGCACAACTTTCTGGAAAACAAGCAGCTGGTGCTGGTTGGATTGGTGGTAGCGATGCAGCTGTTGAAGGGACTTGGCGTTGGGTTACAGGTCCAGAAGGAATGGAGAATGGTGGTTTAGGCCGTCAGTTTTGGCAAGGCAAATGGAAAAATGACGGAGGAACAACAACAATCCCTGATAATTTTGCTAATTGGAATACTGAAAATAATGAACCTAATGATAAAGGAACTGAAAATTACGCACATATTGTTCATCCTAATTTACCTAAATCAAACATAGGTGAGTGGAATGATCTAGATAATGATGGATTTTTAGATGCCGACAGGTATTATGAGCCAAAAGGTTATATAGTAGAATATGGCTGGCCTGGAGATCCTATTTTAAATTTTACAACTAGTACAACCATTACAATTGCAGAAATTACTACAACAATACCAAGTTCTAATTGTGGTCCTGGAATTGTAACACTTTATGCAACTGCAAGTACCGGAACTGTAATTTGGTTTAATTCCTTAACTGGAGGAACGAAATTAGGAAGCGGAAACTCATATACAACACCTAGTATTTCTTCAACTACAACCTATTATGCAGTTGCTTCGGCCGATGGTATTTGTGAAACAGGTGTAAGAATGCCTGTTGTTGCAACTATACATACTATTCCAACAATAATTGCTGCTCCAGATATTATTATCTGTGGTGCGGGAACAGGAACGTTATCGGCAACGGCTTCCGCAGGAACCATCAATTGGTATGATGCTTTATCTGGTGGAAATTTAGTTGGATCAGGTATATCAGTTGTTTCGCCGAACATAACTGCTACAACCACGTATTATGTAGATGCTACTGAAAACGGTTGTACAACGGCAGTAAGAACTCCTGTTACTATAAATGTTCAATACACAATAGCGCCAACAGGAAACGCAACTCAAACTTTCTGTGATATTGAAAACGCAAAAATTTCAAATTTAACAGCGATTGGTACAGCCGTTCAATGGTATGCAACTGCTGTTGGTGGAACGCCTTTAATTGATTCAACTTTATTAACAAACAATACTACTTATTATGCTACGCAAACTGTCAATACTTGTGAAAGTCCAACAAGATTGCCAGTAAATGTTATTATTTATGAAACTGTAATTTCTTCCGCAATAATTGCTTTAGAAGAATGTGATACAAATTTAAGTGGAAGTGATACGGATGGTTTTACAATTTTCGATGTAACTTCAAAAGAAACTGAACTTTTAAATGGTAAAAATACCGCCAACTTTACCGTTAAATATTTTGAAGATAGCATGTATTTAGCAACTAGCGAAATTACAAATCCTTCAAATTTTGAAAATACTATACAAAACGGACAATCTATTTATGTTCGGATTTTTAACAATTTAGACGCTACTTGTTTTACGGATAACTCCTTTGAAATTCAAGTAAATCAGTTGCCAACAATTACCGCTTCAATAAATTTTAAAAATTGTGATGAAGATGGCGTTTCCGATGGTTTTACCGATTTTAATTTAAATGAAGCTACTTCTATTATTACCAATGGTGATACAAGTTTAACAGTAAACTATTTTCTAACTTCTGTTGATGCTAATTCAGGAACTGCAACACCCATAAATCCGACTCCTTTTAATACTACTACTGCAAATACAGTGTACGCACGTGTTGAAAATTCTTTTGGTTGTTTTAGAGTTTCAACCATAAATTTAAAGGTTTCAACTACTTATTTTTCGGCTGGTTTTATGGAAGAACTTGAAAATTGTGATGATGATGCTTCTATTGATGGCTTGCATACATTTGATCTTTCTTTGGCTTCAGCAAACATTATTGCTGATTTTCCTTTAGGACAAAATTTAAGTGTTCATTATTATAGAAATTCCAATGATGCTTTGTTAGAACAAAATGAAATTTTACCACAAAATACGTATGTAAATGAAACTCCATTTTCTCAAATTTTATATGTTCGTGTGGAAAGTGAAGATAATGGCGATTGTTTTGGAATTGGGCCACATTTAACATTAACGGTGCATCCACGGCCTGAATTTGAAGTGGAACCAGAAGCAATTGTCTGTTTAAATTCACCACCAATTACGCTAACAACTTTTAATGCAAATGACACGTATACATACGAATGGACGGATGAATTAAATGCAGTTATTAGCGATCAACCAACTGCTGAGGTTTCAAAAAAAGGTGTTTATAGGGTTGTTGCAACTTCTGGTGTAAACTGTAAATCTGTTGCGCAAAAGGTAACGGTTTATGAATCGAACATAGCAACTATATCGTTGAATGATATTACTATTACCGATGATTCAGAAAACAACACGATTACCATTAACACTAGTAATTTAGGAATTGGTGATTACGAATTTTCATTGGATGACTCTTATGGAAGTTATCAAGATGCTGCAGTTTTTTATGATGTAGACCCAGGAATTCACACCGTTTTTATTCAAGATAAAAATAATTGTGGTTATGCTGAAATTGAAGTTTCAGTAATTGGTTTTCCAAAGTTTTTTACACCAAATTACGATGGCAGTAATGACACTTGGGAAGTGAAAGGAGTCAATAGTTCTTTTTATCCTTCTTCAAAAATTACTATTTTTAACCGATTTGGAAAGGTTATGAAACAATTTACTATTAAAGATGGTGGCTGGGATGGTATTTTCAACGGAAAACAAGCGCCATCATCCGATTATTGGTTCTATATTGAATTGGTAGATACTTCTGGAAATATTAGACTTAAAAAAGGGCACTTTAGTTTAATTAGATAGTGAGTTTACTGAGTTAAAACAATTCTTGTAAAACCTTTGCAACACCATCATTTTTATTGGTGTCTGTTACTTTATTGGCAATTTTTAAAACTTCATCATTTGCATTGGCAACAGCAACGCCTAATCCAACAGCTTTTAGCATTTCAATATCATTGTAATTATCGCCGAAAGCAATTACATTTTGCATAGATACTTCAGGATATAATTGCTGTAATAATAAATCAATCGCTGTTTTTTTTGAAATGGATTTATGTGAAATTTCTATGTATGTATTTTTTGAACGATACAACATTATTTCATCTGAAAACTCCGTTTCTAAGGCTTTATAAAGGATGTCAATTTCATTTTCATCGCCCATGCACATTATTTTATGCGCTCCTTTTCCTTCCTGTTGCCAATCCGCTAAAACATCTGAATAGGATTTTATGGTTGGAGTCACTTTTGTATTGTGTTCTTCTCTTTTTGCCCAATAATCCATAGAAGGCACATACCATTCATCGGCATGAAATAAGCTTAAATGAATACTTGTTGAGGTGCATTTTTTAATAGTAGCGGCCAACACTGAATTATTTATAAAAGTTGAATGCAATACGGTTTCGCCATGCAATACAAATCCACCATTATAAGCAATTAGGGGCGTTTCAATATTGTTAAATTGCTGCTGTAAATGACGCATTCCTTTCGGCATTCTTGATGAAATAAGCACAAATGGAATGGGTGAAATTCGTTGTACTTCACGAATAGTAGCTTCCGACAGTTCTCTGTCTTTATTCAATAACGTTCCGTCAATATCTGTGCAAACCAATTTGTAATTCATCCTAAAAAATTTGAAGTGCAAAAATACGAAAACTGTTTGTAATGAAATTTAAATTGCTTTTTTTTTGAAAAAACACCCAATAAAAGCTGTTATTTATTTTTTACATAAATCAATTTAAACTTTCCAGTTTTATCGCGTTGTTCAATTTCAAAATTATTTAAGGATTTAAATAAAAGTGTCAGCTTTTCAAATCCAAAGTTACGAGCGTCAAAATTGGGTTGTTTTTTTAGTAATAATGAACCAACATCACCCATAAAAGCCCAACCATCATCATCAGCAACATCGTCTACCGAGTTTTTCAAAAAGCGTATAACTTTTGGAGTAATTTTAGCAATATTTTCTTTTTTGGCAGGTTTTTTACCTCCTTGTTGTTCTTCTTCTTCCTGTGATTTTAAAATTTCTAAGTAAATAAACTTATCACACGCAACAATAAATGGGTCTGGAGTTTTCTTTTCGCCAATTCCGTAAACAACTAAGCCTGCTTCACGCAAGCGCATTGCTAATTTTGTAAAATCACTATCTGATGAAACCAAGCAAAAGCCATTCACTTTTTCTGAATATAATATATCCATAGCGTCAATAATCATAGCGGAATCGGTGGCGTTTTTACCTGTAGTATAACCGTATTGTTGAATAGGATTGATGGCGTTTTCTAACAGAATATTTTTCCACTTGGCTAACTGTGGTTTTGTCCAGTCTCCATAAATACGTTTAATGGTTGGTGTACCGTATTTGGTAATTTCTTCCATCATTTCTTTAATATACTTTGATGGGATATTATCACCATCAATAAGTACTGCTAATTTTGTGTCTTTTATCATAATTTATAAAGGTACTAAAATAATAGATTCAATTGGTGGGGTTATCATTTTCTTAAAAAATTTATTTAAAAATGTGGTAAATACCTGTGGTAAAAAAGTTTATTGTACTTTTATCATTCTTTTTCCAAAGATGTATATTTTTTATAAATAATGAAAACAATTAAAGAATTTTTAGAGTTAGAATTGCTTAGTATTGGAAAATTTACAATTATGGTTCATTCTATAGTTGTTGTTATTGCTATATTTTTATTGACAAAAGTGTTGCTTTGGTTAATTAGTAAAGCGTTAGCAAGAGAAACAAAGTTAGATAATTTAGATGAAGGTAATAGTTATGCTATTTTTCAAATTATTCGATATATAATTTGGATAGTCTCTTTTGGTTTTATATTGCAAGCCGTTGGAATAAAAGTAACGGTTTTAATAGCTGGTTCCGCAGCATTATTGGTTGGTGTAGGTTTAGGTTTGCAGCAAACTTTTAATGATATTATTTCAGGTATTATTTTACTTTCAGAACGTTCTATAAAAATTAATGATATTTTAGAAATTGATGGCGATATTTTAAAAATTCAAGAAATAGGATTGCGAACTTCAAAAGGGCTAAGTAGAGATGAAATTTCTATCATTATTCCAAACTCATTAATTACTACAAATAAAGTGATTAACTGGAGCCACCAATCCAAAAAAACTCGTTTTAAAATAAATATTGGAGTGGCTTATGAAAGTGATTTAGATTTGGTGGTAAAAGTATTAAAAGAAAGTGCTTGGGAACACCCAGAAGTGTCGGAAAAGGAGTTAATAGCTGTCCGGTTTTTAGATTTTGGACCTTCAAGTTTACAGTTTCAAGTCATATTTTTTAGTGAAAATATTTTTAGAATAGAGCGCGTAAAAAGCGATATTCGTATGGTTATTAATCGAAAATTCAATGAACATAAAATTTCAATTCCATTCCCGCAAATGGATGTTTATGTAAAGTCAAATCTTAAATAATTATTAATTTTAGGATGTTTCAATTAAAAAAAAGTATTCGGAATAATTATATAATTACCGCTATTTCGTTTCTGTTTATTTCATTTATTGGTTTTTTAGATTATTATTCAGGTTCAGAAATTTCGCTACTATTGGGTTATTTAATTCCAATTTTATTAATTTCATTCTACGAAAAATCAGAAAAAATAATGTTGATTGTAAATGCTGTTTTTGCGGTGTTTATTTGGTTTATAATCGATCTTTACACACGCGAATATTCAAATGTTTTTAATCCTGTTTGGAGTGCCATTGTTCGTTTATCCGTTTTTATTATTGTAGGTTTATTGGTTCTTAATTTGAAAGAAAAGTACAAAAATGTTGTAAAATTAAATGAAGAATTAAAAGTATTAAATGATGAAAAAAATAAAATAATTGGAGTTGCAGCGCACGATTTAAGAAATCCAATTGGTGCTATTTCTTCATTTTCTGATATTATTTTAGAAGATTATTCTACAAGTATTGACGCTAAAGGATTGAAGATGATTGAATATATAAAGGATTTAAGTTCCAATTCTTTGAAGCTATTAGAAGAATTATTGAATATTTCAAACATAGAGTCTGGAACCATAAAACTGCAAAAAAAACCTCAAAATTACATTGACTTCATTACAAAATACAGCGTTTTTAACTCATTAATTGCCAAGCGAAAAAATATATCAATTCAATTAGAAACTACAGAAATAGAATTGATGGTTAATTTTGATGAACATTATTTAAGTGAAGTCATCAATAATTTATTGACGAATGCTATAAAATTTTCGAAAAATGATACGGAAATTAAAATTGTAATTACAAAAGATAAAAATACTGTTAAAACTGAAATTATTGACCAAGGTCAAGGAATTCCCAAAGAAGAACAACTAAAATTGTTTAATTATTTTCATAAAACAAGCATACAGCCAACTGGAGGAGAATCTAGTTCAGGTTTAGGATTGGCTATTTCTAAAAAAATTATAACCGTACATAATGGAACTATTGGCGCTTTTAGCGAATTAGGAAAAGGCGCCAATTTTTATTTTGAAATTCCGTTGAAGTAATATTACAACCCTTCAATTTTCACAACAACAGCACCCTTCGTTTTAACGGAAGCTACCAATGCTTGATCTGTTAACTGAATGTTTTCAATAGTAATAGGTCCTGCATGTCCGTTTAACAACACTCCTTTTGTTGGAGAATAGTTTTTTAAATAACTATCCAATGTTTTCTTCGCTTGCTCTAATTCTGGTTTTATAGAATAGGAAGCATAGGCTTGAATTTTCTTTAAAATTAAACCATGAGCCATCCAATTAGCGGTTTTCAACAACTTATTTTTAGTATCTAACACATACGATAAATTTTCAAAATAAATTAACTCTTTAGTAGCATCATATTTAGGTATTCCAGCTAAATAAACAGTTCCATTGATGCTCCCTTCAAGTAATAATGCCATAATAATTTTACCATCTTTATGCCATAAGTCTACTTTTTTAACGGTTATTTTTTTTGATCCAGAAGCAAACTCTTGATTTTCGAAATTTTTTGTAATTATTTCTGAAGCTTTTAAATACGGTGAAATAACCATTAAGGAAGCTGAAAAATCATCTTTTACTTTGGTTACGGAACTTAGTTTTATGTCTTCTTTTTTAATTGCCGCAGTTTTAGGTTTCCCAATAAAAGTTTCCATGTGGCAGGCTAATTCTAAATTCATTGAAACGGCATCTTTTTGTAAAACTGCCTGCGTAGAATTTAAACCTACTGGGCTAATTTTAAACCAAGTATCATACGTTTCATTTACGTTAATTGGTGTTGCTATTTTCGATAATCCATCAATTACATCTTTTTGAAAGTTCATTGAAGTTGCAATGGCGTCATCAATTTTTTGTTCAATAGTTGATTTAAAATACTTTAAAGCTGGGTTTACAATATATGTTATCGGAATTCTTTTTCCAGCAACGGATATAAAAGGGCTTTCTTTCCAAACAACAGATTCAACTTTTGAAGCCGCTTTTAATTGCCAATTGCTAAAATTTACATCACCAATAATTGTAGCTACTCCATTTAAATAAATATCTCGTTCGTCATGTAAATCTAATCCCATAAGTGAGGTGCCATAACGCACTTTCGCCCATATTTTTAAAGGTAAAACAATTTTCAATTTTCCCTTTTCGTTGGTGATTTTAATAGGTGCTTCCTTCCAAACTTTGAACATAACATCATCATCTGAAATTTTGTTATCTTCATAAATTAACCCTTTTAAAGCTAAATTAGTTTGATTTTCAAATTCTCTTAATTTTATAGAAACAGGAATTGTTAAATAGGATAATTCCTTATTGTATGTTAAAGGTCCCGCTAAATCGGCAGTTGGTTTTAAAGTTTCTAATGCTTTTGAAGATCCACAGGAAGATACAATTGCAAAAACAAGTATAGTACAAGCAATAATGGTATAGTTTTTCATTATAAAAAAATTTCGGCAAATGTATATTTAAAATCGAGTTGTTTTACAAGAAAATATTTATTTAATAAAATATTATAAACCGTATTGAAAATATGTAGAATATTGAATATTGTAAAACAAAAATAAGAACTATATTTTACCGTATCTTTGCAAAAAGTTTTCAAACAAAACCTATGCAATTTAAAGAGTTACAATTAAACAAACCAATTTTAAGAGCCATTGCGGAAAAAGGATACGAAATTCCAACTGCTGTTCAAGAACAAACAATTCCATTAGTGTTAGCAAAAAAAGATGTAATTGCCTCTGCACAAACGGGAACTGGAAAAACAGCGGCTTTTGCATTGCCTATTTTACAGTTATTGTTTGATAAACAAGAAGCTCCCAAAAAAGGTAAAAAAATAAGAGCTTTAATTGTGAGTCCAACGCGTGAATTGGCACTTCAAATTGAAGAAAACTTTGCCGAATATGCCAAATTTACAAACCTTACAAGTTTGGTTATTTTTGGAGGAGCATCAATTGAACCTCAAAAAGATGTACTAAGAAAAGGAATCGATATTTTAATTGCTACGCCTGGAAGACTATTAGACTTGCATAAACAAGATTGCATTAATTTAGATTATATAGAAACGTTGGTGTTGGATGAAGCCGATTTAATGTTAGATATGGGTTTTATTGACGATGTTAAAAAAATTGAACGTTTATGTCCAAAATCGAAACAAACATTACTTTTTTCAGCAACTATGCCACATAAAGTGGTGGAATTGGCCAATTCAATTTTAACAGAGCCTGAAATAGTTGACGTTACGCCAACACAATCTACCGCTGAGGGTGTTGTTCAAAAATTGTATTATGTTGGTAAAAACAACAAAATGGAATTGTGCTTGCATTTGCTTAGAAACACCATTACTGGCGACATTTTAATTTTTAGACGTACCAAATTTGGCGTTGAAAAATTAGAAAATATGCTAAAAAAGAATGGTTATAATGTAGATAGCATTCACGGCGATAAAACACAAAAAGGCAGAGAAGAAGCTTTAAATAATTTTAAAGATAAGAAAATCAATATTTTAATTGCGACGGATGTTGCATCACGTGGAATTGATATTAGCAATTTAGATGCCGTTATAAATTTTGATATTCCAAACGTTCCAGAAACCTATGTGCATAGAATTGGTAGAACAGGAAGAGCCGGAAATACTGGAGCATCTTATTCATTTTGTGCAGCGGATGAAAAACCATATATTAAAACTATTGAAGATTTAATTTTTGATAAAATCCCTGTGGAAACTGACCATCCTTATCCTTTAGATCCAAAGGCAAAAGTTGAAGTGTATTATAAAAAAGGGGAAGGCAGTAAGAAAAATAGAAAGTCGGCAGGTTCAAAAAAGAATAAAAAGCGTTGGTATTAAATTTTCGTTATAATGAATCTTTTGAATTAAAAATATTTACTCTAATTTTTAGCTATTGTTTTTGCTTGTAATTTTCATTCGGACAAGTTACTTCAACTAAAATAAAAGTGTTAATGGCTTTAGCAGCTATAATTGAAAAAAACCAGTTTTGTAGTTAAAAGTATTCTTTAAAAAAGAAAATTATTTTAAATTTTAATTAGCACTTCACCTTCGCGAAAAAAACATGATTGACAGTGATCATTAGAATCTACTAAATTCAATGATTTTAGATAAAGACCCTACAGTTAATACCATTCAAAAATAATTGCTCAGGATCCGTTAATAATTATTCTCTACTTCAGCAGCTTCTAACATTAAATAATGCAGGTCGGTGTTTTTAATAAATGGTTTTAATAAATGGCTTCCAGGACCAAACATTGCCAATTCCACATAATCAGCAGAATGCTGCATACTAATCCAACCAACGGAATTATGATTTTTTTGAATTTGAGCTAATTCATTAAATGGTAAATGTTTGTAGTTGTATAGACCATCTTCGGTTTTAATAGCAGTAAAATAAGATAAAAGTAATTTAGCTTCGTCTTCTGTTACTGCAAAATTATTAGCATATTCAATTCGCTCTTTAATTTGAGAAATAGTTGTTTCTTTTCCAAAACCATTTAAAATCCAATCGTTTGTGTGTTTGTAGTGTTGTATGCTGTCAAAATCATTGTTAGCCTCTTTACCATAAATTATTCCAGGATTGGCATTTCCGTGATCTGTAGTAATTATAACAAGCGTATTTTTATCTTTTTCAGCAAAATCTATGGCAACTTTAACCGCTTCATCATGTGCTGTTTGATCGTATATTAAACCAGCAATATCATTTCCGTGTGCAGCCCAATCTACTTTTCCTGCTTCTACTTGTAACACAAATCCTTCTTTATGATCTTTCATTCCATCAATGGCTTTTTGTGTCATTTCGCCTAAGGTTGGAATTTTTTGAATGAGTTCTTTGTTGTTATTTCTATCAACAGTGTAAGGCACCCCATCATCATAAAAAACACCTAAAATTGGTTTTTTGTTTGTTGCTTTAAACATTTCATCTCTATTTTTTACTACTTGATAGCCTCCTTCTTCAAATTTTTGGTACATATCTACCTTGTCTTTTCTATAATCGGCAGAAAAATAATTATTTCCTCCACCCATCATCACATCAAACTGTAGCTTTAGGTACATTTCAGCAATACCTTCTTGGTCATTTCTGCTTTTACTGTTTACACAAAATCCAGCAGGTGTAGCATGTGTTATCGGCACTGTAGTTACACAGCCTGCCATTTTACCAGCTTTTTTAAATTTTTGCCAAATAGGAATGTATTCTTCGCCTTTAGTCCCAATATTTAGACCTCCATTGTTTATTCTAAAACCACTTCCCCAAGAGGAACTTGCAGCTGCGGAATCTGTAACAATAGAGCTTGCAGAAGCCATATCCATTAGGGCTCTACTTACTTTATTGTCTTTATATAGTTGAAGCCAGTTACTTCCTTTTCCTGTTTTTCTTGAAAGATACAAATCGGCCATATTTAGAGTTCCAGTACTCATACCATCGCTTACTAAAATAATTATATTCTTCGCCTTTTTATTTTTATTGATTGTATCAAGGTCTAAGGTTGTTGCACCTAAATCAAAAGGATTTAATAGCGAAGTGCCAAGAGCAAATAGTGATCCGTTTTTAAAAAAATTTCTTCTATTCATTTGTTTTCAATTATATAAAAGTAGCTTCAAATATATCTTATTTACAACTAACTTATGTGATATTTGTTGTTAAAAAATTGTAATTTTTAAAGTTGTTTCAACTCAAAAACCTTACCATTTAAGTTGTTCTTCTTCAGTTAAAAAAGTCCAAGCAACAAAGCGTGTCACTTTATTTCCTTGATGCATTGGAATAGTTTTAATTTCTGTAGCACCTAATTTTTTTAGTGAAGGAACTAAACTTTCGGCATTTTCCTTTTTAGAAACTAACGTTGTGTACCAAAAACAATTATTTCTAAACTTCGAACTTTCGTATGCGTAGGTGTGAATAAATGCTTTTTCACCACCTTTATACCATAATTCTTGTTGTTTTCCACTAAAATTTCTGCCTTCACTACCTTTTCCTAAACCTTCTAATTTTCTAGCATTGGAAAGCATTGCATCTTCTTGAGATTTATAAAAAGGAGGATTACACACTGAAGCAGTAAAACGATCGTTTTCAGAAATAATTCCTTCAAAAATATGTGTGGAATCTTCTTGAATTTTTAATTGAATGTTGGACGAAAGATTGTTTTTAGCTATTATAGTTTGCGCAGTTTGCAGTGATTTTTCATCGATATCAGTCCCAACAAAATTCCAACCATATTCAGCATTTCCTAACAAAGGATAAATACAAGTTGCTCCAGTTCCAATATCTAACACAGAACTATTTTCTGAAATTCCAGAACTGTTTAATAAATCTGCTAAATAATGGATATAATCAACTCTTCCAGGAATTGGTGGGCATAAATTATCATCAGGAAATTCCCAATATTTAATATTGTAATGTTTAAATAATAGAGCCGTATTTAATTCTTTAACGCCAGCTGCATTCGCAAAATCAATGGTTTCGGTTCCATAATTGTTCGTAAAAACAAACGTTTTTAAAGTTGGATAAAGAGCGCATAATTCTGTAAAATTATACCCTTTTAAATGTTTGTTGTTTGAATGAAGTGAATTCGGTTTATTTGTTGTTTTCCCCATAATAGTTTAAAAAACAAAAGTACTACATTTTAATTTTAACAGTATTTTATATTTACAAAAAGAATGAACGTTCGTTTTGTAAGTAAATTTTTATATATTTGCAATCTCAAATCGTTATTTATGAAATTGAATTCGTTAAAAATTTGGACTGTTTTAAAAATTGTAATTGCATTATTTATGATATATGCAGGAATACAACATTTTGTAAAACCATTTATATTTATACCCTTTGTTCCTGAATTTTTACCATTGAAGTTAAGTATCGTTTATGCTTCTGGTGTTGTAGAAATTTTAGTTGGTTTCCTATTACTCATTAAAAAATATGCTAAAATTGGAGCTATTGGAATACTCATTTTATTAGTACTCTTTTTACCAATTCATATTTGGGATGTTTTTTCGGAATCTCCTGCTATTGGAAGTAAACAAGCAGCTTTCATAAGATTGCCAATTCAGTTTGTGCTTATTTTTATAGTGTGGAAAATTAAAAATTCAATATCTCAAAATAAACAAATCTCATAAGTATGGCTATTAGACAAAAATGTAATAAAAAGCGAATAGCACTATTAAATGCAACACTAAGTTTGGTAAATAACCAAGGTTTTCATGATGCACCTATGTCTAAAATCGCAAAAATGGCGGAAGTTTCTCCAGCTACTATTTATATATATTTTGAAAACAAGCAAGATTTAATTAATAAATTATACTTAGAAGTAAAAGCCGCATTTAGTGCACATGCTTTTAAAGATGCTCATGAAGATTTACCAGTTAAAAAAGGCTTTGAACTAATTTGGTATAACATTGCCGATTTTAAATTAAATCATGTGGAAGAAGCGGCCTTTTTATCACAATGTGACAATACACCAATGATAGATGAAGAAAGCAGACGTGAAGGTCTAAAACATTTACAACCTTTATTAGATTTATGGGAGCGCGGACAAAAAGAAGGGATTATCAAACAGTTGTCTCCTTTTATTTTATATGCCTATACTATTTATCCGTTAGCTTTTTTAACGCTTATTCAACAACGTAATTTTTGTCAATTAGATGCTAAAATGCTAGATGATTCATTTCAAGCAGCTTGGGATAGTATAAAAGTTTAAAAAAGTTTTACAAAAAGAATAATCATTCATTTTTAATATTTAAATGTGAAAAAAACAGCAATAATTTTAGGAGCAACAGGATTAACGGGTTCAATTCTTTTAGAAAAATTGATAAATGATAAGCGTTATGAAACCGTAAAACTATTTTCTCGTTCAAAAATTGAAGGACTGCCATCAAAGGTTCAACAGTTTATTGGAAATATCATTGAATTAGAAAATTTTAAAAAGGATTTTATAGCAGATGAAGTTTTTTGTTGCATTGGTACAACCGCTAAAAAAACACCGAATAAAGAAACATATAAAAGCATAGATTTTGGAATTCCTACAAAAGCAGCAATGCTTTCAAAAGAGAATAATATACCAACTTTTATAGTGGTTTCAGCAATGGGAGCTGACCCAAAAAGCTCTATTTTTTATAATAAAACGAAGGGTGAAATGGAACAAAATGTTCTTCTTCAAAACATTAAAAATACGTATATATTAAGGCCTTCTATTATTGGTGGCAGTAGAAATGAACAACGGATTGGAGAGAAAATAGGTTTGATATTATTTAAATTATTTCAACCATTAATGATTGGTAGTTTAAAAAACTACCAGATTATAAATGCAGAAACTATTGCGCAAGCAATGTTGAATTTAGCAAATAATAATATTTCAAAAGAAAAAATTATAACATCAAATACGATTAAAGAAGTTTCAAAATTAAAAATAACTAAAAAATAAATCAAGATAGAATTATGGAATTATTAGACAAATTAAACTGGAGATACGCAGCAAAAGCAATGAATGGTGAAAAGGTATCAGAAGAAAAAATAGCCAATATTATTGAGGCTGCTCGTTTAGCTCCAACATCAAGTGGTTTGCAACCTTTTGAAATAATTGTAGTTAAAAACCAAGCAATTAAAGAAGCAATTAGACCTTTTGCTTGGAATCAATCTGTGATTACGGATTGTTCACATTTATTGGTGTTTACAGCTTGGGATACCTATACTGAAGAAAGAATCAACAAAATGTTCGATCTAACCAATGAAGTAAGAGGTTTTAAAAATGAAGGTTGGGAAGCGTACCGTCAAAAATTGTTGAGTTTTTATCCTCAACGCGATGCCGAAGAAAATTTCAACCATGCTGCTAGACAAGCATATATTGCATTTAGTGCTGCAATTATTGCGGCAGCTTATGAAGGTGTAGATACTACTCCAATTGAAGGTTTTGAACCTACGGATGTAGATAGAATTTTAGGTTTACGTGAAAAAGGATTACGTAGTTGTATATTATTACCAATTGGTTACAGAGATACAGAAAGTGATTGGTTAGTAAACCTTAAAAAAGTTAGAAAAAGCACAGAAGATTTAGTAACAGTTGTGGAGTAATTAAAAACTTAAATATGAGTGATTCAAACTTTAAAAATATACTATCATCATTTACGTTTCCTGTTTCAAAAATAGAATTGAATAGTAGAACCGTCATGGCTCCAATGACCACTTACTCAGGGAATGAAGACGGAACTGTATCAGAAGATGAAATAGCCTACTATAAAAAGCGTAACAGAGGTGCCGATTTATTAATTTCTGCGTGCGCTTATGTTACCAGAGAAGGAAAAGGGTTTCATGGACAAATTGGAGCCGATACTGATGAAATGATTCCAAGTTTAAAACGAATTGCTGATGTGCTAAAAGAAAATGGAGGGAAAGCGGTACTTCAAATATATCATGGAGGAAGAATGTCTTCTCCTGTAGAACTTAAAAATGGGCAAAGTATAAGTGCTAGTGCTATTGCTGCTACTAGAGAAGGTGCTCAAATTCCTAGAGAAATGACCGAAAAGGAAATTACTCAAACTATAAAAGCTTTTGGAGATGCTACTCATAGAGCAATTAAAGCTGGGTTTGATGGAGTAGAAATTCATGGTGCAAACACCTATCTTTTGCAACAATTTTTCTCTCCTCACTCAAATAGAAGAACAGATAAATGGGGTGGTAATTTAGAAAAAAGAATGCGTTTTCCTTTGGAAGTTATTGATGCTGTAAAACAAGCTGTAAAAGAAAACGCGAAAAATCCTTTTTTAATAGGCTATCGCATTTCTCCAGAAGAAATTGAAAATCCAGGTATTACTATAGAAGATACGCTGGAATTAGTTGAAGCTATTTCTGAAAAAAGCTTAGATTATTTACATGTTTCCACTATGGATTTTTGGGCAGGATCTGTACGTGATAAAAATGAAACAGTATCTTTAACACAGTTGATTTTTGAAAAATTAAATGGTTCAATTCCGGTTATTGCAGTTGGAGGTATTAGTACTCCTGAAGATGCTGAAAAAATTTTAAAAACTGGTATTTCATTAATTGCCTTAGGTCGTGAACTTTTAATTGAACCTCTTTGGTTAGAGAAAGTAAAAAATAAAACTCCTGAATTAATAGAAACATCATTAGATGTAAAAAATCAATTAGGCTTATTAATTCCTAGTCCAATGTGGAATAGTTTGCTTACAAGAACAGGTTGGATTACCTTAAAAAATAATAAAAATTAAAAATTATGAATAATTTTCAATATAAAAACCCAACAAAAATTTTGTTTGGTAAAAATCAAATAGAAAACCTAGCTACCGAAATTCCGGAAAACGCAAAAATATTAATGTTGTATGGCGGTGGAAGTATCAAAAAAAATGGAATTTACGATCAAGTTTCTAAAGCACTTTCAAAATTTGAAGTTGTTGAATTTGGTGGTATTCCTGCAAATCCTGAATATGCAGTTTTAATGAACGCTTTAGAAGTTGTTAAAAAAGAAAACATTACTTTTTTATTAGCTGTTGGAGGAGGTTCTGTAATAGATGGAACTAAATTTTTGTCTGCTGCTGCATTATATGAAGGTGATGAACCTTGGGATATTTTGGTTAAAAATATTCGCACTATAAAAGGTATGCCTTTTGGAACCGTACTTACATTACCTGCTACAGGATCAGAAATGAACTCTGGGGCGGTTATCACTAGATCCGAAACAAAAGAAAAATTTGCCATGGGTGGACCAGGATTATTTCCTATGTTTTCAATATTAGATCCTGAAGTTGTAAAATCGATACCGCAACGTCAAATTGCAAATGGTTTAGCGGATTCTTTTACCCATGTGCTAGAACAATATATGACGTATTCAGTAGATGCAAAACTACAAGATCGATTTGCGGAAAGTATTTTACAAACCATTATTGAAGTTGCTCCGTCAATATTAAAAGATACAACAGATTATAATGCAGCCTCTAATTTTATGTGGGGTTGTACAATGGCCTTAAATGGTTTAATTCAACAAGGCGTTCCGTCTGATTGGGCTATACATGCAATTGGTCATGAATTAACAGCTTTATTCGGAATTGATCACGCACGTACATTGGCTATTATTATAGAAAGTCATTACACGCAAAATTTTGAAGACAAAAAAGGGAAATTGGCTCAATATGCAGAACGTGTTTGGAATGTTAATGAAGGAACTTTAGAAGAAAAAGCCAAAGTAGGAATTGAAAAAACTATTGAATTTTTCCATTCATTAGGAATAGATACAAAACTGTCTGATTATGTAAAAGAGTATAAAGGAACTGCTGAAATAATTTCAAAACGTTTTGAAGAAAGAGGCTGGAAAGGAATTGGTGAAAAAGGAAAAGTAACTCCTGAAATGGTGAAAACTATTGTAGAAATGAGTTATTAATGCTTTTATTTAAATTTAAAAACACAAAAAAAGCTCAAGAAAATTTTAATTTTCTTGAGCTTTTTTCATCTATATTTAATTTTTAGACGCTTAATTACACCTTAAAACCCATAATTTATTCCAACACCAAATACCTCTCTTGTTTGAAAACCTTCATAAGCATTATCGTCATAAATTGTTTGAAAAGCTAAGTTAGCGGATAAATATTTGTTAATTTTCATTACTAAATTCATTGTATAATCAATATCAACATTTTGTGCTTCTTCTAAATAGTTTGAATATAAATTCAAGGTGTTTTCCATAGAAACATTTTCCATTAAATTTAATTTATAGTAAGCTGCAACAGAGGCTCCTAATTCAAATCGTGTAGTTTCACCTTGTTCAACACCAAAAGAAGGTCCTAAAGCAGTAAAATGGTCATGAACTATAATTAAACGTGACGTTGCAGGCGCAATGTTTACTTTTAAGTTATCGCTTTTTTTCCATAACATACCTGGTCCAACTTGTAAATATGCAGGAGACATAAAATGGGTAGTTTTTACATTTGTAGTTTTATCAAACCCTGAATCCATTTGGGTTTTAAAATTAGCAAATAAAGAATAATACCAAAAACCAGATGCTTTTTTACCAACTAAAGAATTAAGTTCTAATCTATCATCAGTTTTTTGTTGATTTCCACCCTCAATTTTTGTAACACCATAAGCTGCAATAATTTTGTTATCCCAAGTAAGGTTTCCTTTTACGTAGTTAAAGTCATAGTTTAAACCTAAATTACCTGCAATATTATCAATTCCTCCAGCAGCCCAATTGTTGAATGCTGATTGATTTAGTAAAAGAGAAATGTTTCCTTTTTTAGTCCAACCTTCTTTT
>JAGPIQ010000034.1 GCA_018054895.1 Lutibacter sp. | reverse complement strand
TCAACGTAATTACACAAAAACTATTTACGACCGACAAAAAACATTGTATGACAATCAAGTAATTAGCAAATCGGATTTTGATGAGGCAGCTTATAATTACGAAACTGCAAAAGGAACAGTTACACAAAGGTATTCGGACTTACAATCTGCCAGAACTAATTTAGGATATGCCAATATTTATTCGCCTATTGATGGTGTTGTTTTATCAAGAGCCATTGATGTTGGACAAACAGTTGCTGCAAGTTTTAGTACGCCAACCTTATTTACCATTGCTCAAGATTTAAAAGAAATGCAAGTGGAAGCAGCTGTAGATGAAGCAGATATAGGACAAGTTAAAGAAGGACAACGTGTAGAGTTTACCGTAGATGCTTATATAGGAGAAACCTTTAAAGGGGTTGTTACACAAGTACGTTTAGATCCTACAGTAACCTCAAATGTAGTTACTTACACAGTTGTAATTAAAGCTGACAATGAAGATTTAAAATTAAAACCAGGATTAACGGCTACCATTTCTATCTACACCTTAGAATTAAATGATGTGTTAACTGCAGAAGCTAAAGCCATCAACTTTAAACCAGAAAGAGATTTGTTAGCAATCTATAACCAACAACATGGTCTAACAACAAATAATACAGAAAGATCTAGAGAAGCTACTGCACTTTGGGTATTGGGAGCGGATGGTTCTATAACACCTAAAACCGTAACACTTGGTGCTAGTGATGGTGTAAATGTTCAAATTTTAAGTGGAATCTCCGAAGGCGATAAATTAGTGTACAGTTTAAAAGGTGTTTCTAAATCGGAAGCTGGTACTGCAGAAAAAAGCGAAAGCCCTTTTATGCCACAACGACCAGGAGGTAACAGAAAAAAATAGAAAACCATGAGTAAAGAAATAATAAAAATACAAGACTTAAAGCGCGAATTTACCATGGGAACCGAAACGGTGCATGCACTAAGAGGTATTTCATTCTCCATAAAAGAAGGTGAATTTGTAACCATAATGGGATCTAGTGGTTCTGGTAAAAGTACGATGTTAAATATTTTAGGGTGTTTAGACCAACCTACTTCAGGAACTTATGAGATTGATGGTGTAAAAATGAAGGACTTAAGTAGAAATCAATTGGCAACGATAAGAAATGAAAAAATAGGATTTATTTTCCAATCTTATAATTTATTGGCAAGAACTTCAGCCCTAGAAAACGTAGAATTACCATTATTATATAATAGTAAAGTATCTACTGAAGAACGAAGAACTCGCGCTATTAAAGCCTTAGAAATGGTTGGTTTGTCTGATAGAATGGATCATACCCCTTCTGAACTTTCTGGAGGACAACAACAACGTGTTGCTATAGCAAGATCTTTGGTAAATAATCCAGTAATGATCTTAGCCGATGAAGCGACAGGAAATTTAGATACTAGAACATCTTATGAGATCATGTCCTTATTTCAGGAATTAAACAAACAAGGTATTACAATTACTTTTGTAACGCACGAGCCAGATATTGCTACCTTTAGTAGTAGAACTGTCGTTCTAAAAGATGGAAATATTATACAAGACTATCAAAATCAAGATGTGCAATCAGCGGCAGCTGAATTAGCCAAATTACCTAAACAAGACGATTAATTATGAGACTATTAAATTTATTTAAAATCGCAACAAAAGCAATTGTTCTTAACAAAACAAGAACCTTGCTAACGATGTTAGGCATTATAATAGGTGTGGCATCGGTAATTGCAATGTTAGCTATTGGTGAAGGCTCTAAAGAGAGTATTCGTACTACAATTTCTGCTATGGGTTCTAATATGATTACCATACAGCCTGGTGCAGACAGCAGAGGACCAGCAAGAGGTAGTGGTGGCGATGTGCAAACTTTAACACTTGCAAATTATGAAACTATTAAAGCACAATCTGACTTAATTAGCTACATCACACCTGTAGTTAATGGTAACGGACAAATTATTAATGGTTCTAACAACTGGCCTTCTTCCATTTATGGTGTAAATCCTGAGTATCTAGATATTAAGGTTGTTGGTTTACAGAGTGGTAGTATGTTTACAGATGCCGAAGTTAAATTGGCTTCTAAAGTTGTTGTCATAGGACAAACCGTTGTAGATAATGTGTTTCCTGATGGTCAAGACCCTGTGGGTCAAATGATTCGTTTTAATAATATTCCGTTTACAGTGATTGGCGTATTAGAGGAAAAAGGAGAAAATACCTTTGGGCAAGACCAAGATGATGTGGTTATTGCACCATATACCACAGTACAAAAACGTATACTAGCAATTGATCACTTAAACCAAATTATAGCATCGGCAATTAGTGAAGATGATGCACCAGCTGCCGTAGAGCAGTTGAGTGAGATATTACGTATCGAGCATAAATTATTAGATAGTGAAGAAGATGATTTTAGTGTGCGTTCTATGGAAGAATTAATTTCGACCTTTAGTTCAACTAGTGAAATGTTAACTATTTTATTAGTAGCTGTTGCCAGTATTTCTCTATTAATTGGTGGTATTGGTATTATGAATATTATGTATGTATCCGTAAAAGAACGAACTAAAGAAATTGGTTTACGAATGGCTGTAGGAGGAAAGGGTTCAGATATTTTAATGCAATTTTTAATTGAAGCTATTTTAATAAGTATTACAGGTGGACTTCTAGGAGTTCTTTTAGGACTTGCATCAACTGTTTTTATAGAAAAATTCTTAAATTGGCCTACAAGTATTGCCTTGTATTCTATCGTAATTTCTTTTGCTGTATGTGCGGTTACAGGAATATTTTTTGGATGGTATCCAGCAAAAAAAGCAGCTGCTTTAGATCCAATAACAGCGCTGCGTTATGAGTAAAAAATGAATATAATTAAAAGCTGAATTAATAAGAATATTTTTAGTAATTAAGCGAGTAATTGGTGGAAATAAATAAAACAGAATGTATAAAAACAATAAAATAACCATTCTTTCACATATACTAGTTTGGCTTGTGCTATTTAGTATGCCTTTCATACTGTCATACGGACAAGAAAATTTTAATAGAATTATTGCTCATTTTTGGATGCCAATGGTGTTTTATGCCGTTATTTTTTATTCAAATTATTTTTTATTGATAGATACGTTTTTGTTTACCAAAAAAATGGGGTTATTCATTTTAATTAATATTGGAATGATTGTTTTATTTATACTTTTAAAAGAACAAATTGAAGATACATTTTTTCAAGAGCTTGCAAGAAATAAACCAAAAAAAACTGAGACCGATGGACCTCCTGTTAAATTATTTATTTACATTCAAATGTTATCTTATATGGTGCCTTTATTATTTTCAATAGCCATAAAAACCACAAAACGTTGGGTAAAAACCGAAGCAGAACGCAAGGAAGCTGATCATATAAAGTTGCAATCGGAATTACAACATTTACATTACCAGTTACAACCACATTTCTTTTTTAATTCATTAAACAACATTTATGCTTTAGTTGATATTTCACCTGATCAAGCCAAAACATCCATACATAGTTTAAGTAAATTAATGCGTTATATGCTGTATGAAACAAATATGGAATTGGTTTCTCTTTCAAAAGAAATCGATTTTATGAAAAAATATATAGACTTAATGAAGCTACGTGTTTCAGATAAAACCGAGGTTAATTATAGTTTTCCTTCGGAAGAAACAGGTATTAAAATAGCACCCTTATTATTTATTTCCTTAATTGAAAATGCTTTTAAACACGGTGTTTCGGCAACTAAGGAGAGTAGCATTAACATACATATGGTTTGTAAAGATAAGACAGTGGTTTTTAATATTGAAAACGATAATTTCCCTAAAAAGACGGACGATAAAAGCGGTTCTGGAATTGGATTGAAAAATTTAGAAAAACGTTTAGAATTACTATATCCAAACAAAAATAGTTTTAAAACGGACGTAAAAGACAATCGTTTTGTAGTACATTTAGAAATTGAAACTACGTAAATTATGAGCTTAAAAATTACCTGTATTATTGTTGATGATGAGCCTATGGCGATTAATTTGGTGGAGAGTTATGTGGAAAAAACACCTTTTTTGGAACTAAAAAAGAAGTGTAGTAGTGCCATTGAAGCAATGGAATTTATAAAAACTACACCCGTAGATGTATTGTTTTTAGATATTCAAATGCCAGATTTAACAGGAATAGAATTTTCTAGAATGTTACCCAAAGATACCCGAGTTATTTTCACAACTGCATTCGACCAATATGCGTTGGAAGGCATTAAAGTGGAAGCGTTGGATTACTTATTAAAACCTTTTGATTATGCGGAGTTTTTAGCTGCTGCCAACAAGGCAAATACTTGGTTTTCATTGGTAAAAGGAAACCAACAAAATAGCGTTTCCGAAGAAAAAGAATTCCTTTTTGTAAAATCTGAATACAAACAATTACGAATAAAATTGGCTGATGTCTTATATTTTGAAGGTTTGAAGGATTACATCAAAATATGGCTGAAAGACAATCCAAAACCTATTTTAACATTAATGAGTTTAAAATCGTTAGAAGAAGAATTACCGAGCACTCAATTTATGCGTGTACATCGTTCATTTATTGTTTCTTTAAATAATATTGATGTTATTGAACGAAGTCAAATTATTATTAACAATCAGCGTATTACAGTTTCAGAGCAGTACAAACCAACATTTTTAGAGTTTGTTAATAATAATTCTTTGAATACTTAATTAGTGTTAGAAAATCCATTAATATAATCATAAAACGTATCAAAACTGATATAAATCAATTAATATCACTACAATATTTAATAATTTTGAATAACAGATTTTTTCGAATATTTATTTCAAAGCAACCTAAGTTTGAATTAACATTTTAAATATTTTAGATATGACTAAAGATTATTCAAAACAGTACGACAATCTCTCTAAATTAATGGGGGAAATGGGCACAAAAATCCCTGAAACAATGAAAGCTTTTAGTGAAATACATGCTGTAAGTATTAAGAACGGTGCGCTTTCATCTAAAACAAAAGAACTTATAGCGTTGGGTATTGCAATAACCATAAGATGCGAAGGTTGCATTATTTGTCACGTACATGATGCTTTAAATTCTGGAGCTACTTCAGAGGAAATTATGGAAACTATTGGAGTTGCTATTCTTATGGGAGGAGGACCATCGGTAGTTTATGGCTGTGAAGCTATGGAGGCATTGAGCCAATTCATAGATTCAAAAAACTAATTTGTAAAAACTATGAGGAATAAAATAAGTGTTGTTGTTTATATTATTAATAGGATGTAAATCTAAAATAACAGAAAGCCAATACCAATTATCAAAAACAGAAAAGGGATCCATTCCAAATAGAGAGTTTTCAATACAAACTGTTTTATGGCAGCAAAATGCTGGTGA
Source organism: Lutibacter sp. (assembly GCA_018054895.1). GTDB lineage: Bacteria > Bacteroidota > Bacteroidia > Flavobacteriales > Flavobacteriaceae > Lutibacter. The sequence continues at coordinate 18,457 of JAGPIQ010000034.1, read as the reverse complement.
ATATCGTGCGTTGGCTTATCAAGCATTTAACTTTGCTCAAATTCAGTTAGATAATTATTTAGTGGCAAATACCAATTCAAAAAAACCTTTAGCAATTGTTACCGATATTGATGAAACATTGCTAGATAATAGTCCTTATAGTGGTAAGCAAATAGAACTAGATGAGGAGTATACTTCCTCAAGATGGAATGAATGGGTACAAAGAAAAGATGCAAATGCAGTTCCTGGATCACTTGATTTTTTTAAATATGCAAAAAGTAAAGGAGTAGAAGTCTTTTACATTTCGAATCGATCCGTAAAAAATAAACAGGAAACTATTGAAAATTTACAAATTAAAGGTTTTCCTTATGCTGATGCAACACATGTTTTATTGAAAGATTCCACTAGTAGAAAAGAACCAAGAAGGCTTGAAGTAAGTAAATCACACGAAATTATCATGTTACTCGGCGATAATTTATCTGATTTTTCAATGGTTTTTGATAACCGAACTAAAGAACAAAGAAATAAAAGTGTGGACAGTTTGAAAACTACTTTTGGAAAAACGTTTATTGTACTTCCAAATCCAACGTATGGCGATTGGGAAACAGATGGAATTTTAAAAGGAAAACACCATTGGACCAAATTTCAAAGAGATTCTATTTACCATTCAAATATTAAGTCTTATTAAAACGGTCTTTTGAAAATGATAGTGTTCAAATGAATATTCATTGTTCTTAAAATGAGTTTCAACTTCATCTATAAATTTATAAAGTTAAGATACAAAAAGGAGTAGTTTATCTATTCCTTTTTAGTTAATCGTTAAATAGTGCTACTTTCGCGCACTCATTAAAAAATTTAAAATTCATAGTATGAAAAAAATCATTTTATCTTTAGCCGTAGTTGCTACAATGTTAAGTTGTGATAGCCTTAAAAACGCAAACACATCAAATCTTTCAACAGCAGCAACATTGTTAGGTTCATTAAGTTCTAATTCAACAGTGAAACAAATTTCTAGTCTTTTTACATTATTAGACACTAATAAAGATGCTGCCATTAGCACAACTGAAGCTATTGGAACTGTTGCAGATAACTTTAAAGTATTAGATGCTGACAGTAATTCAAGTTTAAATCTTTCAGAATTAACAGGATTACTTGGTTTATTAAAATAATTACCTTTTACAAAGGTTAGAAAAGGCATACATTTTATTGTATGTTTTTTTTTTGACTAAAATCCAATATTGAAATCTATAAAATAACCCTTTTAATAGATGTAAATAGGGTGTTCTTCTATTTGTTTTTTTTGAAGGTCTTTTACTAAATATCTTTGAATCATAATACCGAAGTTGGTATTGTAAAAGTAACAGTTAAACTATAAAAATTTAAAAATTATGAAAACATTTATAAAAGTATACATCGTATCAGCCTTATTTTTGGTGACTATATCAACACAAGTTACAGCGCAATCACGTCGTAGTAGTACCACCACAGTTACCAAAACCACGACAAACAGTCGTATACCAAGTTCTAAAGTTACTTACAAAACACCACAACGTAAAGTGGTTGCTGTTAGAACCTTACCAAGCAAAACAGTTGTTAAACAAAATGGGCAAAATTACTATTATGCAAACAATAAATACTATACACAATCTAGAGGTAGCTATATTTCAATTGCTCCAAAAGTTGGATTTAGAATAACTACATTACCTAGTAATTTTGTTAGAGTTAACCATAATAATTATAATTATTTTAATGCCCAAGGCATATTCTATGTTCAAATTAATAATACCTATGAAGTTGTTGATCCGGAAATTGGAACGATCGTTTATGAACTTCCTAGCGATTATGAAAAGGTAACCTATAACGGACAATCCTATTACGAATATGCAAATGTTTTATACGAAAAAGTACAAGTAAATGGAACTAGAGCTTATGAAGTAGTTGGAATTATAGATATGGAGTAGTTCTACAAACATAAAATAAATTGATGTTTAGTTAATAATTAGAAGGGAGTATAGTTTTAAAACTATACTCCCTTTGTTTTTATAATATGCCATCTATTTAATAAAAAATTAACGCTTTTTTGTTACAATAATTCACTTAAAATATAATAATTTGAAAATAAGTGAATTATAATGTTGTAATCTAAAAAAATGGTAGCATATTTGTAACTTAATAAATTATAATAAATTAAATTACATTACAATGAGTAAAGGAACAGTAAAATTTTTCAATGAGACTAAAGGTTTTGGATTCATAACTGAAGAAGGAGTTGAAAAAGATCATTTTGTACACATTTCAGGATTAATTGACGAAGTTCGTGAAGGCGATAAAGTTCAATTCGATCTTCAAGATGGAAAAAAAGGATTAAACGCAGTAAACGTAAAAGTTATCTAAATATATACTTCAAGTTTTCAAAAAGCCCATCAATGCTGATGGGCTTTTTTTATGCCTTTTAATTTATACAATTTCTAATTAGAAGAATTGAATATTTAAAAGGTTGTTTACCTTATCTTTGCCAAAAAAATATTTTATGCCAAAACAGTTTTCAGATTTAGGAATTAATGATCAATTACAACAAAATTTAATTGAACTACAAATTTCTACTCCAACAGATATACAAGAAAAAACAATTCCTATAGTTCTAAATCAAAAAGAAGATATTGTTGTTTTAGCAAAAACCGGATCAGGAAAAACAGCTGCTTTCGGATTACCTTTACTTCAATTAATTACTACAGAAAATACTGATATACAGGGGTTAATATTAGCTCCAACACGAGAATTAGGACAACAAATTTACAATAACCTTGTATCCTTTGCAGCTGACAATCAACAAGCAACAATTGTTTCTATATGTGGTGGTACACCTATAAAACCTCAAATAGAAAGTTTAAAAAATACGACTCATATAGTAGTTGCAACGCCTGGACGTTTGTTAGATTTAATAAAGCGTGATGCTATAAACATTAAAAACTTACAGTATTTAGTGTTGGATGAAGCGGACGAAATGGTAAGTGCTTTAAAGGAAGAAGTCGATGAAATTATTAAAACAATTCCGAAAACGAGAAGAACCTTATTATTTACAGCTACTATGCCAGGAACCATAAAACAATTGGTTCAAAATTATATGTCTAAAAAAGTAGTACATATAGAAGCTGATATGGAAACGATTGGTCATCAAGGTATTGATCATCAATATGTTGTTGTAGATCCTATAGAAAAGTTAGAAGTATTACTTCATTTTTTAAATACGAGAGAAGGGGAACGTGGTATTATTTTTTGTAAAACCAAAGCTGCCGTTAATAAATTAGCCAAAAATTTAGCAATTAACAAGTTTTCATCAGGCGCTATTCACGGAAGTTTAACGCAAGGAATTCGTGACCGAATTATGGGTCAATTTCGCGAAGGACATATTGATATATTAGTTGCTACGGATTTAGCAGCACGTGGAATTGATGTAAAAGAAATATCGTATGTTGTAAACTATCACTTACCAGATACCTTTGATACGTACGTACATAGAAGTGGGCGTACCGCAAGGGCAGGAGCAGAAGGGTTTTCATTAACCGTTTTACAACAAGAAGAAGTTGAAGATATTGCCAATTTTGAAAAAGAATTAGGCATTGTTTTTAAAAAATTCAAAAAAGCAGATGCGCAAAGCATTGAAGAAAATAATGGATTGTTGTGGGCTAAAAAAATATTCAAAACCAAACCAAATCGTGAAGTTTCAGAAGATTTTAAAGCGAAGATAAAAACTATATTTCATCATTTAACAAAAGAGGAATTAGTAGATAAAATTTTAGCTAATTACTTATCACAAACAGCATCTTCAAATTCAAAATCGGAAGATTCTTCAAAAAAAAGAAAGAAATAAAATGGCAAATAGTATAAAAAATCAAGAAGAAATTTTAATAAAACTAAATATTGCTGAACTGAATCCTATGCAGGAAGAAGCCATTTCTGTCATAGATTCAACTACAAATACCATTTTATTATCTCCAACTGGAACAGGAAAAACATTGGCGTTTTTATTGCCTTTATTAAAAGTTTTAAATCCTGAATCGGAGGAAGTCCAAGCGTTAATAATAGTTCCTTCAAGAGAATTGGCCATTCAAATTGAACAAGTAGTTCGTTCTATGGGTTCCGGTTATAAAGTAAATGCAGTGTATGGAGGTAGATCAATGGCGAAGGATAAAATTGAAATTAAACATACTCCCGCTATTTTAATTGGTACACCAGGTAGAATATCGGATCATTTTAACAATGACCGTTTTTCAAAATCGAGTATAAAAACACTTATTTTAGATGAGTTTGACAAGTCGTTAGAAGATGGTTTTGAGGAAGAAATGAAAGAAATAATTAGTCAACTTCCCAGTTTAAATAAACGCATATTAACATCTGCTACTCAATGTGTTGACATTCCTCGTTTTGTTCGTTTGGAAAAAGCGGTAACTATTAATTACTTAAGAAAAAAAACAAGTCCGTTACTAACTATTAAAACAGTAGTTTCTCCAAGTAAAAACAAATTAAATACCTTGTTGGAATTGGTGCAACATATTGGAAATGAACCTGGAATTATTTTTTGTAATTTAAGAGATAGCATAGATGAAGTAAGTGATTTCTTACATAAGAATAAAATTAGTTATGCTTCTTTTTCTGGTGGAATGGAACAAAAAGATAGAGAACGCTCTTTAATAAAATTTAGAAACGGTACCTGTCAACTTTTAATTGCTACGGATGTAGCCGCAAGAGGTATTGATATTCCTGAAATGAAATATATTATTCATTATGAATTACCGCGCCACGAAGAGGAATTTATTCATAGAAACGGAAGAACGGCAAGAGTCAATGAAAAGGGAACTGCGTACGTAATAAAATGGAAAAGCGAACAATTACCTGAGTTTATTGATGCTTCAAAACCATTAAACATTTCTGAAAAAGCACCGCACAAACCACAATATTGGGAAACCTTATTTATTTCAGGTGGAAGAAAAGATAAAATTTCAAAATCTGATATTGCAGGTTTATTTATAAAACAAGGTGGACTTACAAATGAACAATTGGGTGTTATAGAACTAAAACCAGATTGTGCTTTTGTTGCCATTCCGTTAACGATGGCGAATGATTTGGTGAAAAATTTAAACAACACTAAATTGAAAAAGAAAAAAGTGCGAGTTACGGTTTTATAAGACGAACTATTTTAAGATACCTATAAATGAAAAAGAGTGCGATGTTTATCGCACTCTTTTTTGTATATGATGAGTTTAGTTGTTAAAAACTAAGCCATTACTTCAGCTTTCTTTATCTTTCTATATAAAAAAGAATTGAAAATATTTCTTTTTCCAAAATTACTTAAAGATTTACTGCTTCTAAATTTTTGAAAAAGATTGCTATTTACTCCAAAATATTCATACGTATTTCCATCTGTAAAAGTAACCTCTAATAGCATACTTTTATGGTGAAAATCAGCCACTTTTGCTTCTGTAATTGTAGTTGAATACTCGTCTAAATTAACTTCTTTCGTTTCTGGAGCAATACTTACTAAAAAATGATAGGCGTCAATAATTTTCAGACTTATTTCTCCTGCTTCTTTCTTTTTTTCTTCACATTGAAATTTATCTGGATGCCATTCTTTTACAAGTCCTCTGTAAGTCGATTTTATTTCTTTCAAATCAATAGAGCTTTCTACCTTAAAAAGCTTTTTAGATTCATTAATACGCTTCATATTCAGTGTTTTTAATTTTCGTGCAAATGTACTCATTTATATTTAAATATTTACAAGGTTATAGTTTTAAATTTATTTGAATAATAAGACTGTATATCAACTAGTTAAATTTAATTATTTATTAAGTTTTGCTGAAATATAAATAGTTGATTCTATTTATTTGCCAATTAGGTGGTTGATTTAAAAGGAATTCTAAATATATAATTCTAAAAGGATCATAACATCAAAAAAAACCTGATTGTATTTATTGAAATAAATTCAACAAATACAATCAGGTTTATATATAAAATAGTCTAAATTTTATTACTTAATTTCAACAACTTCAAGGTCAAAAATTAGTTCGTGACCTGCCAATGGGTGATTTCCATCTATAATTACAGATTCTTCTTTCACTTCAACAATCATTAAATTTCTTTCTTGCCCATCTTCACTTCTAGAAACAAGTCCCATTCCAACTTCTGGTGTCATTTCAGATGGAAGTTGACTTTTTTGAACTTCTTGTATTAGTTCTTGGTGTTGGTCGCCATACGCTTCCTCTTTAACAATAGTAATTGTTTTTTTCTCATTTAATTTCATATCAATCAATCCTTTTTCAAAACCAGGAATCAATTGACCTTGTCCTAAAGTAAACTCTAAAGGTTCTTTTCCTTCTGAACTATCAAAAATTTGACCATTTGATAATTTTCCCGTGTAATGTACCTTAACCGTGTTGTTCTCTTTTACTTGAATCATAAAATTACTCTTTAATTTTAAAAATACCTTTTGCATAACTTTTACGCGCTGTGTATTTCAATTTATTTTTAAAGTCATTAATGTGCCAAAACCAAGCCAAACCTATAATAAATGTTAAAAAGTCTTATTTGTAAAGTGTTTTATATATCCAAAAAAGCGCTTCAACCGTTTATTCAAGGTGAATGCCTGCTTTATGATAAAATTTCAATTGTTTTAAAATACCCTTCTAAAAAACGGTAATTTTGTCAGTTATCTGGTAAAAACAAGAAAACAAGAAATTAGGATATTGCTTTTAGTGAAATGATTTTAAAACAATGTAAAGCTGCTATTCAAACGTATAGCGTTGTTCTTTTGTTGAAGAAGCATTTAGTAATTGGTTAAATAGGGCTATGTTATTAAAATCACGTGTAATTTCTGTAGCAACTGCAATTCCAGAAATACCCGTTTCTAAAATGGCTACAACGTCTTCTGTAGAAATACCTCCAAAACTAATAATTGGAGTTTCGGTTTTTAAGATATCCATAATTGCAGAGAAACCATTCAACCCTAAAACTGAAAGTGTATTTTCTAAAGCTATTGAAGATTTAAAAGGGCCTAAACTAATATAATCCACTTCTTTATGAATTAATGTTTCGCAATCTTGTAAGGTGTTTGCAGTTCCTCCAATAATTTGCCAAGTATGTAAATATTTTCTTACTATAGTGGGGCAAGTAGCAGTTTTTTCTAAATGTACACCATCAGCTTTAACGGCTTTTGCTATTCTATAATCACTATTTATAAGTAGCCTCGTTTGAAAATGAGCTGTAATTTCTCTGGCTTCTGAAGCTAATTTTAAAAATTTCTTTTCCGATATGTTTTTTAAACGTAATTGCACTAATTCAGCTCCAGATGAACACGCTTTTTGAATATTTTCTAAATGCTCTTTTGGTGAATTTCCTTGAGAAATATAATGTAGTTTAGGTATCATTAATTCGAATATTATAGCTATAAAAAAGTGTGAATTAGGACCGTTTAGATAGCGACAGTAATAGCTCGCTCCATAAAACTGGTCTCAAAACGTTTTAAAATTGGGTGCATCTTTTCTGCGAAAATTACAAATTGACATTTGTCAATACTTTGTGTAATTGTCATAAGAGCCTGTGTATAAGACGGTTTTTTCGCTAAAAATTCAGCGTCATCTATACAAAACATCTTTAATTGTGAAGAATTTATACCGTTTAATAAAAATAATTTACTCATTACTTTTGGCGTAGAAATAAGAACATCTATCCCTTCAAATATTTCTGATTTTAAAATATCAATATGAACCTTTTCATCCCCTAAATAAACACGTAATGAATTCCATTTTAAATAGGTTAAAAATGTTTCATATAATTCCGTTGCTATTTCATTATTTTCCACTAAAACGATAGCTCTGGGTACATTTCCTTCTTCTTTACATTTTAATTTATTTAAAATAGTAAGTATAAATGCAGTGGTTTTACCACTGTCTTTTGGAGCAATTCCAAATACATTGGCGCCACTTTTTATTACAGGAATACTAGCAGTTTGAAAAGGAGTAGGGGTTGTAATTTCTAGAGATTCTAGTTTCTCTTTAATATCGGCATGTAGTTTTTTAAAAGGCATAAGTAATAATGTAATGACTATTTTGCGTACTATTTGTACTAATTTTTGCAAAGATACAATTAAATTGATGGAATTATTTTTTTCTATGGAGCCTTTTCTTACTTTGTGCTGCTCCTATATTCTAAGTATTGCATACATTGGTTTTTAAATATCGTCAAATATTTAGGTAAAAGCAGCCAATCCCTATTCATTTCATAAAAAACAGAAAATTGAAAGGGGAGAAGTGTAATATCTTCAAATAGAAAACGACTTATACATTTGTAAAGAACTATTTTTACAATGTTCTATTAAATGTACAATTGATTAAATCTATTTATGAAAACTCAACATACGCTATATTCCATATTAGACCTTGCAGTAATATCACAAAATAACACACTGCAACAAACGTATAAAAACGCTTTGGAATTAGCGCAATATGCCGAATCCTATGGATATACACGCTATTGGTTGGCGGAACACCATAATGCATCAAATATAGGAAGTAGTGCTACGTCAGTGTTAATTGGCTATGTTGCTGGAGGAACAAACACGCTACGTATAGGATCTGGCGGTATTATGTTGCCTAATCATTCTCCTCTAATTATTGCAGAACAATTTGGTACATTAGGGTCTTTATATCCAAACCGAATTGATTTAGGCTTGGGAAGAGCGCCTGGAACCGACAGAGAAACAGCAGAAGCCATCCGATCCGATTTTATGCAAGCCGCACAGTCTTTTCCTAAGGAATTAGAAAAAATACAACGCTACTTTTCTGCTGAAAATGCAAGTTCTAAAGTACGTGCTACTGTAGCCGAAGGAGTGGAAGTTCCCATTTATATTTTGGGTTCTAGTACGGAAAGTGCACATTTAGCAGCGAAAAAAGGATTGCCATATGCATTTGCAAGTCACTTTGCAACAACACATTTATGGGAAGCGTTGGAAATTTACCGCAATGAGTTTAAACCTTCAAACGACTTGAAAAAGCCTTATATAATGGCTGGTGTCAATATTATTGTGGCAGATACGGATGAAGAAGCTGAACGTTTGTCTACTTCTTTAATTCGCATGATTGTAGGTTTATTTACTGGAAAACGTGATTTTGTACAACCTCCAACAGCTATGACTAATGAGTTTAAAGAAATTTTGCAAAATCCACAAATCCATCAAATGTTAAAGTATTTATTTGTAGGAAGTAAAGCTACCGTGAAGGCACAAGTGAAAGAGTTTTTAGAACAAACAGAAGCGGATGAACTTATAGCTGTAACTAATATATATGATGGAAAAGACAGAATTCGTTCTTATGAATTGTTTGCGGAAATTATGAAGGAGTTGAATTAAAATAGCAAAAATATATTGAGATCGATAATCTTCTATAAATATTGATAAAAATGAAAAAATTAGGAATAATAGTCTTGTTGTGTATGGGTATTGTGAATTATAATTATGCACAAGAAGGAACTTTACAAAAAGTAACATCTAAACATTTTAATAATCTATATCAAATAAATGATGTTTTATATAGATCGGAACAGCCTAGTAAAAAAGGTTTTAAAGAAGTTGAACTAATAGGAGTGAAGACTATACTTAATTTAAGACGCCTTAAAAATAATAAAAAAAAAGCTAAAGACTTTAATTTTAAGCTGATACATACGCCTATAAAAACAAAACTATTAAATGAAGATGATATTGTAAACGCATTAACTATAATCCAAAATTCGCCAAAACCGGTTTTGGTGCATTGTTGGCATGGTTCCGACAGAACTGGTACAATTATAGCCGCTTACAGAATTGTAATTGATAATTGGACTAAAGAACAAGCTATTGAAGAATTTCAGCAAGATAATTTAGGATATCATTATAAAATGTACCCAAATTTATTAGTGTTGTTGAAAAACTTAGATGTTGAAAAAATGAAAAATCAACTAAAAATAAACTTGTAAATTATTGAATAAGTTTTAGAATTTGAATTAATTACCAAGCTTCTATAATTAGAGCTGGACTTTCCAAGGAATGTGGTTCTTGGTTGAAATTCCCATAAAAATTAAAATGGTTAAAACCAGCATCGTGTACTAAATTTGCTAAATCTTTCTTTAAAAGCGGTAACAATTTAATACTGTTTTCAATAATTTGTTGGGTAGATTTCACTTTTAAACGTGTATTAAAATCAATTTTGTTTTCTGAAGCTTTATAATTATAAGTTCGTTCAAAAATAATTTCGTCATTATCTATAAGTGGTAATTGTTGTATGTTTTTTGCAATAATTTTATCGTAATTTACTATTTGCAGCAATAATTTTCCACCTACTTTAAGTGCCGTTTTTGCTTGCTGTAAAAAATCAGCTATTTCATTTAATGAATTTAAATGAACCACCGTATTTCCAAAACAAATAATACCATCTAACGAATTTTTATCAATAAAACCTTTTAAATCAAGCATACTAAGTTGTTGAAATTGAACGGATTTTGATTTGTTTTTATTCAATGCCGCATTAATCATTTCAGCATCCATATCTATACCAAGTATATTGCTGTAATAATTTATCAACTCAAAAGAAAGCGTTCCAATGCCACAACCAACATCTAAAAGTTTAGCCTCTTTTTCTGGTATTTTAGATTTAATAAAATCAATTTGAAGTACATTAATTTTAAATATATGATGATAATAAGGTGCTATTTGCTGATAAAAACTCATGTTGTTTATTTTGTTATCAAAGATAGTGGTTAGAAACTGATTTTGCTACATAATTAATAATAGCCTGAAAAATGGCTATACAGAGCATTACTATATATTTACATTATAATGTTAATGTTATGGGTTTCTTCTCAAATATTCTATGAATTTGTATAAATCAAATACTAAGTAGGTATTTAAATTATCAAAAAAAGTTTATGATTTCTATCTATTTTGGATGAAACCTCTAAAAAGAATAAAATAGATATATTATTTTTGCGTTTTATATATTTTACTTAAATCCTGAAATTTGTTAAAGAAAACACAACAATTACCTGAAGAACAATTTATAGATACAGATTATTTTATTTATTGTTTAGAAGCGGTGCAAGATATAAAAACAGACAAGGTTACCGAAGCACAAAAAACATTGCAACAATTGACCATGCAATATGGGATAGCCAGTATTTATAAAACTTGCGACACTATTGAAGGTTTAGAAGATTGCTTAAATGCCTTGGTCTTGGATGATCATAATTTTGAAAACTATGAAATAATTTATTTGGTTGTAACAGGTGAAGCAAATAGTATTTGTTTAAATGACTATTATTATAGCCTACAAGAAATTGCAGAAATTTTGGAAGGAAGATTAAAAGGCAAAATTTTGCATTTTTCAAATGTAAAAATTCTAGATTTAGATGAAGAAGAAGCACAATATTTTTTGGATATCACTGGAGCAAAAGCTATTTCTGGTTACGGTAATGAATTTAATGGAATAACTAGCTCAAATCTTGATCAAGCATTCTTTAACTTGTTTAAGGATAATGAGAATATGCTGGATGTTGTTGAAGAGTTGCATCAAAAACATTATAATATCTGTAAACTGCTCGACTTTAGATTGTATTATTAATCTTATATTTTTAACTTAAATATACGATTATGTGTAAATAGCCTGAAAAAAGGCTATACAGAAATTACTATATTTTGTATTATAATTTACATTATGTTAAATAGAATATTTTATTATAAAAGAACCCTACGTTTAACTTACCTTTTCTATAACCAACGTTGTCATACATCTTTTGCCATGTACAATGGTTGTTTTTACAGCTTCTACTATTTGAATCTCCTTCATTAAAGTAATTGTATTTAATAAATCCTGCGTTAATAGAAACCGTGTTGAACCATCTGGTAATTTGTAATTTCCTTTTTCTAAATATTCTACGTCATTTTCAATTCCAAAATTAGAAGCTATTCTTATAAATAAACTTCCGTTCGGTTTTAAAACTCTAATTAACTCATTCAGCATGCTAAAAAAATGCAATTCATTTTTAGCAAAATGCAATACTGCATTACAAATTATATGATTAAAACTATTGGCTTCAAAAGGAAGTTTATCAACACTCGCCTGTATAAAATTATCTTTTTGTTTAGGATACAATTCTTTACAGGTATTTAAAGCTTCACTTTCAGTGTCAATCCCAACTATTTCAATATCATAATTGTAAAACCATTTTAAATTACGTCCTTTTCCACAACCGGCATCTAATAGTATATCTCCTGGCTGATACCTTTCTTTTAAAATTTGATCTAAAATATAAATATCAATCTTGTCAATATTTTCTTTTAATACTTCTAAATTCATACAATTGTTTTAAGAGTCTGCAAATTACAAAAATTGTTTTTTACCACTGTTATTATAGCCTCCAAATTCAACAATTACTGTACATTTGCCGAATGTTTAAAAAAACGCCTTCACAATTTGAATTTATAACTTTAATGGCTTCACTTATGTCTATTGTTGCTTTGGCAATAGACGCTTTACTTCCGGCATTAAATTCTATTGGTTTTTCTATTGGTACTACTGAATATACGGATAACCAATTGTTAATTACCATGATTTTTTTAGGCTTAGGTATTGGCCCATTAGTATTCGGTCCTATATCTGATACTATTGGACGGAAACCCGTTGTGTATCTGGGATTTAGTGTTTTTATTATAGCCAGTTTTATTTGCATATTTGCAACAAGTTTAGAAATTATGGTAGCTGGTAGAATTCTTCAAGGAATTGGACTTTCTGCGCCTAGAACTATTAGTATTGCTATGGTTAGAGATACTTTTAGTGGCGATTATATGGCGCGTATTATGTCGTTTATTACAGTAGTTTTTATTTTAGTTCCTATTATTGCTCCTGCTTTGGGACAATTTGTGTTAGATCATTATAATTGGCAAGCCATATTTTATATTCAATTGATATTTAGCGTGTTAATTTCAATTTGGTTTTGGAAACGTCAGCCAGAAACACTCCATAAAGAATATCGAGTGAGATTTACAAAGTACGTTTTTGTAAATGGTTTAAAAGAAATTTATAAATCTAAAGAAACCATCGGTTTTACTGTTATTTCTGGATTTATAACGGGTTCATTTATGGTATATTTAAGCACTTCTCAGCATGTTTTTCAAGAACAATACAACTTACAAAACGAGTTTCCATATATTTTTGCAGGTTTGGCTATTGCTATTGGTACGTCTACTTATTTAAATGGAACGTTGGTTTTAAAATTTGGAATGGAAAAATTAGTAACCATAGCCCTATTTACTTTTTTTAGTGTTTCTTTTTTGTTTGTGTTACTTTTTAATCATACTGGAAATCCTGATATTTTAATAGTATTAACATTCTTTTTCTTACAATTTTTTTCTATCGGATTTCTATTTGGGAATTTAAGAGCCTTAGCAATGCAGCCAATTGGACATATTGCAGGTATTGGTGCTGCTATTACGGGGTTTATTTCAACAATGATGGCTGTACCAATTAGTACATTTATAGGAAAATATACAACAACCACTGCCCTTCCACTTTTTATAGGATTTTCAGTTTGTAGTTTTTTATCATTACTAATCCTCGCTTATTTAAAAAAAATAAAAAAAAGAGAGTAATTATCTGTCAAAAAAATACAATAACCACTACGCTATTTGCTGCTTATTTTGTAAATTTAGGCATCTTTTAAATATTTGATTATGAAAAAATCTTTCAACGAAATAATAAACCAAAATGTACCCGTATTGGTTGATTTTTATGCAGATTGGTGTGGTCCTTGCAAAAATATGGCGCCTGTTTTAAAACAATTAAAAACTGAATTGAAAGATTCAATAAGTATTATAAAAATAAATGTAGATACCAATCAAACGTTGGCTGCAAAATACCAAGTTCAAGGAGTTCCTACATTTATTATTTTTAAAAATGGACAACAAACATGGAGACAATCTGGAATGCAGACTGTAAATCAATTAAAACAAGCTATTTTATAGAAATTTTAAAGCTTTAAATTACTACATTTTTTTCTTAGCAGGATTTTTTCGGTTAGAAAACAGTGAAAGTATTTCTACCGAATTTATATTTATTCTGTAATATAAGTTATTGTGCTTTTCAATAACAGCTTTTCTAATTCCTTTTTTCTCAAAAGATTCAGGAAATATTTTGGGAGATTTTGAAATCAATTCAATTGTGTGATCCAGTTTTACAGAGAATTTTCTTAATTCTTTTTCTGTCCAATTATTCTCTAAATAATCAATAGTTTCTTTTAGTTCAGAAATAGCGTGGTCAGTTCACAAGATTTTATAACCACTTTTCATAAACTTTTTTCACATTTGAATGAGAAGTTAATTTACCTGAATCTGCATCTTCAATTCCTTTTTCAATTGATTTTTGTTCTTCAATTAAAGTTTCATTCCACCAGTCAGTTTTCTCTTGAATTCTCAACTTCATTAACTTATCAATCAAAGTTGTATCTTCAAGTGTAGAAAGCCACTGAATTAATTCAATTTTCTTATTTTGAAAGTTTATATCCATAAAATCAAATTTACAAATTTTGTTTAATAAATCAGTTAAAACAAGCTATATTCTAAAAACTACAAAGATTCTGAATCGTAAATTTGTACTTTTTCCCATAAATCAACACATTCTGCAATAAATAATTTATGTGCAGGATCTATTTGATATTGGTCGTGTTCTTGCATATTTTTAAAAGTTACCGTTAAACAATACGTGTAACTGATATCCACTACAGGACGATTTATACTTGAAGGAGTACCAAAATGTGAAATACTTCTATAGTTCGAAGTACTTAATAATGTATTCATTGATGTTTCGAAAATAGCTCTACTATTTTTATCTGAAGGATTTTTCAACCAAAAAAACACCATGTGTTGAATACTTTTTTCGGAATTATTTATACTACCTATCATTGTTTGTTTTTATATTTAATTATTACTCTATACTATTGATGTTTAACGCTATAAGTTCGTTATCTTCAAATTTTACTTGAAGCTCAATTGGATTGCAACAAACCTCACAATCTTCCACATATGTTTGGTTTCTTACAGAGGAATCTAACATCATAGAAATCTCCTCCCAACAATATGGACATTGGAAAAAATGTTCTTCCATACTTTTTTATTTTATTAATATTAAAATGGCTCCGATAATAGTTGCTGCAAATATAAACTTTCGGTATACCGCATTTTTTATTTTATTCACTATAAATACGCCTACATAAAACCCTATAACAATTCCAGGAACAAATATAATATTCAAACTCAATGTTTCAACGGTTACTGTTTTCCATATAAAAATATGAAATGGCAATTTAAAAACGTTAATTATAAAAAATAACCAAGCTGCCGTTCCTATAAATTCATTTTTAGGTAATCGCATGGCTAAAAAATAAATATCTGCAAATGAACCTGCTAAATTCCCTATCATAGAAGTAATTCCAGCCAACAAACCTGTTCCTGAGGAAAAGGCCCAGTGCGTTGGTATGTCTTCCGACTTTTTCTTTTCCATATAAACCATAATAGCAACTGTTATCAAAATAAACGCTGCCATTATTTGTTTAAAAAGGACTTCAGAAATATCTTTTCCTATCCAAACACCAATTAAAACACCCAAAAACATAGTGGGTAATAGTTTTTTTAGATAACTCCATTGTGTATGTCGGTTATAATGAATAACTGCTAAAATATCTGCAAAAACCATCATTGTTATCAATACACCTGTTGATGATTTACCTCCAAAAACCAATGCCATTAGCAAAACTATTAACACTCCTAATCCTTTAAAACCAGCTTTTCCCATACCTAATAATAAGGCTCCTAAAAAAGCTAAAAGAAAATGAGTAATACCTAAATTATAAGAGTCCATTAAACTCGAAAAATAATCCAACATTAATTGTTTTTATAGTGTGTGCAAGGTATGAATTTACTTTTACGCACAAAAAAAAGCTACCTTTAAAAAGATAGCTTTTTTCATATTGTATGACAAATGATTAATTTCCGCTTTCTGTTTTCGCGTCTTGAATCATTTTTTCATTAGGAACAATTCCTAAATTTACTCTTCTGTTTTTAGCTCTTCCTTCTGGAGTTGTATTATCCGCTACCGGTTGTTCTTCACCAAACCAACTTGTTGTAAATCTATTTTTAGACAAACCTTTTGATGTAAAGAAATCTGTTACAGAGTTTGCTCTATTTTTAGACAATGTCATGTTGTAAGCATCTGCTCCAGAACTATCAGTATGTCCAGCAATAATTACATTGGTATCTGGGTATTCTACTAAAATAGCTGCTAATTTTGATAACATTTTATCAGAAGCTGCATTGATATTGAATTTATTAGTATCAAAATACACACCGCTGTTTTCATCAAAAGTCACTACAATTCCGTCATCAATACGTTCAACAACAGCACCAGGAATTTCTTCTTCAATTTGTTGTGCTTGCTTGTCCATTTTAGAACCTATCAATACACCTGCAGTACCACCAAGAACTCCACCAAGTACAGCTCCAAGCTCACTATTCTTTTTATTACCAACATTATTTCCTAAGATAGCACCTAAAAGCGCGCCACCTGCAGCACCAATTACGGCACCTTTTTGTTTGTTATTTGCATTTTGAGTTGCACTACAACTATTTAAACTAATTGTTACTACAAGCGCTAATGCTGTAATTGCTATTTTTTTAAGTATTGTTTTCATTTGTTATTGTTTTATAAAATTCAAATTCATTTTTATTGTTTTTCCATCAATTGATGCTGTTTGTTCCCAAACCATATCCGTATCCGATAATTGCGCTAAGCGTAAACGGAATCCTTTATTATCTTCCGATTTATTTTTTTCATTGGTAGGTTTTAGTAAAAAGTCATATAAACCTGTAGCTTCATCTATTTCTTGAATAGTGAAAATAAAATTTCTGTCGCCTTGAACACAGTTATCACCAACTATTGAATAGATTCCAGAATTGTTATTCGGTACAAATGACCAAGTACTTCCTTCTAAGCAATTTTTAGTAACAT
This sequence comes from Lutibacter sp., assembly GCA_018054895.1. Lineage (GTDB taxonomy): Bacteria > Bacteroidota > Bacteroidia > Flavobacteriales > Flavobacteriaceae > Lutibacter. The sequence continues at coordinate 1,400 of JAGPIQ010000034.1, read as the reverse complement.
CATTAAAAAAAGTTACTTTATATGTTCCGTAATTGCTAAATGTGACATTTTTAAGAGTCCATTCCCCTTTTATCACTTTTTTCGATACTCTTACTGTTTTTGAACTTCCACAAGCTACAAGCGTAGAGATTAAAACAAATACCGCAATAATTTTTTTTAAATTTTTCATTTTTAATTGGATATATATTAGTGTACTAAATTTTTATGCAAAAATACCTTAAAATATGACATCCATCATACAAAATGAAAATAATTTTAATATAAATCATTCATTTCAATAACTAATTGACAACCAATTAAACGTGTATATTTGCGCAATGAAAATTGAAATTCTTTTTGAAGACGAAACTATTATTATTGTTCATAAACCGAACAATGTGCTTATTCATAATTCGTATTATGCGCGAAATATTAAGGAACCTACATTGCTTGACTTATTATTTGAGCAGCTTAATTACCTGTGTTATCCTGTTCATCGATTGGATAGAAAAACATCAGGCGTATTAGTATTAGCTAAACAAAAGGAAAATGTATCGAAATTTCAAGAATTATTTAATTCAAATGAAATTCAAAAAACATATTTAGGAATTGTTAGAGGATTTGTAAGTGATTCAAAATTGATTAATTCACCTGTAAAAAACGCAGATACGAATGTATATAAAGACGCAGAAACACTTTGTGAACCGCTTCAAACGATTGAATTAGAGATTCCAGTTCAGCCTTATGATAAATCGCGTTATAGTTTGGTAAAATTAACGCCTTATACAGGCAGAATGCACCAACTCAGAATCCACATGAACAAAATTAGTCACCCAATTGTTGGTGATTATAAATATGGAGATCGTTTTCATAATAGAATGTTTGAAACTAATTTTAATTGTTATAACATGTTTTTACATGCCTATGAATTAAAGTTCAAGCATCCCATTACTGCCAATAACATAACTGTAACTACCTCATTACCCAATGACTGGTTGTTTATTTTTAATAAATTTAATTGGAAATTATAAGTTTAAGGCAATTTTAAATTTTATGAAGTATTTAATTCAAATAAAAATTTAAAAAAACGCATAAAATTGTTTAGAGGGTTGGTTAACCAAAAGTATCAATAGGTATTTCAATTGTTTTGGCAATAGGGAGGTTAAAACTAATTTAATTATGAACCTTTTTATTAAATTAAAATTATAACACCTAAATATAAATTATTTTTTGACGAACACTAATTTCCCCCAATCTTTGGAGTTTAATTACAATTGGGAATTCGTAAATTTAAGCTAATAACCTTTTTTGTTTTTCTTTTTTAATTGCATCTAAAACTAATTCAAAAACTTGGCTTTTAATGGCTTTAAATTTATTTTTATACTGAGCAAATTCTTTTTTAATACTTTTTTGAATTGACC
>JAGPIQ010000033.1 GCA_018054895.1 Lutibacter sp. | reverse complement strand
GAATATTGTTAAGGAGAAGAGTTTTGAGTTTGCCATTGAAATTGTTGAACTTTATAAAGAATTGTCCGTAGAAAAACGAGAATACGTAATGTCTAGGCAGCTTTTAAAATCAGGGACTTCAATTGGTGCAAATATTAGAGAGGCTGAATTTGCTCAAAGTAAATTGGATTTTATCAGTAAAATGTCAATAAGTTTAAAAGAAGCAAATGAAACTGAATATTGGCTAGAATTATTGAATAAAACAGGATATTTAGATACAGTAAAGTTTGATTTAATACATTTAAAATCGAACGAATTAATAAAATTATTAGCAAGTATTGTTAAAACATCAAAAAATTAAGTTGAAAACAATTTTTAATTTTTCACTATTAATTTTTAATTAAAACACCATGAAGGGACCCCTTTTTTACGCTAAAATATTACTTTTTGGAGAGTATGGAATCATAAAAGATTCTAAAGGTTTGGCTATTCCATATAATACCTATCAAGGTGCTTTAAAAACATCAGAGGAGTTGACTGAAGCTTCGCAAAAATCAAATTTCAACTTACATCGTTTTTATGATTATTTAATTAACTTAGAAGATAAAGAGTTAATTAATTTTAGATTTGAGGAATTTAAAGCTGATATTGAACAAGGAATGTATTTTGATTCTAGTATCCCGCAAGGTTACGGTGTTGGTAGTTCTGGAGCGTTAGTAGCATCTATTTATGATAAATATGCAAACAATAAAATTACGGTGTTGGAAAATTTGACGCGTGATAAATTGTTGACATTAAAAGCAACCTTTTCGTTGATGGAGTGCTTCTTTCATGGGAAAAGTTCAGGTTTAGATCCTTTAAATTCTTACTTAAGTTTACCTATTTTAATCAATTCAAAAGATAATTTAGAGGCAACAGGAATTCCTTCACAAAAGAAAGGAAGAGGTGCTGTATTTTTATTAGATTCTGAAATTGTGGGGGAAACAGAACCGATGATCACCATTTTTATGAATAAAATGAAAAATGAAGGTTTTCGTAAAATGTTGAGTGAAGATTTTTCAAAATATACCGATGCTTGTATTGACGATTTTTTAGGCGGAAATGTAAAATCCTTGTTTGGTAATGTAAAACAACTTTCTAAAGTTGCCTTAGATAATTTTAAACCAATGATTCCTCAACCATTTCATACTATTTGGCAAAATGGGATTGATTCCAACGACTACTATTTAAAGTTATGTGGCTCAGGTGGAGGTGGTTATATTTTAGGGTTTACGAAGAACTACAAAAAAACACAAAAAATTTTAAAAGATTATAAACTGGAATTGGTTTATAGATTTTAAGAAACTACTCAAAATTCAACTAAAGTTTAATTGAATTTTATGGATTGCTTATGGATTTACTAGAAATTTCAAAAAATAATACTAAAAGAAACGCACCTCTTTACATTAAGGTATTGAGTTTATTTTCGGTAGTACGTGGTTATAATATTTTATTAATAGTTATTGCGCAATATTTAGCTTCTATTTTTATTTTTTCTCCAGAAAAATCTTTGAGATACGTTTTACTGGATTTAGACTTGTATTTTATAGTGTTGGCTACAATTTGTGTGATAGCTTCAGGATATATAATTAATAATTTTTATGATTCTGAAACTGATAAAATTAACAGACCCATTAAATCTAAAATTGATGCTATTGTTAGTCAAAAAATAAAGTTAAGAATTTATTTTTTGCTTAATTTCTTAGGTTTTTGTATTGCTTTTTTAGTGTCTTGGCGAGCTGCCTTATTTTTTTCGGTGTATATTTTTTTAATTTGGTTTTATTCGCATAAATTAAAAAAGTACCCATTGGCAGGCTTGTTTTCTGCTGCAGTTCTTTCAATCTTACCTTTTTTCGCAGTATTTGTACATTTTAAAAACTTTTCAGAAATTATATTTACGCATGCCGCATTTTTATTTTTTATTTTATTAATTCGCGAATTAATAAAAGATTTAGAAGGTATTAAGGGTGATTTTATTTTTAATTACCAAACGATTCCTGTAAAATATGGGGAGAAATTCACCAAAATATTAATCACTGCACTAGGGTTATTAACCTTAAATCCTATTTACTTTTTATTAAAATACCCTGAAATTGGAGGTATGAAGTACTATTTTTATAGTAGTGCGGTTGTTTTATTTGGATTTGTAATTGCTACTTGGTTTAGTAATTCTAAACGGAGTTACCAAATACTTCATATAGTTCTTAAATTATTAATTATTGCGGGTGTTGCAAGTTTAGCTTTAATCGACTATTCTGTTTTAATTGAAAAGTTAGTATAAAATAAACGGCTTATTTTCAATATGTAAGAGAATAAAAATTACTTTTGCAAAAAACAAAAGTAAACATGAATTCAAGTAAAAAATCGTCGGGAGGACGACAACAAGGAAAAAAAGGTCCTCAAAAATCTGGAGCACGAAAATCAGAAGGTACCAAAAAGTTTTCCGATAGCTCAAAATCAAAACCTTATAAAAAATCTACTTCAGGGGATGATTCAAAACAAACAGATAAATTTACTAAAAAGAGATTCGATAGTAAGCCTAAATCTACAATAAAAGCAACAGGTGTTTCAAAACCAGCAGGAGAATCAAAACCTAAAGTTGCTTCAAATTCAAATCCAGAAGACGGAATTCGATTGAATAAATTCATTGCAAATGCAGGTGTTTGTTCTCGTAGAGAGGCAGATGTATTTATTACAGCAGGGAGCGCTACGGTAAATGGAAAATTAATTACTGAAATGGGGTATAAAGTAAAACCTACAGATGAAGTAAAATTTGATGGTTCCATTATCAGCCAAGAGAAAAAACGCTATGTGTTGCTAAATAAACCGAAAAATTTTATTACGACAATGGAAGATGAGAGAGGACGTAAAACGGTTATGGAATTGGTTGCAAATGCATCACAAGAACGTATTTACCCAGTAGGTCGTTTGGATAGAAATACAACAGGGCTATTGTTGTTTACAAATGATGGAGAGTTGGCTAAAAAACTAACACACCCAAAATCTGGAATTCAAAAATTATACCACGCTTCATTAGATAAAAAATTGACAAATGCCGATTTACAATCTATTTCTGAAGGTTTTTATATGGAAGAAAGAAGGGTAATGGTTGATGAAATTTCATATATTACAAATGAACCAAAAACGGAAATTGGTGTAAAAATTCATTCAGGTAGAAATAGAATTGTACGTAAAATATTTGAACATTTTAATTATAATGTAGTTAAATTGGATAGAGTTTTATTTGCAGGGTTAACTAAAAAAGACTTGCCAAGAGGACATTGGAGATATTTAACAGAGATGGAATTAATCAATCTAAAGAACCTATAATAGCTGGTTTTATTTTTTCTATAGTTATTGTGAAAAATATAAGTGTATTTTAAATATTTTTATATATTTGACTTATTGATAGCAGATTTATTGAACTATAAATTTTAATTAAAAGTATAATTATAACGTATTTGTTTTGAAGAGAATAATTGTTGATTACAAAAAACTGACGCCTGAAATATTAAACTTATTAGTCGAGAAATTTCCTGATGGTTATGGTATTCGCGACATTGTAAGGTTTACAAATCCTAAAGGTCATTATGTTGAAGCTGTAGAAGTTCGTACCGATGATACCATTTATTTGGTAAAAATTAGTGATGAATTAGTGGATACTATGGATAAATATGAAGAAGATGAAGATGAAGATATTATTATCAGTGATGATTTAGATCTTGACGTGGTGAAAGGTGGTATTGGCGTTGATGACTTACCTAGTGATGACGATGATGTCGATGACTATAAAGATGATGTTGATAGTGACGAAGATGATGAGGACGAAGATGAAGATTAAATAAAATAAAAAAAGGCTATTTCTTTAGAAATAGCCTTTTTTTATGAAGTAAAAATTTATAAACTAGTCGTTTATAGGAATCAAATTTTCATCTAAAGGTGTCATCTTAGGCATTAATAAATGTACAAGCCCTAGAATAATAAGGTATGATGATCCTGCTAATAAAAAGGCCCAAAAGTAACCGCTATTCCCTGCTTTATCTAAAACAGATCCTAAAGCCATATCTGCAAGAATACCAGCCACAGCTCCAACCATTCCACCTATTCCGACAACAGATGCCGTTGCTTTTTTAGGGAACACATCAGACACCAAAGTAAATATATTTGCAGACCATGCTTGATGTCCTGCCGCTGCCAATCCAATTAGAAAAATAGCAACCCATTTACTTTCTGTTACCGCAACAAAACTTACTGGAAGTATTATTAAAGCACATATTAATAAGGTAATTTTTCTGGCTTTATTTACCGTCCATCCTTTTCTCATGAGGGATCCCGAAAGATAGCCTCCAAAAATGCTTCCTGCATCCGCCAAAATATAAATTACAAAAAATGGTAAGGCAATATTTTTAATATTCACATCAAAGGCTTCTGCCAAAAATTTAGCTCCCCAAAAAAGGTAGAACCACCAAACAGCATCAGTTACTTTTGCTAATGAAAAAGCCCAAGTTTGACGCTTATCTAATACGCTTTTCCAAGGAAGTTTTTCTTCATTTTCTGCACTTGAATCGCTTTGGATATAGGCTAATTCTTCTTTGGTTACTTTTGGGTGTACTTCTGGTTTTTTATACATTCTAAACCATAGAAATACCCAAATAGCGCTTAATACTCCTGTGATTAAAAATGGTATTTGCCAATTTTTTCCGTCTTCGTGAACAATCCAACCAACAACAAATGGAGCTGCAATTGCACCAATACTTGTTGCTGCATTAAAAAGTCCTGTTGCAAAAGCGCGGTCTTTTTTCGGAAACCATTCTGCAGTTGTTTTTATAGCTGCTGGAAAGTTTCCAGCTTCTCCAAATCCTAATCCAAAACGTGCAGCAGCAAAACCTATAACGCTAAATCCTGGGCGAACTAGTGCGTGCAACATTCCAAAAACACTCCAAATTGCAATGGACAAAGTATACCCTTTTTTAGTGCCAATTCTATCAATTAAGCCTCCCATAGTAAGCAACCCTAAAGCATACGCTACTTTAAAGGATATCATAATGTTGGCATAATCACTATTGGTCCAACCAAACATTTTTTCTAAAGTGGGCGCCATAACACCAATAATACTTCTGTCGAAGTAGTTTATGGTAGTGGCAAACATCAATAGGCCTAAAATTCTATACCGGTAGTTTCCTATCTTTTTTTGTTCATTCATAATTTATTTGATTAAATATTTGGCTTATTTTGATTTAAAATTTGAAGTAGGTTTTAGCATTGTTATAACAAACATCTGAAACAATTTTTCCAGCCCATTGTATGTCATTTGGTATGTCTCCCGATGCTATTTGTGTACCTAAATAATTACATAAAATCCGTCTGAAATATTCATGTCTTGGGAATGATAAAAAGCTTCGTGAATCGGTCAACATACCAATAAATCGACTCAATAATCCTAAGTTTGCGATGGTTTTTAACTGATTTTCCATACCGTCCTTTTGATCTAAAAACCACCAAGCCGCACCATATTGCATTTTTCCAGGGACTTCATTCGTATTGAAATTTCCCATCATAGTTGCAAAAACATCGTTATGTGCGGAATTTAAATTATAGGTAATTGTTTTTGTTAATTTCCCTTCAAAATCCAGTTGATTTAAAAAGGTGGATACTGGTTTTGCATATTGAATATCTCCAATGGAATCGCATCCAGCATCATTTCCAAATTCGTTTTGAAGGCGTTTATTATTATTTCTGATAGCACCTAAATGATATTGTTGCGTCCATCCTTTTTCGTGGTATTTTCTTCCTAAATAGTATAAGATAAAGGATTTAAAACGACTGATTTCTTCTGAAGTCAATTCGTTATTTGAACGATATTTATTAAAAATTATACTCGTTTCTTCCTCGGAAACCACTGTTGAATGCAATTCACCTTCCAATCCATAATCCGATAATTTACAACCTGCTTTTTTAAAGAAATCAATTCGACTATCGATAGCTTTTAAATAATTGTGTAAATTGTTAATTTCAAAACCAACACATTTTTGAAGTTTTTCTAAATAGTTTGTAAATTGAGGTTGGTCAATTAAAAAAAGCGCATCAGACCGAAACGTTGGAAGTACTTTTGTTTTAAAATTTCCAGCGGCAATTTGTAAATGATATTCTAAGGAATCCGTTGGGTCATCTGTGGTGCAAACGGCTTCAACATTCATTTGAGCCAATAACAAATCGGGTGTTTTTGTTTTTAGAATGGCATTTACTTTTTCGTAAATTTCTTTTGCTGTGGAAGGTTGTAAAATTTCATCAATTCCAAAATAACGTTTCAATTCTAAATGTGTCCAATGAAATAAAGGGTTTCCAATGGTGTAAGGAATTGTTTCAGCCCATTTTTCAAATTTTTCAAAAGAAGTGGAATTTCCAGTGATATATTTTTCATCAATTCCATTGGCGCGCATTCCGCGCCATTTATAATGATCTTCTGCTAACCAAACATCGGTAATGTTGTCAACAGGATTATTTTCAGCAATTTGTTTTGCTGATAAATGGTTGTGATAATCAATTATCGGTTGATTTTTCGCATAGGAATGATACAATTCAACAGCAATAGGATTGCTTAATAAAAAGTTATCATCAATAAAATTTGTAACTTTAATTTGTCCCATTTTAAAATAATGATTTTTGAATTCCTAAAGCTAATCCTCGTAATTCAGCCAATCCACGAAGTCTTCCAATGGCGGAATATCCAGCGTAGTTAGATTGCGTATCTAAATCTTGCAACATTTGATGTCCGTGATCAGGGCGCATTGGAATTGAAATATTTAACTCTTTTTCAATTTTTAACACCGCTTTTACAACTTCATACATATCTGTTGAACCTGTTAAGTGATTGTCTTCAAAAAAACTTCCATCAGCTTCACGTCGTACATTTCTTAAATGTAAAAAATGAATGCGATGTTTAAATTTCTCCACCATTTTTGGTAAATCATTGGCAGGATTTGCACCTAAAGAACCCGTACAAAATGTAATTCCGTTTGAAGGGCTATCAATAAAATTGACTAAATCTACTAAATCTGCTTCAGATTTTATAATTCGGGGTAAACCCATAATATCAAAAGGTGGATCATCTGGATGAATGGCCATTTTAACACCATTTTCTTCAGCAACAGGAATTACTTCATTTAAAAAGAAAGATAAATTTGCTTTTAAATCGGCGTGCGACATTGTACTGTATTGCGCAATCATTTCTTTAAAAACAGGAATTGTTAAATCATCCACAGTTCCAGGCAATCCTTTTAAAATACTATCCTCTAATCGTTGTTTTTCTTCTGAAGACATACCAGCGAATTTTATTTCAGCCAAAGCTAAAATTTCAGGCGTATAATCCTTTTCAACACCTTCACGTTGCATAATATATTTTTCAAAAACAGCCATTTCAACTTTATCAAAACGAAGTGCAGTGCTTCCATCTTCCAATTTCCAAAAAAGCTGCGTACGTGTCCAATCCAATACAGGCATAAAGTTGTAACAAATATTTTTAATACCACATTTTGCTACATTCCGTATGCTTTGTTTGTAATTTTCTATACGTTGTAAATAATCACCTTTGCGTAATTTAATATTTTCGTGAATAGGAATACTTTCAATAAACGACCATTCTAATCCTGCTTTTTCAACAGTATCTTTTATCTTCTGAATTTCTTCAATTTCCCATACTTCACCATTTGAAATATGGTGTAAAGCGGTTACTACACCAGTTGCTCCAGCTTGTTTTATATAGGATAATTTCACTTGGTCCGTTACCCCAAACCATCTAAATGTTTCTTGCATTTTTTTAATTTTTTAAATGTTATACACCGCTAAATGCGCTAAATCCACCATCAACAGGTAACGTGATTCCTGTTACAAATTTTGAGGCGTCACTACATAAATAATGAATGGCTCCAGTTAATTCTTCGGCTTCACCAAATCGTCTCATTGGCGTGTTTACAATAACTGTATTTCCTCTTTCGGTATACGTTCCATCTTCATTTGTTAACAAGCGTCTGTTTTGATTTCCAATAAAAAAACCAGGCGCTAAAGCATTAACACGAATGTTTCCTCCAAATTTTGAAGCTAATTCAACAGCTAACCATCTAGTAAAGTTTTCCATGGCTGCTTTTGAAGTAGAATATCCTGCAACACGAGTAATAGCTCTTGCAACGGACATTGAAGAAAAATTGATAATAGTTCCTGTTCTTTGTTTGGACATAGTTTCTCCAAAAACGATGGAAGGAATTACAGTACCGTTTAAATTTAAATCGTTTACTTTTTGAAAGTCGCTTAAGTCTAAATCGAAAATAGTTTGGTCTGGTCCAATAGTTGCTCCAGGCATATTTCCACCAGCTGCGTTTATTAAAATATCAATACTTTTATATTGGTCTAAAATTTTAGTTCGTATTTCTTCCAAAGAAGTTTTATCTAATACATTGGAAGCGAATCCAATTGCTTCACCACCATTTTTCACAATGGAAGCTACTTTTTCATCAATTGTTATTTGATCTCTGTCCAAAATTACAATTTTAGCACCTTCATTTGCTAAATAATCAGCGGTAGAACCACCTAATACTCCAGCTCCACCAGTTATTATAGCTACTTTGTTTTTAATATTGAATTGATTCATAATTACTTATAATTTACAGTTTGTATATGTGTACGTACACGTTTTTATTGAAAAATAGATTTATAAAAGCAAAATGTACGAATTGTAGATTTTACGTGTACGTACACAAAAATATACAAAAGAATCTAAATTATGAGTGTGTTTGCAATTTTTTTTTCATCTTTGTTCATATAATATTGAAAATGGTAACAATAAAAGATATTGCAAAATTGGCAAATGTGTCAATAGGAACAGTAGATAGGGTAGTACATAATAGGACTGGTGTTTCGCAAAAAACACGAGAAACGGTGCAACAAATTATTGATGAAAATAATTTTAGAATAAATGTATTAGCGCGTTCCTTAGCGTTGAAAAAAGAGTCGAATATAGCCGTGTTGATGCCGGATTTTAATGAAGAAAATTTATTTTGGAAGTCGCCGAGCATGGGAATTTCAAAAGCAAGTTCAGAAGTGGAGAATTTTGGAATACATATGCATACATATTCATTCAACCAATACAGCCAACAGGTGTTTTCTGAAAAAATTGAAGAAATAGTTTCGAGTCATTTAGTTTTTGATGCGGTAATTTTTACGCCAATATTTCGGAAAGAATCGAACCGTTTTATGAGCTATTTAGAGGCGAAAAATATTCCGTACATGTTTTTAAATGTTGAAATTGAAGGGTTTAATAATTTGTCCTATATAGGGCAAGATGCTTATAAAAGCGGTTATCTATCTGGAAAATTAATGCAATTATGCACTCCGGTAAATTCGGATTATTTAATTCCTATTTTTGAATCTCAAGTTGATAATAACGAATTATTATCCAAACGAATAAAAGGGTTTGAAGATTATTTTAAGGGTCATAATTTGAAAGCTGTGATGAATATATTTCATATTTCAGGAACAACTCATTCAGATGTATTGCGGAGTAAAATTGATAATGTGTTAACGAAAAATAAAAATATTCAAGGGGTATTTGTGCCTTCAAGTCGGATTTCTGTAGTTTCTTCACTGTTAAATTATTCAAAACACACGTATTTAAAATTAATTGGTTTTGATACGACCGAGCAAAATGTAACGTCTTTAAAAGAAGGAAAGGTAACATTTTTAATTTCCCAAAAATCTTTCAATCAAGGGTATCAGGCAGTAAAAATCATGACAGATTATTTGGTTCAAAATCAGCAGCCAGCAAAGCAGATATTTTCACCGATAGAAATTATAACAAAAGAAAACTTAGAATTTAGTCAGCGAAACAGAGCAGAATATAGCCACAACCTTAAGTTGTAATAGAAAACTTGGATTAAGAGTATTAAAAAACCCTTGAAAATCATTAAGATAATCAAGGGTTTTAAGGTGGTGCCTCCAGGAATCGAACCAGGGACACAAGGATTTTCAGTCCTTTGCTCTACCAACTGAGCTAAGGCACCTTTGCGTTAGCGGTTGCAAATATATATGTTATTTTTAGATAAATCAAAACATTTTTTAAAAAATCTGTTGTATTTTTGACGAGCTTTAAAAAAAAGAGATGAATTTAATTATTGATGTTGGGAATACACGGATTAAAATAGCTGTTTTTAAGAATAGTGAAATAATTCATACTGATGCGTTTACCTATGAGAATTATGTAGAAGGTATTTTGAATTGTATCTCAAAATTTAACTGTGGGAAGGCAATAATTTCTTCAGTAAAAAATTTAAAAAAAAGTGAAATAAGTCAGATTGAGAATGCTATTCACCTTATTCAACTCGATTTTTCAACAAAAATTCCTTTTAAAAATAAGTATAGCACACCAAAAACGCTTGGAGTTGATAGAATAGGGTTGATTGCTGGAGCAGTTTCGCAATTCCCAAACTCAAATGTACTAGTTATTGATGCAGGAACGTGTATAACGTATGACTTTGTAGATGCTGATGGCGTGTATTTTGGAGGAGCAATTTCTCCAGGTGTTGAAATGCGTTACAAAGCGATGCATACTTTTACAAGTAAATTACCTTTGTTAAGCACAAATTTTGAAATCCCTTTAATTGGAGATTCCACGGAAATGAGCATGCATTCAGGAGTAATATACGGTGTTTTAGGAGAAATAGACGCAATAATAAATGAGTACAAAATAAAAAAAGCAGATTTAACAGTTGTTTTAACAGGAGGAGACGTAAATTTCTTGTCAAATAAATTAAAAAATAGCATATTTGCCAATTCAAATTTTCTTTTGGAAGGTTTGAATTCAATTTTGACCTATAATTTAAAATAAATGGTAAAAAAAATAATAGTAGTACTAACGCTATTTATCACAATTGCTAGTTTTGCTCAAAACAGCAGCGCTTCGGCATATTCTTTTTTTGGAATTGGCGATGTCAACAAATCGAACACAGTGGAGGAATTAAGCATGGGAGGAATTGGAGTTTCTATGAATGACAGTTTTCACTTAAACTTTTCAAATCCAGCTTCAAGTTCAGGGCTTCTATACACCACATATTCACTTGCTTTAGAAAATAAAAATATTGAGGCAAAAGATGCCAATGGTAAAGAAAAAGCGGCAACAACTTATTTATCTTATTTAGCTTTGGGAATTCCTTTAGGTGAAAAAGGAGGTTTTTCGTTTGGGTTACTTCCTAATTCTTCGGTAGGTTATAATTTAAATACTACAACTCTTAATGCTAGCGATGAAATACAAAAGGTAACTTATTTTAACGGTGAAGGAGGTACAAATAAAGTGTTTTTAGGAGTTGGTTATGAGGTGTATAAAGGGTTAAGTATTGGTGTGCAAGGGGCTTATTTATTTGGTGAAATTGACAATAGTATCATTCATCAAGAAAAAGATGTGTCATTAGCTACTAAATATCAAGCAATTGCAAATGTTAATGGATTTTCTATAAATACTGGATTTCAATATAAGAAGGAATTAAAAAATAAATTAAATTTGAACCTTGGTGGAAGTTTTGTTTTAGAAAATGAAATTACCTCCAAAGGGAATGAATATTTATATTCGTTGGATTTAGCGACAGCAAGAATTCCTAGTGATACATTATTAAGTTCTGAAAGTGATGGAAAATTATTAAATCCATTAAAATCAACCTTAGGAGTTGGTATAGGAAAAGAGAATAAATGGTTTGCAGGTGTTGATTATAGTTTTCAAAAAGCGTTAGAATTAAATGGAGCTATTTTTAATAGCTATTCTAAAATAAAATATGAAGATGCAAATAAAATTTCAATAGGTGGTTTTTATATTCCTAAATATAATTCAATTACAAGTTACTGGGAACGAGTTACATACAGAGCTGGTTTAAAAATGGAAAAAACAGGATTGATGATTGATGGGATTGGGAATGGTAATGAATTTACTGCAATTGATGATTTTGGCATATCTTTTGGTCTTGGTTTACCAGTTGGAAACCAATTATCAAATTTGAATATAGGATTTGAATTAGGAAAAAGAGGAAAAGTAACAAATAATTTAGTTCAAGAGAATTATGTAAACGTTAGATTGAGTCTTTCACTTAATGATAAGTGGTTTAGAAAATTAGAAATATTTTAACAAAAGAACAAGAAGATGAAAAAAATTAAACAAATTTTAGTAGTACTAGTTTTAGTATTTTCTGTTACTATGGTTTCTGCTCAGGATAATAACGATTGTTATATAAAATACAATCTGTTCAAAGGAGACTATAGTTCTAAAAAATATGATGAAGCTTATGAAAATTGGGTATGGTGTATGGATAATTGCCCTACTTTATCAGTCAACATTTATAAAATGGGGATTAGAATTGCTGAGCATAAATTAGAGAATGCCGCAGAGTCAGCGAAACCTGCTGCGCGTGAAATGATAATGAGAGTGTTTACACAACGTTTACAACATTATCCAGATGATGCTGCTGATATTTATAATGACATTGCAAGTTTTAAAACTGATAATGGAGGTTCAGATGATGAAATTTTTACTTGGTTAGAAAAAGCTTTTAAAGCTGATGCTACGGCGGTAACTGCTAAAAATATTTATAAATATTTCGATATTATTTTAAATAGACATAAAGTTAGTGCTCCAGAAATTGTTTTTGAAACGTATGATAAAGTTTCTGAAGGATTAGATGTTAAAAGAGAAACATATTCAAAGAGAATTGAAGAAATAAATGCAAAAGATTCTACTTCTTTAACTTCAAAAGATACTAAAAATCTTGAAATATACCAACAAGTATTAGAGAATGTGGAATTAGTAGAAGCTGGATTAGATACTCAGTTAGCTGAAATTTCTACATGTGAAAACTTAATTCCATTGAATAAAAAATACTTTGCAGAGTATAAAAATGATGCAATTTGGTTAAGAAGAGCGGTTTCAAGAATGTACAATAAAGAATGTACAGATGACCCATTTTATGACACCTTAGTTGAAGCGTATGTAAAAGCGGACCCTTCACCACAAGCATCTGTATTTTATGCAGGTATCTTAATGAAAAAAGGCGAAACTAATAAAGCTATGCAGTACTTTAAGCAAGCTATTGATCAAGAAACTGATTCTTACAAAAAAGCTGGAAACTTATTGCGTGTTGCTCAAATATTAAGCAAACAAGGAAGAAAGGCAGAAGCTAGAACATATTGCTATAAAGCATTAGATAATGCTCCAACAATGGGAAGAGCTTATTTGGTAATTGCTGGTATGTACGCTTCAAGTGCAAACGCTTGTGGAGATGATGTAGTTTCAAAAAGAATGGTATACGTTGCAGCATTAAATATGGCGTACAAAGCAAAAGCGGTAGACCCTAGTTTAAGTGGTGTTGCGAATAGATATATTAATAGTTATTCTGAAAACGTTCCAACTAAAAAGGATTTATTTGTTGCTGGAATAGCATCAGGTTCATCTATGAAAATTGGATGTTGGATTAATGAAACTGTTAGAGTTCCTTAATATTTTAAATTAAATACTATAATTGATTACCTTTGTTGCATGACAAAATCAATTGTAAATACTATATTGAACATTGCTGTTGTACTTTCAACGGCAATGTTTTTTTCATGTAAAAACGATGCGAAGGAAGTTCGCGACTTTTTAGCCGATAAAAACTTGCCAATTGGTGAGGCATACAATATAAATCACAAGCATACAGACTCTGGTAGAATTGATGTTAAAATGAAAGCTCCCTTAATGTTGGACTTCGATAATAGAAAGGAACACCCTTATGCTGAATTTCCAGAAGGAATTTTAATTACTAAAATTGATAGATATAAGGATTCTGTAACTGTTGAAGGTGATTATGCAAAGAGTTACAGTAAAACTCAAGTGTCAGAAATTAGAGGGAATGTAATTATTAAAAATTATAAAGAAGGGACAAAATTGGTGACTTCTGAAATATATTGGGATCAAAAGGCGCATTACTTTTTTACTGAAAAACGATTTGTATTTTACACAAAATCGGATACTATTAATGGAATCGGTTTTGAAGCTTCTGAAGATTTAAAAAAATGGTGGGTTAGAAACCAACAAGGTGTAATTGAAATAAAAGATTAATTATGAATAAATTATGGAAAATATTTGAGTACGGTTACTTAGTAATTGCAGTCGTTTTTTTTGTGGAAACCGTATTAAAATGGAATGTAGATAGAGAACGAGCGTATTTATTGTTGCTATTCGGTGTTGTTTCCGTCTTTATGTATTTCTTTAAAAAAAGATTTAGAACAAAAATTGAAAATAGAAATAATAAATAATGGGTGTTGATTTAGTTGTAATTTTAGTATGTATTTTGCTTTCAGCTTTTTTTTCGGGAATGGAAATTGCGTATGTTTCTGCAAATAAATTTCAGATTGAATTAGAAAAAAAGAAAGAAGGTTTTACAGCAAAAATATTAACAAAGTTAACGGCTAAATCTTCTAAATTCATTACTACTATGCTAGTGGGAAACAATATTGCATTGGTGATATATAGTTTCTTTATGGGGAAATTTTTAACGGAATTATTGCCTGTTGGTTCGTTAAATGAAATTTCTATTTTAATTATTCAAACACTTATTTCTACGATCGTTATTTTAATTACGGCGGAATTTTTACCAAAGGCCTTATTTCGAATTTATGCAAACGAAACGCTTTGGTTGTTTGCGCCTTTTGCGTATCTATTTTATATTATTTTTTATTACATATCTAATTTAATTACATTTATATCAGATTTCTTTTTGAAATTATTTTTCAATTCATCTAAAGATGTTCAACAAACTGAATTTGGGAAGGAAGAATTGGGGGATTATATTTTAGCTCAGTTAGAACATTCCAATGATCAAGATGATGTAGATTCCGAAATTCAAATTTTTCAAAATGCCTTAGAGTTTGATACAGTAAAGTCTCGTGAAATTATGATTCCACGTACTGAAATTGTTTCTGTAGATATTAAAGAAACCATTCCTAATTTAAGAAAGTTGTTTGTTGAAACGGGTTATTCTAAAATATTGGTTTACAATGGTTCGTTAGATGAAGTCTTAGGATATGCGCATGCTTTTGAAATGTTTAAAAAGCCTAAAAACATAAAATCAATTTTGCTGCCTGTTGAATATGTTCCTGAAAGCATGATGATTAATAATGTGTTGAGCCAATTAATTAAAAAGAAACGAAGTATGTCAATTGTTCTTGATGAATTTGGTGGAACTTCAGGAATTATTACAGTAGAAGATATTGTTGAAGAGTTATTTGGTGAAATTGTAGACGAGCACGATACCATTGCACTACTTGAAAATAAAATTAATAGTAGAGAGTTTGAACTTTCCGCACGATTGGAAGTTGATTATTTAAATGAAACATATAATCTAAACCTTGAAGAGGATGAGGCTTATGAAACATTAGCAGGTTATATAGTTTACCATAATGAAGATATTCCAAAACAAGATGAAATTATAAATATTAACAATCTTCATTTCAAAATGTTAAAGGTAGATTCATCAAAAATAATGGAAGTATACCTTAAAGTTTTAGATAAAGTGGATTAATTCCTATTTAATTTAAAAATCCTTCCTTTTTACCGCTTAATTATAGTGATTTCACTTTTATAATTAAATACTTAATTGTATTTTCGCACACTGTAATAAAAGAAAATAATATAATGGCAATTTTATCAAAAATTAGAGATCGTTCAATGTTCCTAATCCTTATTGTAGGATTAGCATTATTTGCATTTGTACTTGATCCAAGCTCAATTGGAAATTTTTTCAGTTCAAATAAGGTTAACTCCATCGGATCAATAAATGGAGATGAAATTGATAGAGAAGAATTTGCACAACAAGTTGAAGCATATAAAACTCAAAGTGGTGGTAGAGCAACTCAAATGCAAGCTGTAAATGCTGTATGGGATCAAGTTGTAAGCGAAAAAATGTTCGCAAAACAATTAGAAGAAGCTGGTATTGTTATTGGAGAAAAAGATATTTGGGATGCAATGGTAAATTTACCAGAAATTCAAAATGCTCCTGTTTTTAGAAATGAAGCGAATTTATTTGATCAAGAAAAATTGAAAGAATATATCGCAAATTTAAAAGATGAAGCAGATGCAGGGAATACTGAAGCTTGGTTAAGCTGGTTAGCTACTGAAAAAAGTATGAAGCAAAATTTAGAACGTCAGGCTTATACAAATTTAGTAACTGCCGGATTGGGAGCTTCATTAGCTGAAGGTAAAAGAGATTATTTATATAAAAATACAAGTATAGATGCACAATATGTGTTTGTACCTTACACCTCTATTGATGATAAATTAGCTGTTGTTACTAAAGGTGATGTTCAAAAATATTTAGATAAAAACACAAAAAGATTTAAACCAGAAGCTACACGTACTTTAGAATATGTGAAATTTGACATTGTGCCATCTGAATCTGACGAAGCTGAAGTGAAAGCAACTGTGGCAAGTTTTATTAATGAAAGAGAAGAGTATAGTGCTGCTGCAAAAGCTAAATTAACAGTATCTGGGTTAAGTACAGCAACAAATTTTGAAGCTTTTTTAAATGAAAACAAATCAGATTTACCTTATAATGCAAGTTATTTGTATAAAAATCAAATAGCACCGAACGTTTCTAATGCAATTTTTGCAGCTGCAATTGGTGAAGTTGTTGGACCTTATAAAGAGAACGGCTTTTTTAAGATTTCTAAAATAGTAGAAACGACTCAAATTGCAGATTCTGTAAAATCAAGTCATATTATTATTCCTTTCGCTGGTGCAACAAGATCTGCTTCAACAATAACAAAGGAAGATGCAAAGAAACAAGCAGATAGTATTTATGCCGTTGTAAAAGGTGATAAAGTTAAATTTGCTGCAGTAGCAGATGAAATTAATACCGATGGAACAAAAGGAAAAGGTGGTGATATTGGTTGGATAAGAAAGGACCAAGCTTTTTCAGCAGGTTTTGATAAAGACTTTGCAGATTTTATTTATAATAACCCAACAGGAGCTGTTGGTGTTGTTGAAACTGGATTTGGATACCACGTAATAAGTGTTGATGATAAAAAGAAAGCCGAAACAGCCGTTAAATTAGCAACTTTTGCAAGATTAATTGAACCTTCAGAAGAAACTGAAAATATAATTTTTGAAAAAGCAGAAACATTAGCTTCGAAATTAGTGGGTGGTGGAGATATGCAAAAGATTGCTAAAGAAAGTGGTTATGAATTACTGTTAGGTATGAATGTTAAGGCTTTAGAAGAGAATTTACCAGGTTTAGTTAATCAACGTTCAATTATTACTTGGGCTTTTAATGATGATACTAATTTAGGTGATTCTAAGCGTTTTGATTATGATTTCTCTGGAAATAGAGGATATGCTGTAGTGCTTTTGAAAAGTAAAACTGACAAAAATAGTTTAGTTGCAACTCCTGATTTAATTGCTCAAATTACTCCAGAATTAATGAATAAAAAGAAGGCTGATTTAATAAAAAATAATTTCAAAGGATCAACTCTTGAAGAGTATGCTAAAACAGGAAATGCGTCTGTACTTTCTGCTGCTGGTGTAAATTTAGGTAGTCCTTTAATTTCAGGCATTGGAAATGAGCCAGCAGTTGTTGGTGCGATGTCTACTATTGCTAAAAATAAAGTTTCAAGTGTTATTGAAGGAGCTAAAGGAGTATTTGTAGTGAAGGTTACAAACCGTACTTTACCAGCAGAATTAGATAGTTATGATAGCTTTAGAAAAGAACTGATCCAAAATTTAGGAAGAAGAAGTTACCAATTATATAACGTATTAGAAGAAAAATCTGATATTGTAGATAATAGAGCTAAATTCTTTTAATTGAATTACAGTAGATATAAAAAAATAAAAAGCGAACATTTGTTCGCTTTTTTTATGCCTATATTTTTTTAAATGTTCTTTATTAAATTTTCTAAAGATTATTAATCATAGCAAAAAAAGAAGCCCTTCAAGTTTAATTTGAAGGGCTTCTTTTTGATAATTATCGATGTGTTTTTATCCATTCATGGAAATCAAAAACTCATCGTTAGAGGTTGTATATTGGATTTTATTATTGATAAATTCCATAGCTTCAACAGGATTCATATCTGCTAAATACTTTCTAAGTACCCACATGCGTTGAACTGTTTTTGCATCCAATAATAAATCATCTCTACGAGTACTCGATTTTACTAAATCAATAGCAGGATAGATTCTTCTATTTGAAATATTTCTGTCTAATTGTAATTCCATATTACCAGTTCCTTTAAACTCTTCAAAAATAACTTCGTCCATTTTTGAGCCAGTTTCAGTTAAAGCAGTTGCAATAATGGTAAGTGAACCACCATTTTCAATATTTCTTGCAGCACCAAAGAAACGTTTCGGTTTATGTAATGCGTTTGCGTCAATACCTCCAGATAGTATTTTTCCAGATGCAGGAGCAACGGTGTTATAAGCACGTGCTAATCGAGTAATAGAATCTAATAAAATAACAACATCATGTCCACATTCAACCAATCGTTTAGCTTTTTCTAATACAATATTAGCAACACGTACGTGCTTTTCAGCAGGCTCGTCAAAAGTAGAAGCAACAACTTCACCTTTTACACTTCGTTGCATATCTGTTACCTCTTCAGGTCTTTCATCAATTAATAAAATGATTTGATATACTTCAGGGTGATTAGATGCTATGGAGTTTGCAATGTCTTTCAATAACATTGTTTTACCCGTTTTAGGTTGAGAAACAATCATACCTCTTTGTCCTTTTCCTATTGGAGAAAACAAATCCATAATTCTGGTTGACATGGTACTGTTTCTTCCAGCTAAATTAAATTTTTCTTGAGGGAAAAGTGGTGTTAAATGTTCAAAAGAAACTCTGTCTCTAACAACATTTGGATTTAATCCATTTATTTTTGAAACTCTAATTAATGGAAAATATTTTTCACCTTCTTTTGGAGGTCTAACTACACCTTTTACAGTATCACCAGTTTTTAATCCAAATAATTTTACTTGTGATTGTGATAAATAAATATCATCAGGTGAAGAAAGGTAGTTATAATCGGAAGATCTTAAAAAACCATAACCATCAGGCATCATTTCTAAAACACCTTCACTTTCAATAATCCCATCAAATTCATAATCAGGATCTCTGTACTTGGTTCCTTTTTTAGGACCTTTTCCTTCACGTGATTGAGTATTGTTTTGCTGGTTTGGATTTTGATTTGAATTCTGTTGATTCGGATTTTGTTGACCTTGCGGTTTATTTTGTTTTGGTTTGTTTTGGTTTGGATTTTGATTTGGGTTTTCCTTTTTTTGAGGATTCTGAGCCGGAGCATTTTCTTCTTTTGAAGCAGAAGAATCAATATTGGCTTCGGTGTCTTCCTTTCTTTTAGGTTTGTTTAGAACTCTTTTTACAGGAGCTTTAGGTGTAGGCTCTGCTACCTTTGAAACAGAAACAGGTTCGTTGCTGGTTTGCTCCTCTAGTTTAGGAGTTTCAATTGTAGTATTTTCAGTTGGAGGAGTTGCTGGTTTGTTTTCAAATAAATCTGGAGTAGAAGTAGGTACTGGTTTTGGTACCTTTGCAGGTTTAGCCTTTTTTACAATCCTTTTTCTTTTAGGTTTTCCGTCTGCAGAAGATTCATCTGTACTTGTTTTAACCGGGATTGCCGCTTGAATATCTAAAATTGCATAAACTAAATCCAATTTTTTTAATTGGCTATATTTTTTTGCACCAATAGTTTTAGCAATCTCTTGTAACTCTAAAAGGGTTTTTTCCTTTAGTTGTGAAATTTCAAACATTATGTTAAAATATGATAATTGTTAATGTATTAATATGATTCTCTTAAAATATTTAAGAAGTTAATTTCGAATAAATTAAAGAGGTAATTTAAAATTCAGATGTAGTTGCTGAACGAACTAATAAATTTGTTATTGCAAATATATAAATTTATTTCATTAATTAATTTATTTTTTTGAAAATAATATGTATTTTTGTGAATTCAAAAAATAAGATGTTACAAAGAGTACAAACGATATATTTATTAATAGCTGCCTTGGTGTCAGGGGGATTGGTTTTTCTTTTAAGCCTTTGGAAGGGTGCTAATAGCGTTGATTTTTTTGTAATGGATGCAATTAAAACAAGTAATGTTTTATTAATTGCAATGTCAATTTTATTTTTTGTTTCAGCTTTTATATCAATTTGTACGTTGTTTTTGTTTAAAAATAGAAGTTTACAATTGGCAATGGGGAGGCTAAATATTTTGATCAATTTTATTTTATTAGGTATAGTTGTATATTTTTCACAAAATTTATCTGGAGAAACTGAGGTTTCGGAGAAAGGTATTGGGTTGTTGATTCCGATTTTAACTATTGTTTTAGTTGTGTTAGCTAATAATGCAATAAAAAGGGATGATGAACTTGTAAAATCTGTTGATAGATTACGATAAGCCTATAATCTTAGTATATTAAGTGCAACTAAAAACCATTTCATTTTGAAATGGTTTTTTTGTACCTAACGGTTTTCAGTGATGAATAAATATCAGTATTTTTGGGTATTAAAAAAACAATGATTATAAATATATTTGTATGGGGAAAATGAAGAAAAAGATACAAGTTCATATTGCAGATGACCATCAACTATTGATTGATGGAATACAAGCGGTTTTATCATCAGAAGAAAATATTGAAGTTGTTGGGCATTCGCTTAATGGACAAGATGTTTTGGATTGGTTTTCAGCAAATACTGCTGATGTGTTAATTTTAGATATTAACATGCCAATTGTTGATGGAATTACTGTTCTGAAAAAATTTAGCGAATCTAATTTTAAGCATAAAATTATTGTTTTATCAAGCTATGATGATATTAAATTAATTAAAGAAGTGCTTAAAATTGGAGCTAATAGTTTTTTGGCTAAAAAGTGTGCTGGTGAAAATATTGTTTCTGCTATAAATGCTGTGTATAACGGTGAACAATATTTCGAAAAAAGCATTCAAGATAAATTATTATTAAGTTTTAGTAATAAATCGTCTAGTAAAGAGACACAGCTGTCCGCTGACGGTGCGTTTTTTAGCTTATTAACTGAACGTGAAATTGAAATTTTACAATTAATTGCAAAACAATATACTTCTTCAGAAATTAGTAATGAGTTGCATATCAGCGTTAATACTGTGGAAACCCATCGAAAAAATTTAATTTTTAAATTAAATGTAAAAAATGTTGTTGGCTTAGCTCTTTATGCCTACAAAAATAACTTAGTTTAAGTATCTTAGTACTTTCTTTTAAACTATGTTTAGTAAAAAACTATTTTTTTGGACACTTATATGTTTGTGTTTTCAAATCAATCATCTAAAATCTTCTACGGTTTCATTAAGTTCAGCCATTGTATTGTCTGAAAATGATGATCAGTTGAAGAAAGTTCAAATATTACTAAAAAATGGAGACAGGGAAAAAGCATTAGAGGTACTGTATGATTTGCTAACTTCAGCTAAAAAAGTTAAAAATAATGCTTTAATTATTAATGTAAATTTATTTCTGGCAGATGTTTATAGAGATAATGGAGATTATTTAAAATCCAATTCATTTTTAAATTCAACGTTAACTTGTGAAGTAAATAATGAGCAACTTCAAATGGCTTACTTCAAGAAAGGAGGTAATTTTCAATTTGAAAGAGTTGTGGATAGCGCCTTAGTAAACTATTTAAAAGCAATAGAATACGGAGATTTAGTTAACGGTAAATTTGACTTAAAAGCGAAAGTTCACGCTAATATTTCTGGAATATATTATTTAAAAGAAAATTATTCAAAAGCAATTGAACATTCTAAAATAGCGGTAGGTTATCAGCGAATATTAGGAAATAAAGAAATAGAAGCTGGAATTCTGAATAACTTAGGTAGTATTTATTATATGACTGGTAATTTTCAGGAGGCGCTTTCAACATTTCAAAAAGCATTAACAATTGTTGGTTTTGGTCAGGAAGAACTTCAAAAAAAAACTAGAAATTCATCTTACATTAATATAGCCTACGCTTACAGTGGTTTGGGTGATTTTGAAAAAGCTTTTGAATTTCAAGATAGGTACTTTTCATTAAATGATTCACTAAATCAAGAACTGAAATATAAAGAAATTACTGAAATTGAAGCCAAATACAATATTGAAAGAAAAGAAAAAGAGACGGAATTAGAGCGTGTTAAGCGAAAAGAAGTAGAATTTGTAATGTATGGTTTTGGAGCAGCTATATTATTTTTGTTGGCGGCTATTTATGTAATTTACAAGTTGTACTCATTAAGTAAAAAAAATTACGTACTTGAACTTGAGCAACGTAAATTGACTCACCAAGCTAAAATTGAAAAAATTAGAAATGAAACTCAATCTAAAATTTTAGTAGCCACTTTAGATGGGAGATTGGAAGAGCGTAGGCAAATTGCATTGGTATTACATGATAATGTAAGTGCATTGCTATCTGCCGCAAATTTGCATTTGTATGCAAGTAAAAAACAATTGAAAGATAATGTGCCAATGGAAATAGAGAAGTCTCAGAATATTATTAATGAGGCATCAGAACAGATTCGAGATTTGTCACATAATTTGGTTTCTGCAGTTTTATTAAAGTTTGGCTTGAGTGCGGCTACTCAAGATTTATGTGAAAAATCTTCTAATTCAACCTTAGTTTTTGATACTATTTCAAAAAATATAGATCGTTTTGATCAAAATTTTGAATTGAAAATATTTAATGTTCTAACAGAGTTAGTTAATAATATATTGAAACATAGTAAATCTTCTAGAGCTTTGATTGAGCTAGAAAATTTAAATGATTATTTAACTGTTATCATACAAGATAATGGTGTAGGGTTTGATTTAAATAATTTACCAGAAAAAAGTGGGATTGGGTTGAGCCAAATTGAAGCACGTATTTTAGCACTTTCAGGAAATTTAAAAATTGAATCTAGTAGGTTGGGGACAAAAATAACGATTAAATTACCAGTGGTTTATTAGCGATTTTCTAGTTCTATAATTTCTAAATTACCGATATTTCCTTTGTCTACTTCAAATCGAAGCATAGTTCTTACTTTATGAAAACCATGTTTTCCAGCTGCTCCAGGATTCATATGCAATAAGTTTAGTTTTTTATCATAAATTACTTTCAAAATATGTGAATGTCCTGAAATAAATAATTTTGGAGGATTTAGGGCAATCTCATCTTTAATTCGTGAGTCATATCTTTTTGGGTAACCGCCAATATGTGTCATCCAAACGGTAACGCCTTCAACCGTAAATTTTAAATCTAACGGAAATTCCGAACGCATTAAATAGTCGTCAATATTTCCATAAACAGCCTTAAAAGGTTTTAATTGTTGAATAGTATCTACAACATCCAACGTTCCAATATCGCCAGCATGCCAAACTTCATCAGCTTGTTTTACAAACTTTAAAATTTGGTCATCGATATAACTATGCGTGTCGGAAAGCAATAATATTTTTTTCATAGGTACTATAAAATAAAGAAATGGTAAATATGCCGTATATTTGCACTCGTGCAAAAATAACATTTCAGTTGAGATATTTTATAGAATTAGCGTATAAAGGAACAAATTATCATGGTTGGCAATACCAACCGAATGCCATATCTATTCAAGAATTGTTGAATAAGGCGTTGTCTACAGTGTTCAGAACAACAATAGATGTACTTGGAGCAGGTAGAACGGATAGTGGAGTACATGCGTCACAAATTTATGCGCATGTAGATTTGGAAGGTAATTTTAATTCAGAACAAATTATTTATAAGTTGAATTCGCTTTTGCCAAGTGATATTGTAGTATATGCTATTTTGAAAGTGAAAGAGGACGCACATGCTCGTTTTGATGCAATTAGCAGAAGTTATGAATACCGAATTTTTAGAGGAAGAAATCCTTTTTTAGTGGAAACCACTTGGCAGTATACTAATAAAAAGTTAAATGTAGCATTGATGAATGAGGCGGCTGAAATTTTACTAACTTACACCAATTTTCAATGCTTTTCGCGTTCTAA
>JAGPIQ010000032.1 GCA_018054895.1 Lutibacter sp. | reverse complement strand
TACTTTTTTGAATTGACCGAAAGTCTAAGTCTTTTTTAACATAAATATTTTCAGAAACCAACGATAAGTTTAATCGTTGCTCATGTATAGATTCAATTAAATTAGAACCCAATTTAGTTTCTTCATCAATTTCATTTAATAGCATTTTTGCAGTTTCAAGATTATGCGAATTACAAAAATCAATAATATGATCTGATAATAATTCTTTTAAAAACTCTTGTTCTATTTTAACAAATTCAATTTCTGAAACCCATTTTTGAGTTTTTTTATGAAGTAATCCTACTCCATCTTTATTAAATAATAATTTTCCGCTGGTAATTCTAATTGTTTTCATAATGAAGGAATTTTATAGTTAATGTAAAAAATATCAAAATAATTGGAAGAATCCTTTTTGAGTATTAATAACCACACTTACGACCGTACAATAAAAGAATTCGAAAAATGAATAAAATACATTATATATTTCATTTGCAATACACCTCTAAGTTACTATTTTTATTTTAAATAGTGACTGATATTTATCAATTTTATAAATTATGAACTAATAACTAAATAATTCAACAATAGTTACATAAGTCATTTTATGAAGTAAAAAACTACTTTAAGCACAAAAAAACACCTTATCAATTTTATTGATAAGGTGTTTTTAATTCTTAGTAGGATCGGAATTAAATATCTCTAAAAATAGAGTGCATTAATCTTTTCTTATCGTTGATGCTTTCTTCTAATGAAATCATAGTTTCAGTTCTTGAAACTCCATCTATATCATCAATTTCAAAAATAATTTCCTTTGCATGAGTTGTGTCTCTCGCTCTAATTTTGCAAAACACATTAAACTTACCAGCTGTGATATAAGCGACAGTAATATTCGGAATTTTCTTTAAATCTCCAACAACTTGCATTGTTTTAGAAGTTTTATCTAAATAAATACCCACATGCGAAATAAATGAATAGCCCATTTTTTCGTAATCCAGCGTAAGTGTTGAACCTTTTATAATTCCTTCATCTTCCATTTTTTTAACCCTCACATGGATAGTTCCTGCTGAAACTACTAAAGTTTTTGCAATATCCGTAAAAGGAGTTCTTGCATTTTCAATAAGAATATCTAAGATTTGATGATCTATCTCATCCAACACAAATTTTTTCATAATACAGTTGTTGTTAATAATAAAATATTAAGCAAAAATATTAAAAAAATCTGATAATAACACAAAATATTTACGAATTTGATAATTTTAAATCCTTTATATTCATTTTTTCAGCATTTATACAGTTGTTTGTATAGAAATCAGATAAATTCCCTGTACATTCAATAGCTTTATAACTTACTAATTCTCCGTCTATCACTTTGAATTTAAGCTGAATACCAATATCTGTAACTTTAATTTCGTTATTTTCATTTATAGTGATGTTTTTATAAACATAATCTAAAAATTTCTTATCATTATTCGGAATTTTGAAATATTCCTGATAATTATCATACGTTTTAGAGGTTGCTATAAAATACAGACCTTGCAGAATGGCAAAAAAGTTGAATTTTCGAACAATATCGCGCGCATAATCATTTTGATAATGACCTGCCTCTATCAAAATAGTATTATGTCCTAACTTTTGAAAATTATCACCAGTAGCTGTCGGATAAAACTCATCAGTATACCTACCAATATGGTTTGGAATTGCCTTTTGCAACAATTCATTCATAGAAACAATTACACTCATAGTTTCTGTCCTTCCTTTAGTTATAGTTCTTTCTAAATCTTCTGAAGGTGCTAAAAATGAAATTGTAGCAGGATTTGGAGTGCCCTCAACATTAAAAATAGAACGTTGATCATGTAAATTAAAACAAAATTCAGGGTTAAAAGTATCTAAATGGGTTCGAAGCAAATTACTTTCTACAGCTTTCCTATCTACTGCATCTCTATTTAAATCGATATCATTCAAATTTTCACGTGTGAATTTCACAGAACCGTCTGGGTTTAATAACACAATAAACTTTAAAGTGCATTCGGTTAATATCGCATCAACTACTGGTTTAAACTCTTCAGTTGGGTTTTCAATCAGTTTAAATAAGTCAAATAATGCTTTTGTACCCGTACTTTCATTTCCGTGCATTTGCGACCAAGTGAGTACTTTTTTAGGTCCAGTACCCAATGTTATCATGTATATAGGTGTGCCACTTTCTGAATATCCGATAATTTCTTTCTGAAACTTATTAGATAATTTTAACAATATAGGTTCTATATCATTAAATAATATTCTTCGTCCTTGTAACTGATTTTCAAAATTAAGTTGATACCAGTTTTCTAACTTCTCAATAGTCATCAATTTTATCCTTTAAATTTAAGTTTACAAATGTAATCAAACCAAAGTTTACAAATGTAAATTGTTTTTTTGAAAACATCTTTTACATTTGTAATTAAAGCAACTCTCATTCAAAACTCAAGAAATAACCTACTCCCTTCCACTATTGATACAATCTATACAATATATATATGTACTTTACTTTTAATGCTTTAGGTAGTTTTACATAAACTAAAAATTTAATTATATTAACACTAATATTCACTAATAAATTATTATATTTTTTAGAATCGTTTTTATTATTTACATTTGTTAATGTATTTTTATTTACAATTGTTAATTATGGTAAACGTTGAAAAATTTGCAGAACGCTTGAATAAAATCATGGACTTTTATGAAATTACAGCCGGAAATTTTGCTGATAAAATAGAGGTTCAGCGCTCAAGCATATCACATATTCTATCTGGCAGAAACAAGCCTAGTTTGGATTTTGTATTAAAAGTTTTAAAAGAATTTCCGGAAGTGGAATTGTATTGGCTTTTAAATGGTACTGGAACTTTTCCTAAACAAAAAGAAATAAAGCCTATAATTCCTCCTACTCAAAATTCACCTTCTGCAAATTTATTTTCTAAAAGTAATGAGGAATCAATTAGAAATTTAGCACCCACTTTTAAAAACATTGAAAATAATTCCGATAAAGAAATTGAAAGAATTGTTGTTTTTTATACCGATGGTACTTTTAAAAATTACTATAAATCATAAATTAAAACACTTCAAAATCGTTTTATTCTTTAGATTTACCCAAACCTAAGTTGTATAAAAACTTATTTTACAGCTTCAACTAATAATTAAAAATTTAAACAAGCATTGCTCAAAATTATGTCAGTTTATACATAAGATTAAATACTTCATTTTAAATTATATATTCTAATTTTTAGTACCTTTATAAGCAAGAACTAGTACTATTTTTTCTACTACTCAATAGTAAAACTAGACTTATAACATCACGCCAAAATGTCCTTAACCTCTTTAAAAACAAGACAATTTGACTTGTTTCTGATCTTTCTTTGGATTGGAATATTTTTTGAATGAATAAATGTATAAAAAAACAATACGTTATGAACTTAAATAAATTCACAATAAAGTCGCAAGAAGCTATTCAGAAGGGACAGCAACTTGCAGAAAGTTATGGCCATCAACAAATAGAAAATTCACACATTTTAAAAGGGATTTTTGAAGTTGACGAAAATGTAATTCCGTTTATTTTTAAAAAATTAGGGATTCATATTGAATTACTTAAAAGTGTAATAGATAAGACTTTAGAAAGTTATGCTAAAGTTACTGGTGGAGAAATTTCATTATCTAGAAACGCTTCAAAAATGTTAAATAACGCTACGGATGAAGCCTCAAAAATGGGTGATGAATTTGTATCAATTGAGCATTTATTATTAGCGTTATTAAATACTAAAGATACCACATCACAACTATTAAAAGATGCAGGGATTTCAGAAAAAGGTTTAAAAACAGCCATTGAAGAATTACGTAAAGGAAGTAAAGTAACCTCACAAAGTGCTGAAGAAACCTATAATTCTTTAAATAAATATGCTAAAAACTTAAATCAATTAGCAAAAGATGGAAAATTAGATCCGGTAATAGGTAGAGATGAGGAAATTAGAAGAATATTACAAATTCTTTCAAGAAGAACTAAAAATAATCCAATTTTAGTTGGTGAACCTGGAACGGGTAAAACTGCTATTGCCGAAGGTTTAGCACATAGAATTGTAAAAGGAGATATTCCAGAAAATTTAAAAGACAAACAAATTTACTCCTTAGATATGGGAGCGCTTATAGCAGGTGCAAAATACAAAGGTGAATTTGAAGAGCGTTTAAAATCGGTTGTAAAAGAGGTTACTTCTGCTGAAGGTAATATTGTACTATTTATTGATGAAATTCATACACTGATTGGTGCTGGTGGCGGACAAGGCGCTATGGATGCAGCTAATATTTTAAAACCTGCTTTGGCACGTGGTGAATTAAGAGCTATTGGTGCCACAACTTTAGATGAATACCAAAAATATTTTGAAAAAGACAAAGCATTGGAACGTAGATTTCAAAAAGTAATGGTAAACGAACCAGATACTGAAAGTGCTATTTCAATTTTGCGTGGTATTAAAGAAAAATATGAAAACCATCATAAAGTACAAATTAAAGACAATGCTATAATTGCAGCTGTAGAATTGTCACAACGTTATATTTCTAATCGATTTTTACCAGATAAAGCTATTGATTTAATGGACGAAGCGGCAGCTAAATTACGCATGGAAATCAATTCAAAGCCTGAAGAATTAGATGTGCTGGATAGAAAAATTATGCAAATTGAAATCGAAATTGAAGCTATTAAACGTGAAAATGATGAAAAAAAATTAGCTAGTTTAAAAGAAGAAGTCGCTAATTTAAAAGAGAAAAGAAACGAAATTAACGCTAAATGGGTAAGCGAAAAAGAATTGATAGATAATATTCAGGCAAGTAAAGAAGCTATTGAAAATTATAAATTAGAAGCTGAACGCGCTGAACGAGATGGCGATTATGGAAAAGTAGCCGAAATTAGATATGGTAAAATTAAAGAAGAGCAAGAACAGTTAAGTAAATTGCAATTAGATTTCAATAAAAATGAAGGTGCTGCTTTAATTAAAGAAGAAGTTACTAGAGATGATATTGCAGAAGTTGTTGCTAAATGGACTGGAATTCCTGTTACTAAAATGTTACAAAGTGAACGTGAAAAGTTATTACAATTAGAAGATGAGTTGCACCACCGCGTTGTTGGTCAAGAAGAAGGAATTGCCGCAGTTGCAGATGCTGTAAGACGCTCTAGAGCTGGTTTACAAGATGCAAAAAGACCTATTGGATCGTTCTTGTTTTTAGGAACTACCGGAGTTGGTAAAACTGAATTAGCAAAAGCATTGGCTGAATATTTATTTGATGATGAAAATTCTTTAACACGAATTGATATGAGTGAATATCAAGAACGTCATTCAGTAAGTAGATTAATTGGTGCGCCTCCAGGATATGTGGGGTATGATGAAGGTGGACAATTAACAGAAGCTGTTAGAAGAAAACCATACTCCGTAATTTTATTAGATGAAATTGAAAAAGCACATCCTGATACTTTTAATATTTTGTTACAAGTGTTAGATGAAGGTAGATTGACAGATAATAAAGGTAGATTGGCTGATTTTAAAAATACAATTATAATTATGACCTCCAATATGGGTTCTCAAATTATTCAGGATCGTTTTGAAAAAATGGATATGAAAAATAGAGAAGCTATTACCGAAAGCACTAAATTAGAAGTGGTTACCTTATTACGACAAACCATACGTCCGGAATTTTTAAATAGAATTGATGAAATAGTAATGTTTACTCCTTTAAATGAAGGTGAAATTAAGCAAATTGTAAAATTGCAGTTGAATGCTTTAATAAAAATGTTAAAAGCACAAGATATTCAAATTGAATACACGGAAGATTTGGTTCAAGCTTTGGCTATAAAAGGGTTTGACCCTCAGTTTGGAGCACGTCCTGTAAAAAGAGTGGTTCAAAAAGAAGTGTTGAATGAACTATCAAAAGAAATTCTATCAGGAAAAGTAACAGCTTCTAGTCATATTTTGTTAGATGCTTTTGATGATAAAATTGTTTTTAGAAACAAGTAATAACTAAAGTTTTACTATAAAAAATCCAAAAGTGACCCTTTTGGATTTTTATAGTATTTACTTAAAATTCATGTATCAAATATAAAAAATCATCTGTTCTAGATATAAAAAACAACATAAATTATACTACATTTGTACTGTATGCAGAAGACAATTAACATAAAAAATAAAAAAGCTCGTTTTGAATACGATATTTTAGATAAATATACTGCTGGAATTCAGTTAACAGGAACAGAAATTAAATCGATTCGTGAAAGTAAAGCGCGAATTACAGAAAGTTTTTGTGAGTTTAATGAAAAAGGCGAATTATTTGTTATTAATATGTCTATTGACGAATACCTATACGGACACGCATTCAACCATAAACCTAAAAGTGAACGTAAGTTATTACTGAATAAGAACGAACTTAAAAAACTATACAAAGAAGTTCAGAATGTGGGACTTACCATTATTCCTTTACGTCTTTTTTTAAGTGAAAAAGGCTATGCTAAGTTAGATATTGCGCTTTGTAGAGGGCGAAAAAACTACGATAAACGTGAAAATATTAAGGCGCGAGAAAACAAAGTTAACTTAGATAGAATTAAGAAAAACTTCAACTAAAATCAATGCTAATTGTTGCATTTTTAAATTTAATTCGATGGAAAAACATCCTATTAATACTATATATGCAATGCATTATTAAATTTATTTTTTTTAAAGCGTACCCAATAACTGAAACACTTTCCAATTTTCATTTTATACTTTATGTAGGCGCTGTTTGTCTTATCACAGCAGGAGGTTACGTTATTAATGATATTTTTGATATTGAAAAGTATTTCATAAACAAACCTAAAAAAGTAGTAATTAGTAACGGTATTTCATTAAAAAATTCAAAAAATAGTTATTGGATATTAACCATTTTAGGAGTGCTTTTTGGTATGCTGTTAAGTTTTCAAATTGAAAAACCGTTCCATTCTTTTATTTTTATTTTTATTGCCATCCTACTCTATTTATATTCAAAATACTTAAAATCAATACCTCTGATTGGTAATTTAGTCATCGCATTTTTAATTGCTTTTTCAATACTATTAACACCTATTTTTGATGTTGAAAATTACGACATAAACTATAACCATGACTTTGTTTCAACCGTCATTTATATTGTTTCCTTTATTGTTTTTTTCTTAAGTTTTATTCTGGAAATAGTTAAAGACATTGAAGATATAAATAGAGATTATTTATTAAAAATGAATACATTACCAATTTTATTAGGTAGAGATAGAATGCAAAAAATAGCAGTCATTATAAGCTTAGTTCCCTCTTTTATTCTTATGATAATTATTCTATATATTTATCCTGAAAATAAAATTACAGCGATCTATTTGTTCGTTTTTGTACTTTTTCCATTAATTTATAGTATTCAAAAATTACTGACTAATAAATCAAAAAAAGGATTTCATAAGATAGACACATATTTAAAAATCTGTATGTTTTTTGCAATTCACATATTCATTATATTATCTTATTTCAACTAAATGTTATTAGAAAAATTTAAAAACAGCCACATTATTTTAGCGTCTGGATCACCTCGAAGACAAGAATTATTAAAGAGTCTCGGAGTCGATTTTACCATTAAAGTAAAATCTATTGATGAAGTGTATCCTTCCATTTTAAAAAGAGAAGAAATCACCAATTATTTAGCGGAGTTAAAAGCTGCTGCTTTTAATGATGAAATAGTGCAAAACGACATTCTTATTACATCCGACACTATTGTTTGGCTTCACAATAAACCACTGGAAAAACCTTTAGATTCCCTTCACGCAAAGCAAATGCTAAGCGAATTATCTGGTAAAACACATGAGGTTATTACGTCTGTATGTATAAAAACACTGCAAGAAGTTCGAACTTTTTTTGACGTTACTGAAGTCAATTTCAAGAAGCTTTCTTCAGAAGAAATAACATATTATGTTGATAATTTCAAACCGTTTGATAAAGCTGGCGCTTATGGAATTCAAGAATGGATAGGATTTATAGGCGTTGAAAGCATTAAAGGTAGTTATTTTAATGTTATGGGATTTCCTGTGCATAAAATTTATGAAGAATTACAAAAATTGTAGTCCGAGTCATTATAAATCGTTATTTTTGTGCGATTTTAATAAAAACACAATGAAAAAATATACGTTTACAGAACAAAAAGATACGCGTTCAGGGTTTGGAGCTGGTTTAGCTGAATTAGGAAGAACGAATCCTAATGTTGTTGCACTTTGTGCCGATTTAATTGGTTCACTAAAAATGGAAAAATTTATTGAAGAAAACCCAGAGCGTTTTTTTCAAATTGGTATTGCTGAAGCAAATATGATTGGTATTGCTGCAGGACTTACTATTGGAGGAAAAATTCCATTTACAGGAACATTCGCAAATTTTTCTACAGGAAGAGTTTATGATCAAATCCGTCAATCTGTTGCGTATTCAGATAAAAATGTAAAAATATGTGCTTCACACGCTGGTTTAACGTTGGGTGAAGATGGTGCAACACACCAAATATTAGAAGATATTGGGTTAATGAAAATGTTACCTGGTATGACAGTAATCAACACATGTGATTACAACCAAACAAAAGCCGCTACTATTGCAATTGCAGAGCACCACGGCCCTGTGTACTTGCGTTTTGGACGTCCTGTTGTACCTGTTTTTATGCCTGCAGATGAAAAATTTATCATAGGAAAAGCAATTCAAATGACTGAAGGTACAGATGTTACTATTGTAGCTACTGGTCATTTAGTATGGGAAGCTTTACAAGCAAGTGAGCAATTAGAAGCTATGGGAATTAGTGCAGAAGTAATTAACATTCACACTATTAAACCTTTAGACGAAGAAGCTATTTTAAAATCAGTAGCTAAAACTGGTTGTATTGTTACTGCAGAAGAACACAATATTATTGGTGGTTTAGGAGAAAGTGTTTCTAGAGTGTTGGTACAGAACAATTTAGTTCCTCAAGAATTTGTTGCTGTAAATGATAGTTTTGGTGAATCTGGAACTCCAGCTCAATTAATGGAAAAATACAAATTAAACGATAAAGCAATTGTTGCAGCGGTTCAAAAAGTGATCGCTAGAAAATAAAGGCATAATTATTGCGTTTAAAACGGTATAACATTCAAAATCTATTTTTATGAAAAAAATAATTATTTTGTGTAATACCGTTTTTTTTATGTCTTTTTTTTCCATAAATGCTCAAAGTAGCTTTGGCGTAAAAGGCGGTATTAACTACAATTCAAATGGAAATTTAGACGAATTTGTTTCAGAAACGGAACAAATTATCAAAGACAAAGGTGAAAGAAAGGCTGGATATTCAGTAGGTATTTATGGTAAAATTGATTTGGGAAGCTTGTATATTCGTCCTGAAGTACTATACACTAAAACTACAAGTGAATATGCTTTAAATTCTGTAAATGAAGAATTTAACATGCGTAAAATTAGCGCACCACTTTTAGTTGGATTGGAACTTATTGGTCCGTTAAGTGTTTTTGCAGGTCCTTCATTTCAATACATTATGGATAATGATTTTAACGGTTTGGATTTTGATGCAATTGAAAAAGAGTTTACAGTTGGGTTAAACATCGGTGTTGCGCTGCAACTTGGGAGAATAGGAATTGATGCTAGGTATGAACGAGGGTTAAATAAGAACGAAGCTAAGTTTAACGATAACAACACTAATTTTAGATTGGATACTCGACCAGAACAGCTTATTTTTAGCATTTCATACAGTTTAACTAAGGCTAATAAATAAATAGCCGTCGGATTCAAATAATTTTTTACAACTTAAAAAGCCCATTAAAAATTGATTTTATCAATTTTTAATGGGCTTTTTAAATTTTTAAGTTATGTATCTTAATTGTCTTTATCTAAATAATTAGGAATTCCATCACCATCGGTATCATCATTTAATAAGTTCCCATCATTATCTGTATCTTCTTCTCTATTTGTTCTTCCATCATTATCATTATCAGCCTCTTTTACATAATGTAACTTTATTTTAAATATCATTGGCGTATTTGCAGGAAATCCAGAAGTATATGCATTTGTATTTCCATAACCTAAACCAGAAGGCAAAAAGAAGATTCCTTCTCCTGAATTTTCAAAAGAAAACGACTCATCGGCATTCACTATCTTTGTACCGCCCTTTAAAAGCGACGTAGCATATGCAAAACCTGCAGCACCACCATTATACAATAAACTTGTTAAGTCAAATCGAGATTCCAAAACAGGATAATTAAAATAAGTACTATCTAATTTAATACCTGAAAAATCAACCATCACAGAATCAAA
This sequence comes from Lutibacter sp., assembly GCA_018054895.1. Taxonomy (GTDB): domain Bacteria; phylum Bacteroidota; class Bacteroidia; order Flavobacteriales; family Flavobacteriaceae; genus Lutibacter. The sequence continues at coordinate 13,752 of JAGPIQ010000032.1, read as the reverse complement.
TTTACTTGCTTGTTTTCCAGCACCCTCATTTAATATGATGTAGTATAATTTATAATTGATGTCATTTTTTGTAACATCTAACGTTTTAATTTTTGAGTATAAAGAAGCTTCACCATTGGAAATAGAGTCAATAGTTCCATCTGCTTCCACTAAATAATTTGCTTTTAAATAGTCTATAAGTAAAGCATCATCAATTTTTTCTTGAGCAATAGCATCAAACGGATCGCTGCTATCATTGCTACACGCAAAAATTAGCATACTCAAAACAACAACTATTAGTAAATTTTTAATTTTCATTTATGATATTTTTTTCGGAGCGCAAGATACTATTTTCATACCTTTGAGGAAAGCTAAAAAGCAAATTTTAACTTTATTATATGAGAATTGATAAATACTTATGGTGTATCCGATTTTTTAAAACCCGTAGCATAGCTACAGAGGCTTGTAAAAAGGGACATGTAAAAATAAATGGCGACAGTATAAAACCTTCAAAATTAGTGTTTAGTGGCGAAAAATTAATGGTGCGTAAAGATCAATTGAATTACCAAATTCAGGTATTAGATTTACCTGCAAGTCGTGTTGGTGCTAAGTTAGTCGATCTTTATAGAAAGGATATTACCCCTAAAGAAGAGTTTGAAAAAATGGAATTATTAAAATATTCCAAAGATTACTATCGAAAAAAAGGTGTAGGACGACCAACCAAAAAAGACAGAAGAGATATTGATGATTACCAAATTGAAGACAATGATGAAGATTGATTTAAAACATAAAAAAGCACTTGTAGGCGGAAGCACCCAAGGTTTAGGAAAAGCAATAGCACTACAATTAGCTGAATGTGGCGCAAGTGTAACGCTATTAGCTAGAAATGAAGACAAATTAAAAGCAACGCTTAAAGAATTGAATGTAGATTTTGGTCAACAACACCAATACATAGTCGTCGATTTTTTAAATTTTAATGATTTTTCAGCAAAAACAACCAAATATTTCAAACATAATTCGGTTGATATTTTAGTGAATAATACCAATGGACCAAGTGCAGGAACTGCACTTGATAAAACAATGCAAGACTACCAATTAGCATTTGATTTACTATTTAAAACACAATGCCATTTAACATTATTGGCTCTGCCAGCAATGAAAAAAAATGGTTTTGGACGTATTATTAATACAGCTTCTTTATCCGTAAAAGAGCCTATTGCACACTTAGTTTTATCAAATACTATAAGAGCAGCAGTTACCAATTGGGCAAAAACATTGGCTACGGATATTGCCAAAGACGGAATAACCGTTAATAATATATTGACAGGTATTTTTGATACGGAGCGTATTCAACAATTAAATGCTGTTCAGGCAACTACTAAAGGTGTTTCAATTGAAGAAAATTTAAATGAAACTATCAATTCCATACCTATGAAACGTTTAGGTAAACCTAGTGAATTTGGATATTTAGTCGCTTTTTTAGCTTCGGAATATTCAAGTTATATTACAGGTACAAATATTCCTATTGATGGCGGAATTATAAAATCTTTATAATGATAAACCATAAATTTGATAAGGAATATTGGGAACAAAAATATGCCAATAATGCTACAGGTTGGGATATTGGGTACCCATCTCCTGCCCTTACCGCTTATTTTGATCAACTAAACGATAAAAATGCAAAAATATTAATTCCAGGCGGTGGAAATAGCTATGAAGCAGAATACTTGTTTCATAAAGGTTTTAAAAACGTATTTGTTATAGACATAGCGCTTCAGCCTTTACTAAATTTTAAAAATAGAGTACCTTCGTTTCCTGAAGAAAATTTAATTCAAACGGACTTTTTTACACATAATGAAACCTATGATTTAATTATGGAGCAAACTTTTTTTTGCGCATTAGACCCTATACTACGTGAAGATTACAGTTTAAAAATGAGTCAATTATTAACAGAAAAAGGGAAATTATTTGGTTTATTATTTGATGTTGAATTTGCTAAAAGTAGCCCACCTTTTGGAGGAAGTGAAGAGGAATATACAAAACTGGTTCGCAATAATTTCAAAATAAAAGCATTGGGAAAATGCTATAATTCAATTAAACCGAGACAAGGAACAGAATTGTTTTTTATCTTTGAAAAAAATTAAAAAAATATGGAAGGTTCTATTATTTTAACAAACATACAAATTCAACATAAAACACGCAGAATAGCGTACCAAATTTACGAAACAAACAGTAATGAAAAGGAAATTATTATTGCTGGAATTAATGGTAATGGCTATGTGTTTGCTCAAAAAATAGCAGAAGTACTACAGCAAATATCGGATATTAAAATTGTATTATGTGAAGTTAAAATTGATAAAAAAAATCCATTAAAACCAATAAGTACTAATATTTCTTCCGCTGTTTATAAAAACAAATCGTTGGTGTTAATTGATGATGTTTTGAGTTCAGGAACGACTTTAATGTATGGAATTAAACATTTTTTAGATGTTCCTTTGAAGAAATTTAAAACAGCCGTATTAATTAACAGAAACCACAAAAAGTACCCTGTAAAAGCAGATTTTAAAGGAATTTCATTATCTACATCAATGCAAGAACATATTTATGTAGTTTTTGAAGAAAACAATGCATACGCTTTAATGGAATAATTTTTCAATTGAAAATGGATAATTGACAATTAATAATTATTGCAAAATGTACTCATACTGTTTCGTTGGATGTCATTTTTTTTATTGTAGCTCAAAATAAGGAGTCTCTATTTTGTTTTTCTGGCGAAAAAGGAGTCTTATTTAATTAACACTTCAACGGTATTAATAATCAAAAAGTTTAATTGGTAATTGTTAAAATTTCTTCCGCAATTTCTTCAATAGTATTTTTATTTACAGACAATATATGATCCGCTTGGTTGTAAAATTGTGTACGCTCAAATAAATGTTTGGCGATATACTCTTTTAAATCATCTTCAATTAAAGAAGAAACTAACGGCCTTTTTGATTTTTCATCTTTTAACCGATTAAAAATAGTACTTACTGAGGCGCTTAAATAGAAAGAAATGGAATTATTTTTAATAATTTTGATGTTATTTCCGTAACATGGAGTCCCTCCACCTAAAGAAATGACACAATTTTTAAAATTTTTTAAAATTTTTTCTAAGTACTCTCCTTCCTTAATTCTGAAATAAATTTCACCTTTCAGTTTAAAAATTTCTGCAATAGTTAACTTTTCATTTTCTTCAATAAAATCATCTAAATCAATAAATTGCAAGTTTAATTTTTGAGCTAAAATTTTTCCAATAGCACTTTTCCCACTTGCCATATACCCCATTAAAACAATTTTCATATCTCTTTTTTTATACGTTAAAAATTAAAAAAACAAATATCGATTAAAAAACTTCATAAAAAAACTTGTGAGGTAAAACAATAGGTATTATATTTGCACTCGCAATTAGGGAATACATTTTAATTGCAAATGACCTGGTAGCTCAGTTGGTAGAGCACCTCCCTTTTAAGGAGGTGGTCCTGGGTTCGAGCCCCAGCCCGGTCACAAAAAAAGTCAAGTCTAAAGCTTGACTTTTTTTTGTTTTAGGAAGTGAGAATGATTCCCAATTCCTTAGTTTATAAAATAATGTTGGATCAATACCAAAAGTTATTGGATTTTACACTTACACATACCTATTTTAAAGTCTAACCTGCGAGAATAGAATTAATACTATTTGATGTATCGGTTTTCTAAAAGTGCGATACCAACCCCCTAACCCCTCCAAGGAGGGGAATAGTTAGAACTTGCTTTTAAATTTTGGATGTATTTTTTTTATCTGTGAACCTATTTAGAAAGAACAAAAACATGTATATTTGCCCTCTTATTGCACGTATGGCGGAATTGGTAGACGCGCCAGCTTGAGGGGCTGGTGTTCGATTAGAATGTGCTGGTTCGAATCCAGTTACGTGCACAACTTAAAACACTGAACAATAGGCATTTGCAAATATGTATCTATGAGTAAGTTTTTAAATATTTTTAACGCACATGTTAAAGTACCTATAAAAGTACCTATTTTAAGAATTAAAAAAGTGTTTTCAAAAGTTTCGCACTAACATTCCACAGAAGAATTTGTTAATGAATATTTATTATTAACATCAGATCAATTAGGCTCTTCTTTTTTATTTATTTAGAGTTTGTGAATCACTAAATAATAATTTTGCCTAATGGGAACTTTCTACTATAGCTATTTCCTCCTCCGTTAACCCATACAACGCATACACCATTGCATCAATTTCTTTATCTGTTGTGTCTATTTTTGCTTTAAGATCTAATGCTTTTTTGCTTTCTTGCACAAAATAATCTTCCCATTCTGCTTCTTCGCTAAGGCTTAATTTTACTTTCTTTTTGCTTAATTCTTTTATAAACTCCGCATACGAAAGCAAATACCAATCTTGTAGTTTTTTTGGCAAGGGTTCTATTTCAAACTTGCGTTGTATTGTGCGTTGAAATTTGGTTGCTACTTCTTGTAATTCTTTTATCAAGTCATTAATATTTGTAGAATATTTTGACATTTCTAACTTAAAGCTAGAATTTGCTTCTTTTACAGGTAAGTTTTTCAATTCATTCACTTTTATTTTTGGAAATAAATCATCTTCTTCAGAATAAAATTTTCTAAAATAAAACCCATATAACTTACTATTTAACAGAGCTGTATAAAACTCTAAACTTTCATTTCTACCTTGAAAATTTGTACAGACATATAATGATTGATCCGCATAATATTTATAATAATCTAAATAAGCAAATAGATAATCGCTAATAACTTGTCTTACTAAAATTTTAGGTTGTTCAAAATAGTATTCATTTTTAGGTGACATTAACCATTTTCCCCATTTAATGTAACTTTCCTCCCATTGAAAACTATATCTCTTGACCCCTTTGCCTTTAATTTCTTTTTTATATGTATTATCAATCATTAATTCTGAGTGATAAATTCTGTTCTTCACATCATTAGTTGTCAATGAAACTCCTTCTAAATTTACCCCATAACCTGCCTGATATGGCTTGAAGCCATTTGAAATATCCAACTTATCAGATAATTTAAATTCCGAAGAATTAATATTTTTTAATATTGTATCTATTCTACTATTAGAAGCAAAAGAAATCAGGTAATTATCATTTTCATACCATTCATTTTGAATGAAATAATATTGATTTTGTAAATCTTGCCCAACAAGAACTTCATTTTTTATTTGAGGTTTTACATTTTTTAAAATAAAAATCGAAGTTTCTACATTTGCATCTTCAAATATTATTTGTCTATTAAAATTAATCAAATTATTAATTGAGGTTGTTGTTATAAGTATCTCTCTTAGTTTTTTCGCATACTTATTAGATAACCATGCATTAGGAATAATAAAACCAATTAATCCTTTTTGTTTAGTTAAACTTTTGATAGCTTTTTCCGTAAAAATATAATAAACCTCAGAATGACCAATTACAGATTTATATGTACTCCTAAAATAATTAATATCTTTATCACCTAAACTTGCTCCATATGGCGGATTCCCAATTACCACATCAAAACCACCTTTATATTCAGTTATAAAAGCAGCATCAAAACTGCATACCATATTTTCGACAAGGGAGCATACGCCCTTGTTTATTGTAGGCAAATTATGTTTTACTCTGTTATTTTTTATGTATTCAATAGTGTTTGTTAATTGTATTTCACTTTCAATTTCTTTACAACCAAATTTTTGTGTCCAAAGTGGCTTGGTAGCATGCTCATTTGTTGCTTTATGAACTTCTTTTGAAGTTTTAGACTTTATTTTTTGTGTAATTTCAGGCAAGGGAGCATGCTCCCTTGTTGAGTTTAATTTCTCTCTTGTTGCTTTATGAACTTCTTTTGAAGTTACAGACTTTATTTTTTGTACAATTTTAGAGACGTTCTCTTCTTCACACACCAACAATAAATGAATATGATCTGCGCAAATATTATATGCCAAAACCTTTAACTGGTCTTCTTTTACAATAGTAGCAATGGTTTGTGTAATTATAAAATTATCGTCATCAGTAAAATAATTGATAGTTGGATATGGGTTTGTTCCAAAATCTCTTTTTTCGCGCACTTTATAATCAAGCATCAGTTGCGAAGTTCTACTATCGTGAACCGCCGTTGTAATATGAAATGCTTTTTTATTTTTTTCTTTAAATATTTGCGGAAACTCTTGTTGCCAATTAAATGCTTTATCGCCAGCAATGGTAACATCATCAATTAAACTGTTTCCACATTTAATATTATTGTTTAAATCATTTAGTTTTCGGTTGGGTTGTGCGGTACGTAACCACAAACTTAGTTTGGCTATTTCAACACTTTCTTCATTTAAGTCCACCCCAAATAAGTTGTTTTCTAAAATGCTTTTTTCAACATCGCTTAATACCATTGCATCGCCAAATAGTTTGGCTTGTAATTCATCTATATATTTATGTTCAGCAATTAAAAAATTCAACGCTTGGTTTAAAAACGCTCCAGAACCACAGGCAGGATCGCAAATAGTTAGTTGCAACAACCAGTTGCGGTACGTTGTTAGCTTATCCAACAAGTCCTTTATCGTTTTTTTTTGTCGTTTTTTATCGGTTATATAGTCATTTTCATTTAGTTGCAACGCTGTTTTTTGCTCTTCACATAGTTTTCCAACCGTATTATCTACTATATATTTTGTAATGTATTTTGGTGTGTAAAAAACACCATCTTTTTTACGTTTTGTTTTGGTTTTATCAACGGTTTCGCCTGTTAATTCTGCTTGTATTTCATCTAACTCATTTAATGAATTTTCAAAAATATGCCCTAAAATATTGACGTCTACTTCGCTTTCAAAATCGTATTCAGAAAGTGCTTTTGCGTGTTTAAATAATAAATGATCCTCAATTAAAATTGCATCCAGCACTTCATCTGGCTTAAACAACCCACCGTTGTAGGCAAAAATGTCGTATTTATCCCCTTTTCTTCCAGTATTTAACGCTTTAAAATAATTTTTGAACATTCCATACAAAGGATACTCGTCATATAATTCATTCAAACTTTCCCATTTAGTTAAAATTAACCGAACGGAATTTGGCGGTAATAACTGCCTGTCTTCAGCAAAAAACAAAAACAGAAAACGATCTAATAATTTTTGCGATTTTTTAAACAACACCAACGCATCAAATTGCGGATTAAGCGCCACTAAATTTTGATGTAATTCACGTTTAAATAGTGAATAGTCGTTGTATAATTTTTTAGTAATTACATCTTCCTGACTAACGGATTGTGTTTTAATTTTTTTAGGAATGTCCGCAGCAATACTTTCATAGGATAAGCAAACATACAATACTTCAAATTCCTTTTCCGTTAATGTAAATAAGTTAAATTCTATATGATCTATTGCATTGTCAATATAAAAACGCAATTTTTCAAAATTAGAAGTAATAATATAGTTACAGCTTGGTTGGTTGTTTTTATATCCAAACGCCTGAGTTTCTATTTTGTTTAAATCGGTTGTTTCTGTACCTTTTAACTCAATTACTGCTTTTACAACGTCATTAATACTAATTGCACCATCCGCTTTTTTAGCATCTTTTACATTTTTATATTCGGTTGTAAGGTTGAAATTTGGTTGCGGATTTTTAGTGTAACCCAACACGTTTACAAACAAATCAATTAAAAACTCCCCTTGGTATTGTTCTTCTTTACTATTCCGTATATTCTGTTGAATTACAGGATTGTGAAAATGATTTTTAAACAGTTGCCATTGCGCTGCAACGGTTTCTTTATTTAATAATTGAACGTGTTTTGTAACTACGGATGATTGAAAAAAGGACATAAACTAGCTTTACAATTTTTTTACTAATTTATAGCTAATAGCTTTATTATTAAAATTAAAAACACTTTTAATAATTTTACTTTTATTGCAACTATAACAACAGCCGTTTGTTTTTTATTTATAGTAAAAAAGTGGCTTTTTAACATAAAATTGGGGACATGGTTTAGTTTTACTAGGTGCAACTTTAAAATAATTCTGTTACTCGCACTTCTTTTTTTGAAAGCAAAAATTGCTAAAACACCAATAGAAAAAATATTTTTTTTGAATTCAAAAATTATATACATTTACTTTGTGAAAAAAGCACTATATATTTGTATAATATTACTTGGCTTTCTGCATTTTAACAATGTAGAAACTACTCGTATTGTTTCAAATGAAGCTTCAAACTTACTGAATGAAAGTGTTAAATACTCTCAGGAAAATACCTTTAAATCATTCGAGGTTCCTGGAATTGTTACAACAATCTCTTCTTTAGACTTTTCTTACGAGAACACTCACTTTTTACAAATATTTACAGTAAAAATAAATCCACTTGCGGATTTTTACAATGTTTATATAGAGCTTTTTTTACAAAATGGCTTCAAACAATATCAGGAATATTGGATAAATTTACTTGTTAATTATTCTAAAACAATACTCCTATTCCCTTTTCATTCGTTTTTATAAATTTATTTTTTTTTCGGTTTGCTAAAATTCAAAATATGATGTTTTGGATATTGCTATTATACAATAAAAAATAATTAAAATTTAATTCTGTTATGTAGTAAAAAGCTATATAACACTTCAAAAAACATATAAAAATGGATTCAACAACATTAATAATAGGATTTGTAATGATCCTATTAATTGCTTCACCAATTGTATTAACTGGAATTTCAAGAAAAAGTAGAGAAAAAAAATTAGCGAATGATTTTAATTTACTCTCTAAGTCTAATAATTCATCCATTAGTCAATCGGATTTCTGGTCAGGTACAGTAATTGGTATAAACCAAGATGATAAATTGGTGTTTTTTATTCGCCAACTAAGAGATTTGAATGAAAGTATTGCTATTAATTTAAATGAATTTCAAAAATGTAATTTTATAAAAACAACGAATAAAGGGGATGTTGTTGAAAAACTGGAACTTGTTTTTACCCCTATAACTAAAAACAAACCAGAAACGAAATTAGAAATTTACAATGCAGAAATAAACCCTCTTTTAGCAGGAGAAATAAAAATTGCTGAAAAATGGGTGAAATTAATTAATGAAACTATAAGTGAGCATAAAAAGCTTAAATTTCCTGCAGCCTAATTATAAACCCATATTTTATAGTTATTTTCAAAAATTAGCTTATTAATTGCTAATTAATAAAGGAAGTTTTTAAATAGGGAATAAATTTTATACATATAAAGTTTATTCCCTATTTTTTCATATTTATTAACAATAATTTATAAGATAATTTAGTATCATTGCATATGGTAAAACAACTAACAACCCTAGCACTTTTGTTTTTTTCGATTCTATCGTTTGGTCAAATAATGAAACATTCTGATAGTTTATTGAAAGTTAAGGCTACGTACCCACTTTCTGGTATTATTGTGGACTTTAAAGATAAAGCTCCGTTAAAAGCTGCGCATTTATTTAATTTGAATTCAGTAATTGGAACAATATCGAACGATGAAGGTAAATTTATAGTTCCTACAGTTGCTAATGACACACTTTATATTTCCTATTTGGGGTATCAATCCATTAAATTAAAAATTACTCATGATTTATTGAAAGGAAATGAATTGGTAATTGAACTGCACGAGCGTACTGAACAAATGCAAGAAGTTGTTGTAAAATCGCATAAATTAATAGGTGTTTTAGAAATAGATGTTAAAAATGTTCCTACAGATAAGTATTCTAGGATTCATATTAATGGAATTCCACAAACCTATGAAGTAGGTGTAAAAAAAGCTAAAACGTATAATTCAGCTATTGATGCACTGTTTAAACCTATTGATTTTGTGTACAATCGTTTTGGTAAAAAACCACGTGAATTAGAAAAATTAAAAAAATTACGTGATGATGATAAATTACGCGCTATGTTAGAAACTAATTTTAACAGAGAGCTAATGATGGAATATTTAGATATGAATGATACGGAATTGAATGAGTTTTTAAATGAATGCAACTATTCCGATTATTTTATAAAAGAAGCCAGCGATTTACAATTAATTGAAGCTGCATTGCTTTGCTATGAAAATTATAAAGCCATTAGAAAAGGAAGTACCATTAGAGAAGCAGCACCTATCCCTAAGAAATAGCTGCAATCAATTGACAATTGTTAATTCCTGAATTTACTATTTTGCCATCATGATTGGATGTTGAAAATCTTATCAGCATAAACGAAAACAGATAATATTCAACATTTGGTAGCAAATAAAAATATAGATACTAAACCTATTAAGTAATAAAAAAGCCAACTTTTCAGTTGGCTTTTTTTATACTATTGCTTTATATGTTTTAATTATTACCTAATATTAATGGTAAACCATCTTTTGAACTACCCACAATAACAACTTTACTGTTTGGCGATTTAGACAACTCTAAAGTAGCTTCAATCCCTTTATCTTGTAAAATTTTATCCGTTAAGGAAGCGCTTAAAATTTTATTAGCATCTGCTTTACCTTGTGCCTCAATAATTTGTTTTTGAGCTTCTTTTTGAGCCGTTACTAATCTAAATTCATATTCCAAAGATTCTTGCTCTTGTTTTAATTTACGTTCAATAGCATCTTTAATAGTAGCTGGTAACGTTACATCACGCACTAAAACTTCATTTAATTCAATGTACTGTCCATCTAATATTTTTTTTGCTTCATCAAAAATTTCACTTTGAATCACATCTCTTTTGCTGGCATATAATTGCTCAGGCGTATAACGACCAACAACTGATCTTGCAGCAGAACGAAGTGTTGGTTTAATTACTCTTTCCAAATAATTTTCACCTTTCTCTTGATGCAATCTACCTAGATCCTCGGATTTAGGCATATACCATGATGATGTTTCTAAAATAATGTCCAAACCGTTTGAAGAAAGTACTTTCATTTTTTCAAATAATTCTTGTTGACGTACTTCATATACGATCACTTCATTCCAAGGTGCTACTATATGAAAACCTTCTCCCAAAGCAGGTTCATCTACTACTACTCCTCCATCAAAACGTTTCCAAAGCACACCAGCCTCTCCAGCATCAATGGTTACTGTAGATTTTGAAAGAAATATAATTGATACTACTCCTAATATAATTAAGGGCATTAAATTCTTAGGCAATTGTAATTGTCCGTTATTACTCATTATTTTTTATTTTTATGGTTTTTTCAAAAATACAAAACAGAATTCATATAACCATATTTTAAATTTATAATAGTCGCTATTTCATTCAATTTATTAGTCTAAAGGTGTAAAAACACCTTTTACTAAGATTTGTTTCCCTTTTAATAAATTTGTAGCGTCTAAAATTTCAATGAAACGTTCGTTTTTTAATCCAATTTTTACGGCTTGTTTCTCAAAATAATACATATTCTCTTTTTGCGCTGTTAAAACTAAAATATAAAAAGCAGCATCCTCTTCAATAAAAGCTTCCACAGGAAGTGCAATTTTCTGCACCTCGTTAGTAATTATTTCAGCTTCAACAAACATACCCACTAAAAAATTTTGTTTTTCATTTTCTAAATGTCCATGCACTTTTACGGTTCTGTTTTTTTCATCAATAGATTTTCCAATTAAATGAACTTCTCCAGTGTATATATTTGAAGAATTTTCTGGCAGTTTAAACTTAATTTTCTGACCTACTTTAACCGTTAAAACATCTTTTTCAAAAATGACCAATTCTATGTGTTTATGTACATCATCAATAATTTCTACCAATACTTCCGATGCATCCATAAATTTACCAACACTTGCATTTACTTGTGTTACACTACCATTTATTGGAGAATATACAGGAATAGCACTTGTAAACTTACCCGTTTTAACTGTCGCCGGATTTATGTTCAACAATCGTAATTTTTGAGCCAATCCATTGCTATTTGCTACAGCGCTTTTATAGTCACTTTCAGCTTTTAAAAAGTTTTTTTCTGAAGTTATTTTTTCATTGAACAGTGTTTTCTGACGTTCATATTCACTTTTTAAGTAGTTTAGTTTTTCTATTAATTCTAAATAATTTTGTTGAATTTCAATAAAATCAGGGTTTTCCAGCGTTAATAACAACTGTCCTTTTTTTACTTGTTCACCTATTAATAAATGAGAAATTTTAACAAAACCGCCCATTGTAGCGCTTACCATTGCTCTATCGGTTGGAGGAACATCTATAAAACCATTTGTTTTTACGCTCTCAAAAAATTGTTGTGGAGCTATTGGTTGTAATTCCATTTGAGCGCTTTTAAATTGTTCTGCTGAAACTTCAATTATAGATGAAGTTTCTGCTGTTTGAACTGCTTCATTTTCATTGCTTTTTGAACTGTTACAAGAAATAATTCCTACCCAGAAAATGATTGCTACTGTATATATTCTATTTTTTTTCATTGTTGAATTTTAAAGGTTTAAGTAATTAATTTCCAAAGCTGTTTGATTGTATGCGTTTAAATAAGAGAAATAATCGATATTTAATTGATTCGCATTTTCTATGCTTTGGATGTATTGAAAAAAGTCTATTTCACCATTTTTATAGCTTGATGTGGCAGTTTTTAAAATTTCTTTTGCCATATTTTTTCCGCTTTCATTAAAATAGCTGAGTTGTGCATCATTCTTTTGAAGTTCATCTAATAAAACTGCTTTTTTAGATTTCAATTTATAAGCTACATCAAAAGCAGTTTCTTTTGCAATATCATATTCAATTTTTTTGGCAGCTATTTTACTCGATTTTCCCCAAAAGGCTAACGGAATTGAAACACCTGCTTGAAAACTATTTACCGATGAATTTGCAAATAAATCTTCACTTCTAAAATAATTGAAATGCAAATCGGGTAATAATTGTTGCATTTCTAATCCTTTAGTTGCTTTGTATAATCTGTTGTTTTCGCTAGAATATTGATTCAATAAATGGTTGCTTACATCACTCTCCATAAAAGGTATTTTATCTAAATCGGTATTCACAATTTCTATTTTTTCTTCAACTTGCAACAAAACACTTAAATTTTCATTTGCAATAGCAATATCATTTTTAAGCTGATTCAACTGCATATTGTATTGCTTGTATTTAGATTGTGATGTAATCATTTCTAAATAATTAGATTCACCCAACTCAAATTTACGTTGCGCCGCTTTCGAAAAATTAGTGTACAAACTATCTATATACACCAAATGCTCTAATTTTTTATTCAAGTATAGCAATTGATAAAAAGCTTTTGAAACATTTTTAGTCAAGTCATTTTTAGCAATTTCAAAAGAAATTCCAGCCAAATTTTCAGAAATGGCTCCTACTTTATTTTTTGCAAAATACACCGTTGGAAACTCAATAGTTTGACTCACTCCATACGTTTCGTAAGGTTCTCCGTCCACTCCTAAATTGGTTCTATCTTTTAAATAATAAACATCAGTTTTGTCCATGTCAAAAGCTGCTTTTTTTAATTTACTGCTTTTTTCAATTTCTAACCCTTTAATATTTAGTTGTTTATTGTTTTTAACTGCAATTTCAATCGCTTCATCTAACGAAACGGATTTTGTTTGAGAAAAACTTACAATTGGCACTATTAAAAGCAATAATAGCAACGCTTTAGGTGTTTTATTTTTACGTTTTATTTTTATAGTTTTTGTGTCGAATATGGCATATAAAACTGGTAAAACTACCAATGTTAAAATGGTTGCCGTAATTAAACCACCAATTACAACGGTTGCTAACGGGCGTTGTACTTCTGCACCTGCGTTTGTAGAAATTGCCATTGGTAAAAACCCTAATGCAGCGG
>JAGPIQ010000133.1 GCA_018054895.1 Lutibacter sp. | reverse complement strand
GAAGAAATCCTTTTTTAGTGGAAACCACTTGGCAGTATACTAATAAAAAGTTAAATGTAGCATTGATGAATGAGGCGGCTGAAATTTTACTAACTTACACCAATTTTCAATGCTTTTCGCGTTCTAACACCGATGTAAAAACCTATAATTGCGCAATTACTAGAGCTCGATGGGTTGAAGAAGGAAATGATTTAATTTTTTACATTACCGCAGATCGATTTTTAAGGAATATGGTGCGTGCTGTTGTAGGAACACTTATTGAAATTGGAAAAGGAAAAGTTTCATTGAACGATTTTAGAAAAATAATTGAAAGTAAAAATAGGAGTAATGCTGGGCCTTCGGTTCCGCCGCAAGGCTTGTTTTTAACGGAAGTGTTATATCCTAAAAATATATTTATAAATGAGTAAAAAGGTTACAGGGAAAGCTTTTGATATGGATATTTTTATGCGACTGATGCAGTACGCAAAAAAATACAATGTTCATTTTGTGATAAGTACCATAGCGGCTATTGCATTGGCATTGGTTTCCGTAGCAAAACCAGTTTTATTACAGGAAGTTGTAAATAATTATTTAGAGAATAAGGACAAAGAAGGGTTGTTGTACTATTCCATATTGATGATTGTTTTTTTAATGGCGGAAGTTTTCTTGCAGTTTATATTCATATATATTGTAAACTGGTTAGGGCAACATATTATTAAGGATATCCGATTGAAGCTTCAAAATCATATGTTACAGTTTAAAATGACGTATTTCGATAATTCTTCCGTAGGAAAATTGGTAACACGTTTAGTGTCTGACACTGAAACGATTGCGCAATTTTTTGGGCAAGGGTTGTTTATGATTATTAGTGATATTTTAAAAATGGTGGTAGTTGCTATAGTTATGGCGTGGATGAACTGGAAATTGTCATTAATTGCATTTATTGTATTGCCAATTTTAATTTATGCCACCAAAATTTTTCAAATAGCAATAAAAGCATCCTTTCAAGAAGTGAGAACTCAAGTGGCAAACTTAAACGGTTTTGTTCAGGAAAGAGTAACAGGAATGAACATTGTTCAGTTGTTTAATCGTGAGCAAATAGAGTATGATAATTTTGTAAAAATTAATGATAAACACAAAAAAGCATACATAAAAACTGTTTGGTATTATTCTATTTTCTTTCCTATTGCTGAAATACTTTCTTCTATAGCTACAGGGTTGATGGTGTGGTACGGCGGTTTGGATATTATTAATTCAGGAGTAACCAATGCTGGAGAAATTATTGCTTTTATAATGATGGCTCAAATGTTATTTAGGCCGTTACGGCAAATTGCAGACAAATTTAATACCCTTCAAATGGGAATGGTTGCTGGGGATCGTATTTTTGAAATTTTAGATACGGATAGTCAAATTGCAAAAACAGGCGATTTGGAAGCAGGACATTTTAAAGGTGAAATTTCGTTTAAAAATGTACACTTTAGTTATATTGAAGGTGAAGAAGTACTAAAAGGTGTTTCAATTGATATTAAACCCGGTGAAACTGTTGCTATTGTTGGTGCTACTGGGGCTGGAAAATCGACTATTATAAATTTAGTAAATCGCTTTTATGAAATTTCAAAAGGTGAAATTTGTATAGATTCCATTAATATTGATGCTTATGAAATTACGTCATTAAGAAAACAAATAGCAGTTGTTCTACAAGATGTTTTTCTTTTTTCTGATACCATTTATAATAATATTGTGTTAGGGAAACCAGACGTTTCTTTAGAAGATGTTAAAAATGCGGCAAAAGAAATTGGTATTCACGAGTTTATTATGAGCTTACCAAATGATTATAATTACAATGTAAAAGAGCGTGGAGTAATGCTTTCGGCTGGTCAACGACAATTAATTGCTTTTTTACGAGCCTATGTTAGCAAGCCAAGTGTTTTAATTTTAGATGAAGCAACTTCGTCTATTGATTCTTATTCCGAAAAATTAATTCAACAAGCAACGGATAAAATTACACAATATCAAACTTCTATCATTATTGCACATAGGTTAACGACCGTTAAAAAAGCGGATAGAATTATTGTAATGGATAAAGGTGAAGTTGTGGAACAAGGCTCGCATGCGGAATTACTTGCTTTTGATGGGTTTTATAGAAACTTATATGATATGCAATTTGCGAATGAAGCTGCTAGTTAAAAAGGTTTAAAGTTGTATAGTTTTAATGCTAATTTAAATCGTACTTAATTGTTTCAACTAATTCATTGGTGTTTTTATACAATACAAACTCCCCATTTTTAATGTAAGAAATTTTACCAGTTTCTTCCGAAACAACCAAACAAAGTGCATCTGTTTTTTCTGTAATTCCGATAGCTGCTTTGTGTCGTAATCCAAATCTAGCAGGAATTGTTTTCGCGGATAAGGGTAAAACTATACGTGATGCAATAATAAAGTTTTCTTTAATAATAACAGCTCCGTCATGAAGTGGACTGTTTTTATAGAAAATACTTTCAATAATAGGTAAACTTATTTCAGCATTTATATTGTCACCAGTAGGTTTTACAAAATCTAAATTATGCGTGCGTTCCAAAACAATTAAAGCGCCTGTTTTTGTAGAAGCCAAAATTTCACAAGCATTTATAATCGTTTCAATATCCATATTTGTATGGATTTCAGTATTTAAAAATTTCAACTGTTTTAAAAAATTTTTTCTGTTGGTAAAGTTGGTGGAACCAAGCATTAATAAAAATTTTCGAACCTCAGGTTGAAATAGAATTAAGAGTGCAATAGCTCCCAAACTTATTAAAGCACCTAATAAACTACTCAGCATTTTCATTTGGAGTGCTTCGCAAATTTTCCAAATAACAACAACCAGTCCAATTCCAATAAAAATATTAATGGCTACTGTTCCTTTCAATAACTTGTATACATAATAAAGAAGCGTAGCAACCAATATTATATCTAAGGCATCTAAAAAAGTAAACTCTAAAAAGTCGAACATTTATATGGTTTTTGGTAAATTTAAGAAAAAACTACATTTTATCACTTTTATTGTATCTACAATCTGGAACTTTTTCAACATTAAAAATATATTCATTGTTATTTACTAAAATTGTTTCATTAGAAAGTGATTTCGCTAGCGTTTTATAAAATAAATAATTTTGGTAGGTAGTGTTTTCATCAAAATTTAGATGTAGCATTGTTTGTTTTCCTTCTGAAGAAAATTCAATAAATTCTTTTAAAGTTGCTTTTAACTCAATTTGTTTAACAAAAGTATCATTTAAAAAACTTCCAGCATTATTAAAAACTAAGTTTAAATTATTATAATTTTTATAGGTTTCTGAATTCTTTTTTATATCGTATTTCGATAAAATAGAATCGGTTACATACGTCGTATTATCAAATTCTAAAAACGATAATCTTTTTGAAATAGTATCTGAATAGCTAAAGTAATTGTGCATTCCTTCTTCTGAATGCAAAGAGTTTGCATGTTTATATTTTAGTTCGGTAATTGAATGCACAATAGTTTTTAAGGGTAAATTTTTATCAATATTATAAATCCAATGTGTGGTACTAATGGTGTTTTGTTTATTGATGTTTGCTATAGTATCATTATTTTTTACTTCATAAAAAAACCAAACCTGTGAATGGTTTTGAATTTCTTGAATTCCTTTTTCTGCTAAAGTTGGAATTTTTAGCTCTTTTTTTGCACAACCAATAAATAGGATTGCTAAAATTATAACTGTCTTTTTCATATTTTTTTTAATAATTGAACGATTTTTACAGCTTCAACAGCTTCTTTTACATCATGAACGCGTAATATATTTGCACCATTTAAAAGTGCAATTGTATTTGCTGAAGTGGTTGCGTTTAAGGCAGTATCAGCGGAAATATTTAAGGGTTTGTACAACATTGATTTTCGTGAAACACCTACAAGTGATGGAACTTCTAAATTTTTAAAGAGTTCTAATTGTTGCAGTAATTTATAATTATGTTCAATGGTTTTTCCAAATCCAAAACCGACATCAATAATAATGTCATTTAGCCCAAGTTGACGTAATTCCATTATTTTTTTTGAAAAGTACACTAATAAATCGGTTACTATATTAGTATAAGTCGGGTTTAACTGCATGCTTTGAGGGGTTCCTTGCATGTGCATTATAATATAAGGTACTTGCAGTTTTGCAACCGTTGAAAATAGTTCAGCATCCATACTTCCAGCTGAAATATCATTGATAATACTTGCGCCATTTTCAATACATTGTTCAGCAACGTTGCTTCTAAAAGTATCTATAGATAATAATATGGAAGGGAACTTTTTCAATAAAAACTGAACGATGGGTACAATTCTACGAATTTCTTCTTCTTCGGAAATATGTTTTGCACCTGGACGCGATGAATAAGCGCCAACATCAATAAAAGTAGCGCCTTCATCTAACATTTTTGAAACATGTGCATGAATAGTTTCAAAATTGTTGAAATTTCCACCATCGTAAAAGGAATCGGGAGTTACATTTAAAATACCCATTACTTTGGGTGAAGTTAAATCGATTAAATGTCCGTTGCAATTAATGCTTTTCATTAGCGAACCACTTTATTTATGACTTTAGACATTTCTGGAGCTTGATAGTTTTCCATTTTCAATAATAATTCTTCAACGGAGTTACCGACTAATAGCATGTCTTTGTTCGATTGTTTTAAATAGCCTTCAGCAACCATAACATCTAATTGTTTCAGTGTGAAATTAAAAAAACCGTTGGTGTTTAAAATTCCTATTGGCTTTTTTTCAATACCTAATTGTCCTAAGGTAAGTGCTTCAAAAATTTCATCTAAAGTTCCAAAACCGCCAGGCAGGGCAATGTAACCATCTACTAACTTACTGATTTTAACTTTGCGCTTACTCATTGTTTTGGTAACAATCATTTTATGGATATTAGCATGAGCTACTTCTTCATGTCTTAATAAACCAGGAATTACACCAATTACATTTCCGTTATTTTCTAAAATAGTGTCGGCTATAACACCCATCATTCCTATTTTTCCACCGCCGTAAACCAGTCCAATGTTATTTTGGGCGAAATGAACACCTAATTTAATAGCATCATTTTTATAAACTTCATTAAAACCTACACTTGAACCGCAAAAAACAGCAACTTTTTTCATAATTGGATAATTGATTAATTAATTCCTTAAATTTGTTCGAAATTTACGGAAATAATTAAGGTTTTATGCATCAAACATCAAAACAATATGATGACGTTATTGAAAAATGTCGCTCATTATATAGTAATAAGTTAAGGGATTATGGCAGTGCGTGGCGTATTTTACGATTGCCATCGCTTACTGACCAAATATTTATAAAGGCTCAAAGAATACGTCAATTACAAGAAAATTCAGTTAGAAAAGTAGATGAGGGGGAGGTTTCAGAATTTGTTGGAATCATTAATTATTCTATTATGGCCTTAATTCAGTTAGAAAAAGGAGTAGTTGAACAGCCTGATTTATCGTTAGAAGTGGCTGTTGAATTATATGATAAGCACGTAGCGCTTACTAAAAAACTGATGGAAGATAAAAATCACGATTATGGTGAGGCTTGGCGTGATATGCGTGTGAGTTCGCTAACTGATTTAATTCTTCAAAAACTTTTAAGAGTAAAACAAATTGAGGATAATAAAGGGAAAACAATTGTTTCTGAAGGTATTGGCGCTAATTATCAAGATATGATTAATTACGCCGTTTTTGCTTTAATCCATTTAAAAGAATAGTTCAATGAAAATTTTAGTAGTAGTTTCAAGGTTGTTTGTTGCAATCACATTTATTTTTTCAGGTTTTGTAAAGTTGGTAGATCCGTTGGGTTCATCCTATAAATTTCAAGAATATTTTAGCGCTTATGTGTTGGATTTGGAATTTTTAATTCCATATGCACTTCCGTTTTCAATAGTATTAATTTTGGCTGAAATAATGCTGGGAGTTATGCTGTTAGTTGGGTATCGTCCTAAATTAACGGTGTGGAGTTTACTATTGTTAATGTTTGTTTTTCTGTTTTTAACTTGGTATTCAGCGTATTATAATAAGGTAACTGATTGTGGCTGTTTTGGAGATGCTGTTGAACTATCTGCTTGGGGAACGTTTTATAAAAACATTTTTTTAATTGTGTTTGTGTTTATATTGGTATGGAAATCTAAATTAATAAAACCACTTGTAACGCTAAATTTTGCAAGATGGACTACTTTTTTATCACTTTTAAGCTTTTTGTATTTGTCCTATTATGTATTAGTGCATTTGCCAATAATTGATTTTAGACCGTATGCTATTGGTAAAAGTATTCCAGAGGGAATGGAGTTTAAAGGGGAAGATCTACCGCCAATTCACGATTTTTATTTAGAAAGTAGTGATGGCGAAAATTTAACGGACGCAGTATTGGCAGGTGAGAAAATAATGTTAGTTGTTATTAATACTATTGGAAAGAGTGATCGTGATGGTTTTTCTAAAATGAAGCTTATTTCAGATAAAGCACTTAAAGAAGGGTATACAGTTTATGCGTTATCATCATCATTAAATGAAGAATTTAATGATATAAAGGAGGAATTCGACTTTAAATTTGACATGCTGTTTTGTGATCAAACAACATTGAAGACTGTAATTAGAGCAAATCCGGGTGTTGTAATACTAAATAAAGGTATTGTAAAGGATAAGCGGAATTGGGTAGATGTCGAAAAAATAAAACTATAAATGTATTTTATTTAAAGTATTGTAAATTAAATTATTAAGCATAAAAAAAGCAGCCAAATGGCTGCTTTTTTTATGCTTAATAATTTTTAAAAAGGAGAATTTTCGTTCATTCTCAAAGCGAATTATATGTTTTAAATCATAAAAAAACAGTGTTAAAAATCAGTTTGTATTCAATATTGATATTTTCCAGGTGTAAATCAGATATATATTGATAAAGTAATATTAAAAATTTAAGACCCTTTAAAAAATAGGGTATAAAAACAATAAATATGTAAAAGTTACATATAGACCCCTAAAAAAATAGGGGTTAAACTAAAAAAAATATATTTTTGTCTCGAAATCAATTATTAAAATCACTTTATTATGAAGAAAATTGAAGCAATTATAAGAAAGTCAAAATTTGTAGAGGTAAAAGAAGCGCTACATGAG
>JAGPIQ010000031.1 GCA_018054895.1 Lutibacter sp. | reverse complement strand
ACCTTGTGAAATAATACTAATACTTATATTTTCTTTTCCTAAAGCCCCAAAAATTCTTCCATCAACTCCAACTTTCCCTAATAAACCTCTGCCAATTAAGTTTACCAAAGCAACATCTTCTTGTACTGAAAGTGATTTAATTCCGCCTTGTTCCGATTCTGAACCAATTAAAGTTCCAGGATTTTCAGGATCGAATGTGTTTAAAATTCGAAGTGGAATATTTTTTTCAATTAAAGGAATAATTGTTTTTGCGTGTAAAATATTCGCTCCAAAATTCGCCATTTCATTGGCTTCTTGGTACGATAATTTTTCTATTTTTTTAGAATTTTCAACTAAATCAGGGTTCGCTGTGTAAATTCCGCTAACGTGCGTATAATTTTGAAATTCTTCCGCATTTAAAAAATTAGCAAATAAAGAAGCCGTATAATTACTTCCATTTCTACCCAACGTTGTTGTTTCTCCATTTAAATTGGAAGCAATAAAACCAGTAATAATTTGAGTTACATCTTCACTACTTTTTCTAAAATGCTCAATCACATTTTCTTCTGAAACACTTTCAAGTGGCAATGCTTTTCCAAATTGATTATTTGTTTTAATCAATTTTCTGGCATCTACAAAATTTGCTTTCAACCCTTGCTTGTTCAACAAATGTGTAATTACTTTTGCTGATAAAATTTCTCCTTGAGCCAACACTTGGTCTTTTACTTTTGGTGTATAATCGCCCAATAAGTTTACACCTCTAAAAATTTCATCTAATAATTGAAATTCTTCAGCTACATCAACTGAACTATCCAGTTCTAACTGATATGCTTTCACCTTTTCAAATTCTTCTTTGTAAGGTAAATCGCTTTTTGCTTTTTCTAAAATAGATTCTAAATGTTCCGTAGTATTTCCACGTGCAGAAACCACCACTGCAATTTTTTCTCCTTTATTAATTTTATTGGCAATAATTGGAATTGAACTTTCAATACCAATACCATTTGCTAAGGATTTTCCTCCAAACTTTACTACTTTCATTTTATTCTTTTTAGAACGGTGATTAAATATAGGTCCAATAATTTTTTCTAACTGACTGTGTTCCATTAAAAAAGCATCGTGGCCGTGTACTGAATTTATTTCGTTATAGGTAACATTCGGGTTGGTAAGCGCTAATTTTTTGTGCGTTGTTCTGTTTTCTTCCGCAGTAAAAAACAAATCGGAATCTACACCAATTATATGAATCGTTGCTTTTATAGTATCTAAAATAGCATCGTCATTTTCTCTTCCTTTTGTTACATCAATTGATTTTAATAATTGATTCATTAATTTATATGCAGAAAGCTGAAAACGCTCCTGTAATTTCTTACCGTGGTGCAGTAACCAGCTTTCTACATTAAATATTTCTAACTCTTCGTTTTTTGAACGTTGAAAACGCTCGTTAAATGATTCTGGCGTGCGGTAACACAACATAGCGTGCATACGCGCATCGTGTACAGGATTGCAAGAATTAGATAAAAATTGTTCTTGTATTTGACAGTTTGCAATCAACCAATCTGTTGATTTCCAATCCGTAGCAATTGTAATTAAGTTTTTTGTGATGGTTGGATTTAGCACCGCCATTTCCCAAGCAATTCCACCACCTAATGAACCTCCAATAATGGCAAAAAGATTTTCTAACTTCAGTTTTCCCAATCCTAATAAAAAGATTTTCGCAATATCACGTGCCACAAAATCCTTATAATTATCAATTACAAAACTATCAAAGCCGTTCCCTGGAATATTGAATGCTACCACCGTAAATTTTTCGGTATCAATAACTTTTCCATCGCCAATTAAATCGGACCACCAGCCATCTTTTCCAGTTACATTGCTGTTTCCAGTAAGCGCGTGGTTTACCAAAACAACAGGAGCCGTGTATAATTCCTTCCCAAATAATTGATAGGAAAGATTTATTTCTTGACTTTTATCTCCCTTGCTCGGTGTAAAAGAAGGTATTTTTATATGGTATAAATCACTCATTAATTTCACAAAAATTTAATTACAATTCAAATTAGTTGAATTGATAGTACTTAAAAAAACAGTGTTATGAGAAATTGCAGTAATTACCAGAGTAATTACATTGAGTTATCTATCCAAAATGGGTAGAATTTAGCACCTTCTTTATGTGTAAAGGGTTGCTAAGGCTTCAACGGGTCTATTCCCTCTGCCTTTCTTGATAACAAACGCTAATAAGTAAATGAACTAAGCTACAAATTAACGCAATATAATTTTCTCACACAATATTTTCAATAAAATTAACCGCTAATCCTTATATATTTTGAAACGCTTGCTCCAAATCTTGTTTTAAATCTTCAATATCTTCAAGACCTACAGATAACCTAATTAAATCTTGACCAACACCTGCTCCAGCTTGTTGCTCTACCGTTAATTGTTGGTGAGTTGTACTTGCAGGATGAATAATTAACGATTTTGTATCGCCAATATTTGCTAATAATGAAAATAATTTAGTGGCATCCGTAACTTTTTTCGCTGCTTCAAAACCACCTTTCACTCCAAAAGTTACTAAACCGCTTTGTCCGTTTGGCAAGTATTTTTTAGCCAACGAATGGTATTTACTACTTTCTAACCCTGGGTAGTTTACCCAAGCAACTTCACTTCTACCTTCTAACCATGTTGCTAATTCCAACGCATTTGTACTGTGTTGCTTGATACGAACTGACAATGTTTCCAACCCTTGAATAATTTGAAATGCATTGAATGGACTTAAAGCACCACCAAAATCACGTAATCCTTCTAAAATTAATTTGAATGTAAACGCTGCCGCTCCTAAAGCTTCACTGTAAACCAACCCGTGGTAACCTGCTGAAGGCTCTGTAAATTCAGGGAATTTTCCGTTTGTCCAATCGAAAGTTCCTGCATCAATAATTGCACCTCCTAAAGAGTTTCCTTGTCCGCCAATATATTTTGTTAATGAATGGATGACTAAGTTTGCTCCGTGTTTAATTGGGTTCAACAACGCTGGACTTGCCACTGTATTATCTACAATAAAAGGAACTCCCGCTGCTTTTGAATGCACCGCAATAGCTTCTAAATCCAACACGTCTAATTTTGGATTTCCTAAAGATTCTACAAAAAATGCTCTTGTATTATCTTGAACTGCATTTTTGAAATTTTCAGGATTTGAAGCATCTACAAAAGTAGTTGTAATTCCTAAACGTGGTAAGGTAACATTTAACAGTGTATATGTTCCACCGTATAAACTACTTGAAGCAACAATATGGTCTCCAGCTCTTAATAGAGTTAATAAACCTGTTGAAATTGCTGAAGTTCCTGAAGCAAAAACAACTGCTCCAACTCCACCTTCAATAGCCGCCAAACGTTTTTGTAAAATTTCGTTTGTTGGATTGTTTAAACGTGTGTAAATAAAACCTAATTCTTTTAAAGAAAATAAATTAGCTGCGTGTTCCGTATCGTTAAAAACGTATGATGATGTTTGATAAATTGGCACAGCACGTGTTCCTGCGGTTTGTGTTGTATCGTGTCCTGCGTGTAAAGCTGCTGTTGAAAATTTTTGAGTACTCATTTTTTTATATTTTTTGAAATTTTGAATATGTAATTTTTAAATAAAAAAGTCCCTTCGGTTAAGGTATTACCAAAGGGACTTCAATATATTGAATTTTTCCAATTAGTTTAGGCAATACCAAATCATTATGCTACACATAGACTGCATTCGCATTTGAGTTTTTTTTATTGATTTGTTGGTAATCATCTTCATTCTGTTGTAAAAAAAAACCTCTGAAAATTCAGAGGCTCTATATATTATAATTATTAAAAATTAAGCAATAGCGTCCTCTGTGTAAATTTTACACATCATCATACGCATTTTGTTTAATTTTATAGTCATTTTTCTATTTTTTGATATGACAAATGTAAATACATTTTTTCAATTTCCAACTACTTCCTAAAAAATAAATAATACAATTTAAAATCATTCAAAATAATTTAAGCATAAATCACTTTTTAGTTTTTAATTTTTATAACTTTGCACTCGAAATAATTAAGAGGAAAAATTTGAACTGATTGCAACCTCCATAAAAAAATGCTAAAGCAGTAAGTTTTTACTTCCTTTAGCGACTATTGCATTCTAACGTTTTTCTTTAAACAATTTAAAATTAAATTATTATGCCATATTTATTTACATCCGAATCAGTTTCTGAAGGACATCCAGATAAAGTTGCTGATCAAATATCGGATTCATTAGTAGATAACTTTTTAGCTTTTGATGAAAATTCAAAAGTAGCTTGTGAAACACTTGTAACTACGGGACAAGTTGTATTAGCAGGTGAAGTAAAATCAAACACCTATTTAGATGTGCAAAAAATAGCACGTGATGTTATTAATAAAATAGGATATACCAAAAGCGAATATATGTTTGATGGTAACTCGTGCGGGGTATTTTCTGCCATTCACGAACAGTCACAAGACATTAACCAAGGAGTTGACAGAGCTACCAAAGAAGAACAAGGCGCTGGTGACCAAGGAATGATGTTTGGTTATGCAACTAACGAAACTGAAAACTATATGCCTTTGGCATTGGATTTAAGTCACTTAATTCTACAAGAATTAGCTGCTTTAAGAAGAGAAAACAACGAAATTACGTACTTACGTCCAGATTCAAAAAGTCAAGTTACTATTGAATATACAGACGATAATGTGCCTTTTAGAATAAAAGACATTGTAGTTTCTACACAACACGATGATTTTGGACCAAATGACGCTGAAATGTTAGCCAAAATTAAAAGTGATGTAATTTCAATTTTAATTCCAAGAGTAAAAGCTTTAGTGCCAGCAAGTATTCAAGCATTATTTAATGACCAAATTGTATATCACGTAAATCCAACTGGTAAGTTTGTTATTGGTGGACCTCACGGAGATACAGGTTTAACAGGTCGTAAAATTATTGTTGATACTTACGGTGGAAAAGGAGCTCACGGTGGTGGTGCTTTTTCAGGAAAAGATCCAAGTAAAGTAGATAGAAGTGCTGCGTATGCAACACGTCATATCGCTAAAAACTTGGTTGCTGCTGGTGTTGCTGATGAAATTTTAATTCAAGTTTCGTATGCAATTGGAGTTGTAGAACCTATGGGAATTTATGTAAATACTTATGGAACTTCAAAAGTAAATAAAGCAGATGGAGAAATTGCTGAAATTGTATCTAGCCTTTTTGATATGAGACCATCAGCTATTGAAACACGTTTAAAATTACGTCAACCAATGTATTTAGAAACTGCTGCTTACGGACATATGGGTCGTGATAACAGAACTGTTACTAAAACTTTTGTAAATGTTGACGGTACTGAAAAAACCCTTGAGGTTGAATTATTTACTTGGGAAAAATTAGATTATGTAGCGAAAGTAAAAGAAGCTTTCAATATCTAAAAAAATAGACATTCATAAAAAAAGGGAAATTTCAGTTGAAATTTCCCTTTTTTTATGCTTTTACTTTAAAAATTACTCCTTATGATCATTCACAATAGCTTCGTCTCTGTATTTACAACAATCGTGTAAACTGTCATAAGTCTCATCTGTAGCTTTTATATCTTCCATATCGTGACCAACTCCGGCAATGCTGTTTTTTATGGTTGCAGCATCCGTTTTTCGTCCATCAAAAATTAGATTTAAGTCGTGTGTTTTTACGTTCCAAACAGCAGATTTTACACCTTTTGTTTTAATACATGCTTTTTCAATGCGCTCTTTACACATTAAACAAACTCCATCTACCTTAAAAGTTGCTTTTGCATTTTTATCTTGTGAAAAAGCCAACGTACTTGTAAACAATACCACTAAAATTATTATTTTTTTCATTTTATTACTGTTTTTAATTTAATTTATATCTAAGACCTGTATAATAATGACCTCCAAAAATTGGACCATATACAAAAGTTGTATCAAAATTGGCTCCAAAAGGGTTATCTGCACTAATTACAGGATTGTTTTGTGTTACATTTGTTAGGTTTTCACCACCTACATATATTTCAAAAGAAGGAGAAAAAATCTTTGTAATTTGAGCATTTAAGGTCGCTAATGTTGGTGAAAATTCATCAACCTGATAAATTAAAGGACTATTATCTGTTGAAGAAAAACGTTGTTTGCTCAACCAATTAAACGTGGTGTCAAATTTCCAGTTTCCTCCTTTTTCGCTTTGGTGAGTTTCATACGAAACATTTGCAAAAACCCTGTTTTTCGGAACATACGGTTGTGTTTTTTTGCCAGATTTAAAATCGGTTTTCACATCGTAATATTTGTACGCTAACTTCATATTAAAATGGTCAAATACATTGTAGAAAAATTCCGTTTGAAAACTGTTTGAATAGCTTTCGCCTTCTAAATTATAAAAACTTATTTCCGAAGAATTCTCCCAATCTACCACCACTTGGTTTTGAAAATCGGTTCTGTAAAAGTCGAAATTAATATCCGCCTTTCTTCCAAATAAATTAAAACCTTGCAAATAAGAAACTCCGTAATTCCAAGCAATTTCAGGGTCTAATCCATAAATATTTCCGCCAGAATTTAACACGTTTATAGTTCTGGAAGTTGCGAACATTTTTTGATTTTCAGCAAAAATATTTGCACTTCTCTTCCCTCTTCCAATGGAAGCTCTCAATGCAGATTTTTCCCATTTCGAATAGCGAATATGAAAACGTGGCGTTACAAAAGTCCCCATTAAATTATCGTGATCTACTCTAACTCCAGCAGACATTGTTATCGCTCCCAAATCGTCATAATTATACTCCAAATAACTTCCAATGGCATTTTCATTACGTGCATATTTGGTGGTTTCCACCAATTCATCATAGGAATCGTACATATAACTCAAGCCCGTTTTAATTACGTGTCTTGAATCGGAAATAATGGTTTTAAAACCAACCGTAGAATACACGCTTTCGTGCGAAATATCATATTGTTTCAGTCCAAAATAAGAATCTTGGTTATGATTGCTGTATGCAACCTGTACATCCACTCCTTTATATGGAACTGCAGGATTTACATATTCCAACTTAAATGACACATCCAAACGCTCTGTATCAATTTCACTTCCCCAAAAATTAGTGGTTAATTTATCCGTTGAAGGATTAAAATCCACTTGACCAGCTTGCTTTTGATCGTTTAAATAACGAACGTTTAAAAACCCACTAAAACCGTCTTCTACATTGGTATATTGCACACGATTCATTACATTAATTTGTTTCCCTAACGGATCATCTAAAAACGAATCATTATTATCATCCATTTTTTGATCTTTTAAATTTCCGTGAATGTACAAACCTGAACTCCATTTTTCAGAGAAAGTTTTGTTGATATGCGTATTCAACTCCATTCTGCCTTGCGTAGAAGCGTACGCATTTACAAAAAGTCTGTCATCTGAAACTGGCTTTTTTAATTCGGCATTAATTTGCCCAGCGATACTTTCGAATCCGTTAATTACACTTCCTGTTCCTTTGGTAATTTCAATACTTTCAACCCAGGTTCCTGGTGTAAAACCTAAACCATAGGCTTGTGCTGCACCTCTAACAGTAGGCACATTTTCGGTGGAAATTAATATATTTGGACTTGTTAAACCCAACATTTTTATTTGTCGTGTTCCTGAAACGGCATCGCTAAAACTTACATCAATAGAAGGATTTGTTTCAAAACTTTCAGCCAAATTACAGCACGCTGCTTTTAACAACTCGCCACTGTTCATAGTCACTACGTTAAGCGATTTAAAATAAGACAGCGAAGTTGTTTTTTTCTGCTGCTTAATAACCACTTCATCCAACATACTTGTCGGTTTTAAGGAATGTTTTATTTCCTGATTTCCCTTAACTACGAGTGTATCGGTTTTAAACCCCATATAACTCACAACTAATTTGGTATTTTCCTTTTTATAAGGGATAGAAAATTGACCGTCTTTATCGGTAACGTCTCCAATAGTGGTGTTCTGCCAATAGATATTTGCACCAGCAAGCACCATTTTTTTTCCTGTAGCAGTGTCTTCAAAAATGGTTCCTGTTAATTTTTCTTGCGAAAACAGCACCAATGGAAACACTACGAATAGATATAGTATTTTATTCATTTTAGTATTTTTAAATTTAATCAATTCTTTTTTCAAGAAGCATAAATTGCAACTTGTAAGACTTCAATAAATTAAAAAATCAAATTATATATCGTTGAAATAAAACTTGGGCATCGACCTTTATTAGAGGTGCAAAATACTCAATAGAAGGCTTTAATTGCGTATCAGATTCCTGGAAAAGGTTCAGATAAGAGTGTACAAAATACGCAACAAATAATTGGTTATTTAACGTAGGATATTCAAATTCATCGTGTTGTAGGTCACTTTGACCAGCAACCACGAAGTTTTCATCACTACAACACCCTTTTTCATCGCTTGTACAATCATCAATCGGCTTAGATTTTTGATCTTCACCGCAATTATCAGGGCGAGAAAACAGTCCAGTATCCACAACAGTATCGTTACAAAGATGCATACTAATAGTAAATGACAAGGTGGAAACAAGTACCATCATTGTCATAAATAAAGCTGCTATTTTTGTTTTAACTGTGTTCATACGTGTTGCAAAAGTACAAAATATTTATCTTAAAAATCTATTAAAAAACAAAGGTAGCCAATTTTTGAAATCAGCTACGTTTGTTTTGCATTAGGGATAGCGCTACTTCGACAAGCTCAGCACAAGCTTCTGTTTGAGCTCGTTTACTGTTTTTTTTTAAACAGTAAACAGCGAGTGGCAATAGCCCGACCCACAGGGGAATGCCCAAATTATTAATTTTAAATAAAAAGCATTAGTAATGTTAAAACGATGCCGCCCAATGTGTAATACATTCCTTTTTTAAAAGTACTGGTTTGGGGTAAAAACATCCAAAAGGATGAAACCGCAAAAAATAACAATGCAACTCCAAAGAAAACATTTAGGTAATATAAGGGTTCATTCGTTGTCGCTTTATGCAAATGCGTCATTTTATCTAATACAAAAGGCAACTTTTTTGTGCTGTACTTTGCTTCTCCAGTTTTAGAATTATAGGTTCCATTGTTGAAATACAACATATCATTTTCAGTATTTTCCAGCTTTATACCTTTTATTTTTAAGGCTTTCCCTACTTTTTCAATTTTCATTCCTGGCTCCAACATTTTTTCTAAATGCTGCTCACTTTTTAAAATATCGGTATCTCTATAAATAAGTAACACACCGCTTAAAGCATACACTGCCATAATTCCCGCTAAAAAGAAGCCTAAATAGCGATGCACAATACGCATATAATACTGCGTAGATTTATTGTTTTTCATTTATTTTATAAATTGTATTTTATTGAAAATAGATACAACCGTGGTTGCACATAGTAAATGGACGTTGAATTACTATCTGAAATTTCGTTATAACTATCCGTATTCATAGACGTATTATTGGTTAGATTACTTGCCGATAATTTAAATTCCCACTTACTATCTTTTTGTTGAAAATATAAATTAGCGTTTAAAAACGAATAGTTGTTATTGGTTGTACTGTTCGAATTTTCGAAGGTGTTTTTATACTTGTAGTAACTATAATCACTGGTGAAAATGAACGATTTCAAAAACGAAATTTCAACATTAGCAAAAGGTCTATCGGTTTCGCTGTTAGAATTTGTATAGTTGTTAAACGATTTTTGGTAACCAATTTCAAAATTTGGCGCCGTTTTAAATTTAGTTGCAATACTTCCTTGATAATTGTGTGATAATGACTCCGACTCCACCTCCTGATTATTCACAATATTATTGAAAGTTGAATTAGAAATATTTGCTGATAAATTGGTTTTTAATCGACTATATGTTTTTTGATAACGGAAATTAGCAGACAAACTTTCATCTGCTAAATTTGAATTTACAGGATATGAAATTTGATCAATACCCACCAATTGCGTGTTGTTTTTTACACCATTTTCTTTTGAAGTATAATTTACTGACGCATTTATGTTGGTAAATGAAAACATACTAAAGCTAAAAAAGCTCAATGAATATTTTGAATACAAGGCATTTTCCAATTCTCTATTTCCTTTGGTTAACGATTTATAATTCGATAAAATATAGCCTTCATTTACATTATCTACATCAGAAAACTGAGTTGTTATTCCATAATTAAAACGCAAACTTTGCGACGATTTAAATTGATAATTCATGTACAAATCTGGCAATAATTTGGTTTGATCATTTTTATTTTCAGCACCAAGTTGCGTATCTTTTGTGGTATATTGGTGTAAACTCACTCCTGGATTAAAGGTAAATTTCCCTGCAACTACTTTATAATGCACTCCTAAAAACAAATCCGTAAAGTTAAAATCCACATCATTATTTAAAATTGCATCATTAAAATCTAATACCGAACCATCATCTAAATTTTGAGAAATATGAGACGTTAAATTTTGTTTGCTAAAAGTAGACCCCAATGAAATATTGATATTACTTTTTGGTGTTAACAAATAGTAATAATCAAATTTAACATCTAATTTATTGGTGCTCAATTTTCTATTTTGAAGAATATCAAAAATACTTTCAGCATCAGAAGTAGGAATTATTACAAAAGGCTGAACAGTTGCCGTTGAATTGTATAATGGTTTGTCTTTTTGATATAAATGCTGCATTTCCGCTGAGAAAATATTTTTTTCATCAATGTTATAATACAAATTAAAGTTTTGATTTAATGAAAATGGCTTTTCTTCTTTATACGTATCTGCACTTCTACTTGTAGAAGTGACATCCTGAAACTCTGTTTGCTCTGAAATTTTCCCAAAAACATCATAGTCTATATGTACATTGGTATTCGGGTTGTAGTTTGTACTAAACTTTAACAAACCTAATTTACTGCCTTGCGTAGCCTTATTATTAGATTCTTCCGTTAAATTTAATTTGTTATATACTGTACTCGATGTCGTTAACATATTAGTTTCTGAATCGTTTACTATAGCAAAACCATTAAAATCCATTGTTTTATTAGGTGTTAAACCAAAATTAACCGCTCCGAATTTTGAAATAATTTCCTGCGCTCTGTTATTTTGGGCTGTCATAAAACCTGTACCGCCAGATGACACATTAAAACTGGTTCCACTTCCACTCATACCACCACGTAAACCACCTGTAAATCGGAAATAATCACGCATTGTAAAAGGTGCTTCACCAATATTATTAACGTCCGCCAAAACATTAATACTTTTTTCTGGACTATAATAAAACAATTTTGGTTTTGCTAAATATTTTTCATTATCTCCAACTCCTGCGTTTATTTCACCGAACCAAAAACGTTTTTTACCCGCTTTTAATTTAATGTTAATCGCAATATTATCTTCATTATTAGTAACACCTTTCATTCCTGAAACTTCATTGTAATTTTTAAGTACCTGAATTTTATCAATAGCACTTGCTGGAATATTTTTGGTTGCTACTTTGGAATCTCCATCAAAAAAAGCTTTTCCTTCCACCAACACTTTTTGAACTTTTATACCTTCCACCTCTACTTCTCCATTATCATCAATTTCAACACCTGGTAATTTTTTTAACACATCTTCCAACTTTTTTTCTGTTCCGTTAGTAAAAGAATCCGAATTATAAATAATGGTATCTCCTACAATTTTCACTGGCATTTCATAGGTTATATTTACTTCTTTCAAACTTTCATTGGCTTCATTTAACACAAAATTATGTGTAACATCCGCCGATTTTGGAGTGATAGCAATCTCTACATTTTTTGTAACATACCCCAAATAGCTAATTTTAAACGAGTAGGATTCCCCATCTTCCAAACTCAATTTGTAATTTCCCTTTGTATCGGTAATTGAGTACGATTGTAAAAAATTAGTTCCTTTTTTAAACGCTATTACGTTCGCCATTTCTAAAGGAGCTCCTTTTGCATCTTTTACAGTTCCTTCACACTTTACATTTTGAGAAAAAGCAACGATAGGAAACAGCAATAAAACTACTATTTTAAATATATTTTTCATTTTTTTTGAATTCTATTTTAAATTAACCTCTCGATCTACCACCACGTCCTTCATTTCCACTTTTTTGACGTTCATCTTGAAAACGCTCTCTCATTTCCTTGGTTTTTTCTTCCACAATGGTATCATACTCCAATTGTGTTACCACTTTTCCTTTTGAAGGTTCTTCAATGGTTGTTTTTTCTTTAGGATTCAGCACAATTTTAGTACACATTATATTAGTTTCTCCGTAACTAATTTCAAAAATTAATCCTGGTAACCCCCAATAATCATCAGGTCCGTGATTTACAGGAATATCTAATGAATACCAAGCAGTAACAATAACTGGTTCCATTTTTGGTTTTTCTGGCGCTTTTTCTTCTTCTTTTCTATCTTCTGGTCGTCGGAAATTAAAACTTTGTTTTTCAGCCATTTCAACAATAGTTGTTGCTTTAAAACACATATAATTTCCAATCATTTTTGTTTCTTGTTCCATCTTCCAATCGTAAGAAACTAAATTATCCTTCACTAAAAAGTTTTTTCCGCTAAATTCATTTTCTTTAGTAGACGTTTTTGTAGCGGTATTTTTATAATAGTTTCCTGTCGCATTTCCACCCATCATCATCATTCGCATTCCACCACCTGGACCTCCACCAGGACCACCTAAACCTTCACTTTGACTTAATTTTTGTTCTTCTTTATATATGGAAGCTGTTTTATTAAAATTCAACGTAAATGTTTTTTCTAATTGACTTTTCATTCGTTCTTCAATCATTTTTATCCGATCTGCTGGAATTCCAGAGGTCGACAAATCAATTGAAAATTTAGTTTTTGTTTGATAAGTTGCAACACCTTGAAAATCTTGAGATTTTACAACTATACTCATCAACAAAAACAGGATCGAAAAACAGATATGTGTTGGTTTCATACTAAAATATTTAATAATTATATAAGCAAATATAAATACTTAATTACCACTTTCTAATTAAACTATGTTAACTACTGTTAACTGGTTGGGAAACTTAAATTTATGTACTTACATTTGATATATGAATAAATTCAATTACAAACGTGTTGTCTATTTTATTTCCATCACTATTGTGCTAACAATTATAGCTCAAGTGTATTGGAATGTGAAAGAATATAAAAGAAATGAGCACCATTTTGTAGGAAAAGTACAGTTAAGTCTCGACAATTCTGTGGAAACTTATTACGCCAATTTAACAAAATCTGCTATTATTACGTTTACTTCTAATGAATCAGGAAAATCAAAAGAAACTACTGATACTGTTGTAGTTAAAACAAATTCACGCGGGGAATTCAGAAAGAAAATGGACAGTACTTTAAGTAAAATTGCTTCAAAAGACAGTAAAAAACCTTTATTGATTAAAAATTCATACAACCAATTCCCACTTTTTACTGCGGATAGATCTATTCCAAAAAATATTGATAGTTTAATATCTAAAGTTTTTGTTTCTATTTCACGCGATTCTTTGGATTTAGAAAAATTAGGTACTTACCTAAATGAAGAATTTAAACGCAATAAAATCAATGTTAAATATGGTTTAAAATATACTTATAGTCAAAAAATAAATAGTGATAGCGCTATTGATTTAAACACAAATTATAATTTAGGTAGTCTTCCAAAAAAACACTTAACAGCCAATTCGCGCTCCACCTTTTTACCGCATCATAGCAATTTAGAATTGCTTTTCACTAATGAAACTTCCGAAGTTTTAAAAAAATCGTTACTGAGCATTTTACTTTCACTGTTACTTTCCGCTAGTATTATTGCAAGTTTATTATTTTTATTAAAAACAATTTACCGTCAAAAACAGCTTTCGGAAATCAAAAACGATTTAATAAGCAATATTACACATGAATTTAAAACGCCTATTGCTACCATTTCCACGGCTTTGGAAGCTTTAAAGAACTTTAATGCGCTGAATGACAAAGTAAAATCTGAAAAATATATTTCAATGGCCAATATTCAAGTTGAAAAATTGAATATTATGGTTGAAAAAATATTAGAAACTGCTACACTGAATCATGAATCGTTAACGCTATCAATAGAAAAATTAAATATTGTTGAAGTTATTGAACATACTATTGCAAAATACGAGCTCTTAAATACTAAAAAAGAGATTCAATTTATTAATAAAGAAAATTTTATTGAATTAAATATAGATCCTTTTCATTTTGAAAATGCGCTAGGAAATATTATTGATAATGCGTTAAAATATGGTGGGAATTTAATTACAATTAAATTAGAGACTTCAAAAAATAATACTATTATATTGATAAGCGACAATGGAAAAGGCATTCCTACGACTCAAAAAGATAAAGTTTTTGAGCAATTTTATAGAATACCAACTGGAAATACGCACAATGTAAAAGGGTTTGGTATTGGCTTGTATTACACCAAAAAAATTATTGAAAAACATAAAGGAACTATTGAAATTATTTACGATAAAAATAATGACACCGTTTTTAAAATAATTGTACCAAATGACTGAAACCACTAAAATATTATTAGCTGAAGACGAACCTTCGTTGGGTCAAATTATTAAAGAAAGTCTAGAAACTCGAAACTTTGAAGTCTTACTTTGTGCTGATGGAGAGGAAGCTTACAATGTGTACAAAGCAGAAAAACCATTACTTTTAGTATTAGATGTTATGATGCCTAAAAAAGATGGATTCACCTTAGCGAAAGAAATAAGAATGGATGATCCGTCTATTCCTATCATATTTTTGACCGCAAAAAGTCAAGTTGAAGATGTTGTAGAGGGTTTTACCTTAGGCGGAAATGACTATTTAAAAAAACCTTTTAGTATGGAAGAATTAATAGTTCGTATTCATTCTTTATTAAAAAGAGAAAAACCAGCCGTAACTAATGACGAAATTCAATTGGGAAAGTTTGTTTTTAATTTAAAAAAACAAACTTTAGAGTATAACCATATTATAGAAACATTAACTCACAGAGAGGCTAATTTACTGTTCTATTTAATTGAGAATAAAAATCAAGTTTTAGACAGATCTTTTATTTTAAAAAAATTATGGGGTGATGATGACTTTTTTAACGCCCGAAGTATGGATGTATTTATTACAAAACTTCGAAAAAAATTAAAAAATGATTCTGCTATTCAAATTTTAAACGTGCGAGGATACGGATATAAACTAGTTTATTAAAGAGTGATATTAGTATCGCAGTTTCAAATTTATTTTGATTATTTTAGCGTTTTATTATCATTAAAATCAAAAATATGCACGTAGCTATTGCGGGAAACATTGGAGCAGGAAAAACTACCTTAACCAAACTTTTAGCCAAACATTATCAATGGGAACCACATTATGAATCGGTTGAAGGAAATCCTTATTTAGACGATTTTTATAGTGAAATGGAACGTTGGTCGTTTAATTTACAAGTCTATTTTTTAAATAGCAGATTTCGCCAAATATTAGAAATTCGCGAAAGTGGTAAAAATATTATCCAAGACAGAACTATTTATGAAGATGCGCGCATATTTGCGCCTAACTTACACGCAATGGGTTTAATGACAAACAGAGATTTTACAAATTATGAATCTCTTTTCGAATTAATGGAACGCTTGGTTTCTCCACCTGATTTATTAATTTATTTAAGAGCCTCTATCCCTACGTTAGTTGGGCAAATACATACTCGTGGTAGAGAATATGAAAACTCTATTAGTATTGATTATTTAAGCCGTTTAAACGAACGCTACGAGGCTTGGATTACAAAATACACTAAAGGGAAATTATTAATTATTGATGTTGACAATTTAGATTTTGTGAAGAATCAAGAAGATTTAGGTAAAATTATTGATAAAATTGATGCACAAATAAACGGATTATTTTAGTCGATAACAAGTATAAAAAAAAGCGAGAATTTTAAAATTCTCGCTTTTTTTGTTTATATATTAAATGAAATTAATTTCTCTTTAATTTCTTTTTAACTTCAACTTCTTGGTATGCCTCTATAACATCTCCCACTTCAATATCATTGTAGTTTTTAAGTTGAATACCACAATCATACCCTTTTGAAACTTCTCTAGCATCATCTTTAAATCGTTTTAATGATGTTAAATCACCAGAATGTATTACAACACTATCTCTAATAATTCTAATTTTAGAATTTCTGAAAATCTTACCGCTTGTAACCATACAACCTGCAATGTTTCCAACTTTAGAAATTTTGTAAACCTCTCTAATTTCAACATTACCTGTAATTTCTTCTTTCAATTCAGGAGAAAGCATTCCTTCCATTGCATCACGAAGATCATTAATAGCATCGTAAATAATAGAATACATACGGATATCGATTTCTTCATTATCAGCAATTACTCTTGCATTTCCAGAAGGTCTTACATTAAATCCTACAATAATTGCATCAGAAGCAGACGCTAATAATACGTCAGATTCTGTAATTGCTCCAACACCTTTATGAATAATATTCACTTGGATTTCTGCAGTTGATAATTTTTGGAATGAATCCGTCAATGCTTCAACAGAACCATCCACGTCACCTTTCAATATAATATTCAACTCTTTAAAGTCTCCTAAAGCAATACGTCTACCAATTTCATCGAGTGTAATATGTCTTTGTGTTCTAACAGACTGCTCACGTTGTAATTGAGATCTTTTTGAAGCCAACTGTTTTGCTTCTTTTTCATCTACAAAAATGTGGAACTTATCACCTGCTTGCGGTGCTCCATCTAACCCTAAAATAGATACAGGTGTTGATGGTCCAGCTTCCTTCATATTGTTCCCTCTTTCATCAAACATAGCTTTTATTTTACCACTATGCTTACCTGCTAACATATAATCTCCAATTTTTAATGTTCCTTCTTGAACTAAAATTGTAGAAACATACCCACGTCCTTTATCTAATAAAGCCTCAACCACAGTACCAACAGCACGTTTATTAGGGTTCGCTTTTAAGTCTAACATTTCAGCTTCTAACAATACCTTTTCAAGTAATGCTTCAACACCTAAACCAGTTTTAGCTGAAATTTCGTGTGATTGAATTTTACCACCCCAATCCTCAACTAATAAGTTCATTTGAGAAAGTTGTTCTTTAATTTTCTCAGGATTTGCAGTAGGCTTATCAATTTTATTAATTGCAAATACAATAGGAACAGCCGCTGCTTGTGCGTGACTGATAGCTTCTTTTGTTTGTGGCATTACATCATCATCCGCCGCAATTACAATAATAACTAAATCCGTTACTTGAGCTCCACGAGCACGCATTGCCGTAAAGGCTTCGTGACCAGGAGTATCTAAAAACGCAATTTTTTGACCGCTTTTAAGTTTTACGCCATAAGCTCCAATATGTTGTGTAATTCCACCAGATTCTCCAGCAATTACATTTTCATTA
Source organism: Lutibacter sp. (assembly GCA_018054895.1). Classification (GTDB taxonomy): domain Bacteria; phylum Bacteroidota; class Bacteroidia; order Flavobacteriales; family Flavobacteriaceae; genus Lutibacter. The sequence continues at coordinate 6,712 of JAGPIQ010000031.1, read as the reverse complement.
CGAATATAATCCAGTAAAGATGTTTTACCGTGATCTACGTGACCCATTACCGTAATAATTGGTGCCCTTGTTTCTAATTCTTCTACAGTATCAATATGTGCTTCAATACTTTCTTCAACTTCAGCACCAACGAAATCTAGCGTGTAATCAAATTCTTCTGCAACAATAGTTAATGTTTCAGCGTCTAAACGTTGATTCATTGTAACCATCATTCCTAAAGACATACACGTAGAAATAATATTAGTAACCGGAATATCCATCATAGTGGCTATTTCGCTCACCGTAACAAATTCTGTTACTTTTAATATTTTACTATCTGCTTCTTGTTGTTCAAGATCTTTTTCCGATTGTTGACGGTGTAAATCTCTTTTATCTCTACGGTGTTTAGCTCCTTTTCCTTTTTTAGATTTTCCTTGAAGTTTTTCAAGTGTTTCTCTAACTTGTTTTTGAACGTCAGCTTCAGTAGGCTCCTCCTTTACAATTGGTTTTCTACCTCCAGGTCTTAAAGGTCTTCCTACTCCACCACCTCCACTTCTGGTAGGCGTACCAGAACCAGCTCTTGGATTTGCTCCTGCTGCTCCAGCTGCTGGTGCTTTTTTAATTCTCCGTCTTTTCTTTTTATTTGGATCGTTAGCCGCGGCTGCATCACCAACTTTTTTCGCAGTATCAGGTTTCTTCTTTTTAGGACGCTCAAATTGCTTTAAATCAATTGTTTGCCCTGTCATACGAGGCCCTTCTAACTTTTTGTATTTAGTTTCAATAGTTTGAGGTTCATTGCTCTCTTCTGGAGTGCTTTCTGCAACAACTTCCTTAACTTCCTCAACTTTTTTAGGCTGAACTGGTTTATCAACCTTTTGAGGTTGTTTTTTAAACTCAGGTTTAGTTACTTCTTTAGGAGCAACAGGCACCTCAGTTTTTTTAGCTTCAACTATGGTTGGTTTCTCATCTACCTTTTCTATAACTTTTTCAGCAACTACCTCTACAGGTTTTTCTTCTGTTTTAGCTACTTGAACTTCCTTAATAGGCGTTTCTTTTACCACAGGAACTTCCTGAACTGGCGTTGGAGGAGTAGCTACTTCCTCTTTAGGAGTTTCGACTTTCACTTCTTCAACAACAGGAGTTGGTGCTGGTTTTTCAACCGCAGGTTCTGAAACAGTTTTTCGTGGCTCTATATCAATTTTTCCAACTGTTTTAAACTCTAGTTTATCAGCTTTAGCTTTAACAACAACTCTTTTAGCATCCTCTTCAAGTCGCTGTTTTTCTTGTTTATCTTCCAAGGCAACTCGTAACGCTTCTTTTTCTTTGCGTTTCTCTTCACCTACCTCTTTAGAAGCTGCTTTTTTGTTTCTGTCAGTTTGAAAACCATCCAATAATATTTCATATTCATCATTAGAAATTTTGGTTGTTGGTCTAGCTTCTATTTCAAAGCCCTGACTAGTCAAATGCTCAACAGCCCTGTCTAATGAGATATTTAATTCTCGTAATACTTTGTTTAGTCTCAATGTTTTATTATCGTCAGCCATATAGTTATTTTTAAGCCAATTAATGAAGAAGTTTTTTAAAAATTAAAAAAAATTAATCTTCAAATTCGTCTCTTAATATTTTTTGAACCTCAATAATAGTTTCTTCTTCTAAATCGGTTCTACTTAAAAGTTCAGTTACATCCTTGTCAAGTACGCTACGCGCTGTATCTAAACCTATTTTTTTAAATTCTGCAATTACCCAAGCTTCAATTTCATCAGAAAATTCTGTTAATTCAACATCGTCTTCTAACTCAACTCCTTCTCTCTGAACATCTAATTCATATCCTGTAAGTTGTGATGCTAAACGAATGTTTACACCATTCTTCCCAATTGCTTTTGAAACTTCTTCTGGTAGCAAATATACATCAACTCTTCCTTTTTTACCATCTTCTCTACCCTCTTCTTCATGAATTTTCATAGAAACTACTTTTGCAGGGCTTAAAGCACGTGCAATATATAGTTGGGTGTTTTTGGTAAAATTAATAACATCAATGTTTTCGTTTCCTAATTCACGAACAATTCCGTGAATACGTGATCCTTTCATACCAACACAAGCTCCAACAGGATCAATTCTGTCATCGTAAGAATCTACCGCTACTTTAGCTTTTTCACCAGGAATCCTTGCAACGCCCTCAATGGTAATTAAACCATCAAATACTTCTGGAATTTCTTGCTCAAATAATTTTTCTAAAAATTGAGGTGAAGTACGTGATAAGATAATTACAGGTTTGTTTCCTCTTAACTCTACAGATTTAACAATCCCTTTAACATTATCTCCTTTTCTAAAATAGTCAGAACGAATTTGCTCACTTTTTGGCAACACAATTTCATTTCCTTCATCATCTAATAAAATGATAGCATTATGTCTAATATGGTGTACTTCTGCAGTATACAAATCTCCTTCTAATTCTTTAAATTGTTTAAAAGTATTTGTGCTATCGTGCTCATGAATTTTTGAAATAAGGTTTTGACGCAATGCTAAAATAGCTCTTCTTCCTAAATCAATTAATTTTACTTCTTCAGATACATCCTCTCCAATTTCAAAATCTGGTTCTATTTTACGAGCTTCAGCAAGTTCAATTTCTTCATTATCGTCCTCAGACATTCCATCAGCTACTACTACTCTATTTCTCCAAATTTCTAAATCTCCTTTATCTGGATTAATAATAATATCGAAGTTATCATCAGACCCAAATTTTCTTTTTAAGGCAGCTCTAAAAACTTCTTCAAGAATTGCCATTAAGGTAACTCTATCTATATTTTTATCTCCTTTAAACTCTGAAAATGATTCAATTAATGCTATATTTTCCATTCACACTCTTATTAAAATATTATTTTCACTTTTGCTTCCACAATATCATTAAATGATATTGATTCGTTTTTTATTACGGTAACTTTCCCCTTACCTACTGGTTTTGGTTCTCTAGTTTTCCATTCTAATTGAATGTTTTGATCCGTTACATTTTTCAGAACACCTTCTAAACTTTTATTTTCTTTTAGTTTAATAGATAACGTTCTACCAACATTTTTAATGTACTGCCTTGTTAGTTTAATAGGTTGAGCAACATCAGGTGTAGCAACCTCTAAGGAAAAATCTTCTTCTTCCCTATCTAGGTTATCTTCTATGCTTCTACTCACTCTAATACACTCGTTTAGAGACACACCACTATCGCCGTCAATTTCAACATAAATTTTGTTTTCTGGTAAAAATTGTATATCAACTAAAAACAATTCGTTGTTTTCTTCGAGGGCAGTATTAACTAAAAATTTAATCTTTTCTTTGTCCATCATCTTATGAAAAGAGGGGACTAATGTCCCCTCCTTATCCGTTTTTTCGTAATAATTCGATGCAAATATACACACAATTTTTGAAATAGTAAAAATTCAGTCTTATATTTAATTTTAAATCGTTAACTTTACGATAAGCACTTATAAAAATTATGAAAAAAATACTAGTCCCTATTGATTTTTCAATGCAAGCTGAATATGCTGCGGAAGTGGCCGCTATAATTGCACGTGAAACAAATTCGAAACTATTTTTATTGCACATGCTAGAACTTCCTGAAGGCATTATTGATCCTTCTAGTTTTGGAAATACAAATAACTCTCCAACAGCCTTATTATTTTTACAAAGAGCTTACGAACGCTTTGAGGATTTCAAGAAACTACCCTTTTTAGAAGGTTTAGATGTTGATAATACCGTACAATTTAACAAAGCTTTTGATGGAATTATTGACGAAAGTATAAAACAAAATTCCGATTTAATAGTAATGGGCTCTAAAGGCACTTCTGGGTTTGAAGAAATACTTGTAGGATCTAATACTGAAAAAGTAGTTCGAAATTCTGAAATCCCTGTATTAGTTATAAAAGAAGCGATGCCTCATTTTAAAATTGAAAATATTGTATTCGCTTCAAATTTTAATTATGAAAACAGGTCTGCTTTTCAAAAAATACTAAATTTTACATCTTTATTCAATGCAAAATTGCATTTATTAAAAATTAACACGATTCATAATTTCGAAACTACAAAGGATTCGAGTGATGCCATTCGTAATTTTATAACTGATTTTGACTTAGGTGATTTTACGTTGAATATATACAATGACATATCCGTTGAGACAGGTATCCTACATTTTTCAAAAGTTATTGAAGCTGATTTAATTTTATTAAATACCCACGGAAGACAAGGTTTAGCGCATTTATTTAATGGAAGCATCAGTGAAGATTTAAGTAATCATGCTAAATTACCTGTAATTACTTTTAAACTTTAACAAGTTAAAAATGAACAAAAAAAGCCTGTTTTCAATAAAAACAGGCTTTTTTACCCTAATTATTTTAATTCTTGTGGAATATCACAAACTGGTATGGGATTCATTTTATGTTTATTGGCGCTATTTCTACTTGTAAAAATTAAAAAAACTTCTTTTTGTCTTCCACTAAAATCTTCTAATTTTTTTCCACGTTCAGCCTCAATCATAGCCCACTCCAACTCATCATAAGAGGCTCCAATTTGGTCTTCATCCGTTCTGCTATCTCCAAATAAACCATCTGTAGGTTTCGCAATTTGAATGGAATTTGGAACACCTAAATAGGCTGCTAATTGATAAACTTCCGATTTCATTAAATCCGCAATTGGACTCAAATCAACTCCTCCATCACCATATTTTGTGAAAAAACCAACACCAAAATCTTCTACTTTATTTCCTGTTCCAGCAACTAAATAGCCATGTAAGCCAGCTAAATAGTAAAGTGTAGTCATGCGCAAACGCGCCCGCGTATTTGCTAAACTCAAACTTAATGTTGCCTCGTTTTCAATAATAGGTACGACTGTTTTAAACGTATCAAAGGTGCTTGTTAAATTTACCTCTATAGAACTTACTTTTGAAAATTCACTTTTTAATTTATCTATATGCTCTCTCCCTCTTGAAACCTGATTTTCAGCCTGATGAATAGGCATTTCAACACATAAAATAGGAAATCCTGTTTTTGCACATAGTGTGGATGTAACTGCGGAATCAATTCCACCCGATATTCCAATTACAAATCCGTTTACCTTTGCATTTGTAGCATATTCCTTTAACCAACCAACAATATGATCCGCAACTTTTTCAATCTTCATAATTAAACTTTTTTAGTAATTTTACCGTTTTTAAAATATAAGTGTAAATATAAAAATTAATGAACAAATTTTTTGGATTACTTGTGATATTATTCATATCCTGCGATGTTAAAGAGTCAAAAAGCGTTGACGTTTCTGACATAAATGTAAACGTAACTATTGATCGATTTGAACAAAAATTTTATAATTGTACTCCTGAAAACCTCCAAAAACTGAAGGGAACATACCCTTTTTTGTTTCCTTCACAAACAAACGATAGTATTTGGATATTAAAAAGTAACAATGTTGAAGAATTGGAATTATTAAAAAAATCGGAAAAAGTATTTGGCGATTTTGAAGCTAAAAAAAATCAAATTGAAGATTTATTTAAACATATAAAATATTACCAACCTACTTTTAAGGAACCAAAAATTATAACGTTAATCACAAATTTAGATTATCAGAATAAAATTATGTACGCCGATAGTTTACTTTTTGTATCCTTAGATATGTATTTAGGTGCAAAAAGTGAGGTTTACCAAGATTTTCCTGATTATTTATCGAAAAATTTTGATGAAAAACAATTAACAGTTGATATTGCGCAAGCTATTGGTGAACAATTTATTTTTTATAATAGAAATAGACAATTTGTGGAATTAATGGTTAGTGAAGGCGTAAAATTATATCAAACAGAAATGTACTTGCCTAACTCTACGGATAATCAAATTATTGGTTATACAGATGATGAAATAAGCTGGATTTCAGCAAATGAAGAACAATTATGGAAATATTTTATTGAAAATGACTTATTATACAGTACAAATCCTCAATTAAAAAGTCGATTTATTGATACTGCTCCGTTTTCAAAATTTTATATAAATATTGATAAAGAATCGCCTGGACGCGTGGGAGTTTGGTTGGGTTGGCAAATTGTACGTTCATATATGAAAAATAATAATGTAACTTTGTCGCAACTTTTAGAAACCAAAGAAGAAGAGATATTTAAAAAATCGAAATACAAACCAAAAAAATAATGGCTTTAAAAAACACATCAAAAATAGAATTTACTGTTAGCTTAGATGAAAATAAAGTTCCCGAAAAACTGCATTGGACAGCTAATGATGGTAATATTAATAATGAGGAAGCGAAAGCTATCATGATTTCGGTTTGGGATCCAAAAGCAAAAGAAACGTTGAAAATGGATTTGTGGACAAAGGATATGCCTGTTGATGAAATGAAACAATTTTTCCATCAAACGTTATTAACTATGGCCGATTCTTTTGAAACTGCTACAAACGATCATAAAATGAGTGAAACAATGCGTGATTTTTGCGATTATTTTGCTGAAAAATTAGAATTGAAGAAATAGGTTTGTGGAAGGCTGAAGCTGAAAGTCAAAAGTCTAAAGTTAAAAGTTAAATCTAATACCTAACTTCTAATATATCAAGCCTTTATTAACTATTCATTGTTTTTAATAATTTCAATAATAGTTTTGTAATCTTCAGGATTGTTTACAAAATTCATTTCAGAGACATCAATTATTAAACTATTTAAGTTTTCTTCCGTTTGAATAAAAGAAACATAGCCTTTG
>JAGPIQ010000003.1 GCA_018054895.1 Lutibacter sp. | reverse complement strand
ATCGCTTTAAAAGCGAAATTTCCTGAAAATCAATTTATTTTAGGGTATCCAAATACTTCCATTGAAGCGGAAGTTACACTTTTTAAACAGAAAAAAATAGGAGTTGTAATTACCAAAGAAAGTGGAAATAGTGGTGCTTTATCCATTAAAATAGCTGCAGCAAAACAGTGTGCTATTCCAATTATTATCATTAAAAAACCAGATTTACCAACTTATTTTCAGTTGGTGCAAAGTAAAACGGATTTAATAGAAATTTTAAAAAATAAAGTTCAATAATATGGGTTTAGTAAAAGTACCAGACGGACCTTTAAGAGATGGTTTTACAACCGGAACTTCTGCTACGGCAGCTGTTAAAGCAGCGTTGGTATCTATTATTGAACAAAAAAAACAGACAAAAGTAAACGTTCATTTACCAATTGATAAAATATTGGAAATTAAAATCCATACGAACGAATTTACAAAAAATTGGGCAAAATGCAGTGTTATAAAAGATGCTGGCGATGATCCTGATGTTACCAATGGTGCTGAAGTTGGTTGCGAAATTCAATTAACGGATAGCAAAGAAATTGAATTTGTTGGTGGAGAAGGCGTTGGTACTGTTACGTTGCCAGGATTGGAATTAGCGGTTGGAGAACCAGCTATAAATCCTGTTCCAAGAAAAATGATGACAAGTGCGGTTCAAAAGCTATTGCATAATTTTGATTTGGAATGTGGATTGGTTATTTCAATTTTTGTAATTAATGGAAAAGCGTTGGCAAAAAGAACATTGAATGAGCGCGTTGGAATTTTAAATGGGATCTCTATATTAGGAACTTCTGGAATTGTAAAACCTTATTCATCATCTTCTTACATAGCGAGTATTGAACAAGGAATTGATGTTGCTGTTGCCAATGGAATTAGTGAAGTAGTTATCAATTCTGGAGCACGTAGTGAGAAGTATTTACGACAATTATTTCCAAATTTAACAGAGCAATCTTTTATTCACTTTGGAAATTGGATAGGCGAAACTTTACAGAAAATAAGCACTTCAAAAATAGAAAAAGCAACTATTGGAATTATGTTGGGGAAAGCGGTAAAACTGGCATATGGAAGAACCGATACACATAGTTGTGTTTCCAGTTGGAACAAAGAGTTTATAATCAGTATTTCTGAAGAATGTGGCTATGATCCCAATAGAAGTGAACAAATAGCAGCTTTGAATATGGCAGGCAGATTAACGGAGATTTTTCCGTTTAATGAAGCTGAAGTTTTCTATCAAAAATTATTAGAAAAATGCTATTTACAAAGTAAAATGATCATTAACAACGTAGCATTGGACGTGTACTTAATAGGTAAAGAAGGAGAATTTATAAAATATAAAAAATAATGAGCGTACTAAGTTTAATAAGACCTTTAATGGCTGGAGTCTTGCATTCATTTGAGCCAGATCACGTTACAGCAATATCTGTATTGGCGACGGAAAATGCCATTAGAAAAGAAAAAACGTCCTTTAAAATGGTTATTAAAGCATCGCAATGGGCCTTGGGTCATTCGGTAACTTTATTATTATTTGGTATTGTGGCGCTTATTTTTAGGTCTTCAATAGCGCTTTTTATTCACGATATATCTTATTGGGCGGAAGTTTCTGTCGGTCCTATTATGATTTGGTTGGGAGTTACAGCCATTCGAAGAAATCATAGAATCAAAGAAATGATTCAAAAACATAAAGAAATTGCAGAACACGATCATTTAGAGTCGAATGCCATTCATTTACACGGAAAAGCAGGAGAAGAAATTGCGATGAACCCAATGAATAAATCCTTTTGGGTAGGGATGTTGCACGGTTTGGCAGGGACAGGTGGAGCACTAACTTCAGCATTGGTTATTAGTGCAGCAACAATTTATGATGCCATCATAGTTTTGGTGGTAGAATGTTTTGGAATTATTATAGCGATGGGCGTTTACAGTTATTCGTTAATAGCAGTAATGAGTCGCTTTATTGAAAAAAATCTATCTATTTTTAAATGGATGAATGGTGTTGCAGGTTTAGCCTCCATTTTAATAGGAACTTATTGGATTTATAATACAATTTCAGCCTAATGAGAACAGAAAAGAACACATTTCCATTTGCTGCAATTGTAGGTCAGGATGATTTTAAACTAGCCTTACTATTAAATGTGATTGATCCTTTATTGGGTGGCGTTTTGGCGGTTGGAGATAAAGGAACTGGTAAAACTACGTTAATTAGATCTTTGGCAGAATTAATTGATACAGAAGTATCTTTTCCTTTTGTGAATTTACCCATTGGTGTTTCTGAAGACCGAGTTTTAGGTCATATAAATTTAGAAAAATTAATCAACGAGAAGAAAGAACACGTTCAATTAGGTTTGCTGGCAAAAGCGCATAAAGGCTGCTTGTATATTGATGAAATTAACTTGTTGAATGATTATTTAATGGATGTTTTGTTAGATGCATCTGCAACTGGATCTTATCATTTAGAAAGAGAAGGAATTTCAAAAATTATTGAAAGTCGGTTTTGTTTAATAGGTTCTATGAATCCTGAAGAAGGCGATTTACGTCCGCAATTAAAAGACAGATTTGGATTAAGTGTTGTTATAAAAACAGTTATTTCTGTGGAAGAAAGAGCTCAAATTATTTCAAATAGATTGCAATTTGATGACAATCCACAAGGTTTTGTAGCTTCTTATGTTGAAGAGCAACAGTTAATTTTACAGCAAATTAAAAACGCTCAAGAAAAGCTAAAAAATATAAAAATTGATGAAAATTTATATGTAATTGCAGCTAATTTGGCATTGCAAAATGAAGTTGAAGGACATAGAGCAGATATTTTATTATTGAAAACAGCCAGAGCTTATGCTGCTTATTTAAATGATGAAGCTATTGAAGAATTTCATTTACAAAAAATTGCGCCTTTTGTTTTAAACCATCGTTCTAATAATGGTGATTTTTTAAAAGAACAAAATCAACAACAAGAAGAGCAAGAACAACAAGAAAAAGTAGAGAATTCGCCAAGTGAATCACAGCCTGAACATACATTTCAATCTATTATTCCTGCGAATGAAAAAAAGCGTTCCAATAGTGTAAATGGAAGTTCAAAAAATGGGGAACATAATTATCAGCAACAAAATCAGTTGACTGAAAATCCTTCAGCATTGAAAAATATTGACAATCGAAAAACGGTTTCTCAATATTTGGCAACCGATAAATTTGAGATTCAACATAAATTTCAACAGAGCAAAACACAAACACATCTATTATTTGTATTGGATTCCAGCGGATCAATGTTAAAAGATAAAGTAGTGGCGTATGCCAAAGGTTTGGTGGAGAAATTTGCTGTATCTGAAAAAGGTTTAAAACCGCTATACTCATTAATTTCATTGTACAATGGCGATGCCGAGTTAGTGCTCGAAGCATCTAAAAACAGCGATGAATTAGTGGCGGAATTAAAAGCCATTAAAACAGGTGGAAAAACAAATATAGTTCCTGCTTTTAAAAAGATTAAAGCGTTAACAAACAATTCAAAAAACATTAATTACGAACTCATAATTATTACGGATGGTAAATTTAATACCGATGCTGAAAATGCTTTTGACGAGGCTGTAATTGCTTGTCAAACATACTGTAAATCCGTACAACAATTCACTGTTGTAGATGCGGAAAAAGGCTTGGTAAAACTGAATTTAGCAAAGAAGTTTTCCGCAAAAATTAAAGCGAATTACGAATCTTTAATGGTACAAAATGACTAAGCAACTTCCACAATTTATTATTGCTGCGCCAACGAGTAATTCCGGTAAAACGACCATTACTTTAGGATTGCTTCGTGCGTTGGAAAATAGAGGTATTGTTACACAGCCTTTTAAAGTAGGGCCCGATTATATTGACCCAAAGTTTCATAAAGTCGCCTGCGGAAAAAACGGATTGAATTTGGATTTGTTTATGACAACTTCTGAAGATATTTTGAATACGTACGCTAAATATTCAGCGGATAAAGGAGCTATTTGTGTTGAAGGTGTTATGGGTTTATTTGATGGTGCTAGAAAATCCGAAGGAAGTACAGCTGAAGTTGCAAAATTGTTAGAATTACCTGTTATTTTGGTGGTTGATGCAAAATCTGTAGCATATTCTGTTGCGCCATTATTGTATGGTTTTAAAAATTTCGACAAAGCCCTGAATATTGCTGGTGTCATTTTTAACAGAGTTAATACGAAAAGTCATTATCAGTTTTTAGTGGAAGCTTGTGAAGATGTTGGAATTCCGGCATTAGGTCACGTTCCCTTTCTTCCAGCGTGTGAAATTCCATCAAGGCATTTGGGATTGTCTATTGAAGAAATGCAAGGGTATGATGCTGTTATTGAAAACGTTGCAAATGCAATGGAAGAAACAGTTGATATTGATTCATTATTGAATTGTTGCTTAATTGATGAGAAAAAACACCTGAAATCGACTTCAATTTCAACTTCAAAAAAAATAACCATTGCAGTTGCAGAAGATGGAGGTTTTAATTTTAGCTATGTTCAAAATATTGAATGTTTAAAGGAATTGGGAACTGTGGAATTTTTTAGTCCGCTAAAAGATAAAAAATTACCAACTGTAGATTTAGTGTATTTACCAGGCGGTTATCCTGAATTTTACACCAAACAATTATCTGAAAATACAGGAATGCTTCAGAGTATTAAAAGTTTTGCTGAAGCTGGTGGAAAAATTATCGCGGAATGTGGCGGAATGATGTATTTGGGAAAATCGATTATAGATAAAGACGGAAATGAATTTGAAATGGCAAACGTATTTGATTTTTCAACATCAATGCAAGCAATGAAATTGAGTTTAGGTTATAGAACCATTCAGTTTGATAATTTTGAATTAAAAGGTCACGAATTTCATTATTCAACAATTATTAAAAATCAAAATTCAAAAAGTATCGCAAAAGTATTGAACGCTCGAGAAATGGAAGTCGACACCGTTATTTTTCAATATAAAAATGTAATAGCATCCTATATTCATTATTATTTCGGACAAGAAAAATTACTAACAAATTTATTAAAAATAATAACTAACTAAAAAAATAATTAAAATGAAAGTTTACACAAGAAAAGGAGATAAAGGTCAAACTGGTGTTTTTGGTGGTAGCCGCCAATATAAAGATTCGCCAAGAATTGAATGTATTGGAACTATTGATGAAGTAAATTCAACCATAGGATTGCTACGTGCAAAATTGGGAGAAGAACACGAATGGCAAACCAATTTACATAAAATTCAAAAAGATATAATGAATATGATGTCGCATTTGGCACGACCATCAGACGCACGAAAAGAAAATGAGAATCCAAGACCAGAAGATGGAGCGGAATTTTGTGAACAATGGATTGATGCATTAGAAGCAGCAATGAGCGCTCCTTCAGATTATTTTTTATTACCTGGTGGAAATGAAATTTCAGCATTATGTCACGTTTGTCGTACACAAATTAGACGTGGAGAACGTGCAATGGTAACCTTAATGCGTGAAGATCCGGAAAGTGTGCACGATTATATTGCAGCATATATAAATAGATTGTCTGATTTGTTTTTTACAATGGCAAGAGCCGAAATGGACAAACAAGGACTTGCGGAGGAAAAATGGAATCTGTTTTTATACAAAAGAAAAAAGAAAACTACTGAATCATAAAAAAAAGCTACAAATGAAAAAAATACCAATTACTATAATCACAGGTTTTCTTGGCGTAGGGAAAACAACGTTAGTACACAATATGATTAAAAATGCCAATGGTAAAAAAATTGCTGTTTTGGTAAATGAATTTGGCGAAATTGGAATTGATGGAGATATTATAAAATCCGGTTGTGGAGACGATGAATGTAACTTAATTGAATTAGCTAATGGTTGTATTTGCTGTACGGTTCAAGAAGAGTTTTTACCTGCTATGTTAGATTTAATTGAGCGTAAAGATTCTATAGATCATATTGTTATTGAAACATCTGGTTTGGCAATGCCAAAACCTTTAATAAGAGCCGTAAATTGGCCAGATTTAAAACCATATATTACCATAGATTCTGTAATTACCGTGGTGGATGCTGTTGGAATGGTTACAGGCGAATTATGCGATAGAGAACGCGTAAAAAAACAACGTTTGGCGGATGATTCTTTAGATCACGAAACACCTATTGAAGAGTTGTTTTTAGATCAATTATCGTGTGCAGATTTAGTATTGGTTAGTAAAACGGATTTACTAGAAGCGGATAAATTAGAGGTTGTTAAAGAATTAATTAGAGATAAAGGAAGACTCAATGTAAAGATTATTCCGATTCAAAATGGTGTAATTGATAATGAATTGTTGTTAGGTATTGAAGCAAGTAGCGAAGATGATTTGGACAATCGTCATTCCATTCACGAACACCACCACGAACATCATCACGACCATAGTCACGATGATGATATCAATACAATTGTAGTGGAATATACTGAAACACCAGACATTAAAGCATTAGTAGAAACACTAAAAACCAGAGTTCAACAAGAAGAAATATACAGAATAAAAGGTTTTGTAAACATTCCTAATAAACCAATGCGTATGGTGTTGCAAGGAGTAGGAGAGCGCTTTGATTATTATTTTGACAGAGCTTGGAAAGATGGCGAAGTCAGAAAAACAAGCTTGGTAGTTATTGGTCGAAATTTAGTAGCAACGGAAGTGTAGATTTAATAAAAAACAATTAAAATAGAAGTCAATTGCATTTAATAGCTACCATTCCCGGAGGTTGGAATCCTAATGATGAAGGCGTTTTTTATGTGCAACAAAAACCAGGCGATGTCTTGTTTTTGTCTGCCGCGGATACCGATTTGTACATTTTAAATAAAGTGTACAAAAAATTGTATGCTGAAAATAAGGAACTTCCGAGTCTACGTTTGGCAAATTTGACCTATTTTAAACAAGAATTGACTGTTGATACGTATATTGAAGAAGTTGTTTCCAAAGCAAAAGTGGTGGTGCTGAAATTATTGGGTGGTACCGCTTATTTTCCGTACTTGTGTGAAGCTATTTCCTATTATGCGGAAGAAAATAACATTCAGTTAATTTTTATGCCTGGAGATGATAAACCAGAGTTAGAATTAATGCAATTATCTACACTTCCGTTACGTGAAGTTGATAGTATTTGGAAGTATCTAATGGCTGGTGGAGCTGAAAATACGGAAGAAGGTTTAAAGAAAATATTGAAGTCTACCTTGGGTGTTGATTTTCAAATTAAAGAAAAAATAAACACACCAGAGTTATTTTTATTCCACCCAAAAGAAGGCGTTTTAACCACCAATTTTAAACCAATCAATCAACCGTTGGTTATTATTTTTGGGTACAGAAGTTATTTTTTAGCGGGTAATTTAGATCCTATTTTAAAATTAACTGAAAAACTAGAAAATAACGGAGTATTAGCCATCACTGTAATGGCGTTGTCTTATAGAGATAAGAACATCAAAAACAATATATTAGAATTATTAAATCAGCATCAATTATCCAATCCAAAAGTAATTATTAACACCACTGGGTTTTCAATTCAGTCGTTTAATGAAACTGATGAAGAAGACTTGTTCGATACTTTTAACGTTCCTGTAATTCAAGGAATAATGGCGAGTTGTAACAAACAAACTTGGGAAGATGGCAGTTTTGGATTGCCACCAACGGATGTAGCAATGAATATTGCGTTGCCAGAAGTGGATGGGAAAATTATTTCAACAGTTATTTCTTTTAAAGAAGCGTTAGAAAAAGATAGTTTAACAGATTCTGAAGTGGTAAAATATGTCGCTTTTGAAGAAGGTTGTATTCGCATTTCAAAACAAGCAAAAGCTTGGGTTTTGTTGAATAGTAAAGAAAATTCAGAAAAAAAGATAGCTTTAGTTGTTCCCAATTATCCAAATAAAAATAGCCGATTGGCAAATGGAGTTGGTTTAGATACACCGCAAAGTACGGTAGATTTATTGCACGAATTGCACCAAGTTGGTTATGATTTAGGAACTGAAATTCCCACTACGGTTGATGAATTAATTACTAAACTGACAGATAATATTACCAATGATCCAGAATCGTTGTATTCCGCAAAAGTGAATTTAACTATTTCTGAAAGTGATTTTTTTGCATATTACAATCAATTGTCTATTTCACTTCGAAAAAAAGTAGAAAAACAATGGGGAAATCCAACAGAATCTCCTAGTTATAGAAATAAAAGTTTCATAATTCCAGGTGTATGTTTTGGAAATATTTTTGTGAGTATTCAGCCGAGTAGAGGCTACGATATTGATTTACAAGCCACCTATCATTCGCCAGATTTACCACCAACGTTTGCCTATTTAGCCTATTATGTTTGGTTGCACCAGTATTTTAAAGCCGATGCCATTATTCATATGGGAAAACACGGTAATTTAGAATGGTTGCCCGGTAAAAGTGTTGCTTTAAGTGAAGAAAGTTGTTTTCCTGCAGCTATTTTGGGCGAAATTCCACATTTTTATCCGTTTATAATTAACGATCCGGGAGAAGGTACTCAGGCTAAAAGAAGAACACACGCCATTATAATCGATCATTTAATTCCACCAATGACACGTGCTGAAAACTACGGAGATTTGTTGAAGTTGGAATTGTTAATTGATGAATTTTATGAAGCCGCATTATTAGATCCTAAAAGAGCGAGTTTAATAAAAAGTAAGATTGAAGTCTTGGTAAATACCACCAATTTGAAATCGGATTTAAACAATGACTCAAAGGATATTGAAGAGTTGTTAGAAGTAATTGATGGGTATTTATGTGAATTAAAAGAAGCACAAATACGCGGTGGCTTGCATATTTTTGGAAAACATCCAATAGATGAAAAGTTAACAGATTTACTTGTGGCTTTGCATCGGTTACCAACAAATAATTTACCAGGAATTACTCAGGCACTGGCAACAGATTTAAACTTAAATTTTGACCCAATTAATGTTGACTATGAGCAACCTTTTGTAGAAACTGTAGTTGCTGTTCAATGTAGAACGTATGGACAAGCTGTTGAAACTTTAGAACTGATTGCCAAAAATTATATAGATGATTTATTGCACGGAGACTTAAATAAAGAAGCTTTAGGAAAAGCAACATTGTCTGTTATCAATGAAATTGAAACGAGTACACTTCCTAAAATTGTAAGAACTCGAGATGAAATTACCAATTTATTAAATGGATTGAATGGTGGTTATGTGCCAGCAGGTGGTTCAGGTGCACCAACGCGTGGTCGACTGGATATTTTGCCAACAGGTAAAAACTTTTATTCGGTAGATACCCGAACAATTCCTACACAATCTGCCTATGAATTAGGTGTGAAAAGTGCCAAAAACATTATTGAAAGGTATATGCAGGAGCAAGGAGAATATCCTACTTCTATAGGGATTTCGGTTTGGGGAACGTCAACAATGCGGACTGGAGGCGATGATATTGCGCAAGCATTTGCGCTGTTAGGTGTTCGTCCTATTTGGTCTGGAATAAATAGGCGAGTGAGTGATTTTGAAATTATTTCATTATTGGAATTAAAGCGTCCGAGAGTAGATGTTTTATTACGAATTTCAGGATTTTTTAGAGATGCTTTTCCAGATGTTATTTCGTTGTTTAATGCAGCTATTGAAAAAATTGCAATATTGGATGAAGAGGATGTTATGAACCCAATAAAAAAACGATTTACTGCTGAAAAAAAAGATTGGATAGCTAAAGGATTAACAGAGCAACAAGCCGAAGAAAAGTCATTATACCGAGTTTTTGGATCTAAACCTGGTGCTTACGGAGCAGGTTTGCAAGGATTGATTGATGGAAAAAATTGGGAAACTCAAGAAGATTTAGCACAAGTGTATATCAACTGGAGTGGTTTTGCCTATTACGGTTCTAAAAATGAAGGGAAATCAGCTCACGAATCTTTTGAAAAACGATTGGAAAATATTGAAGTTGTGATTCAAAATCAGGATAATAGAGAACACGATTTGTTAGATTCTGATGATTATTATCAGTTTCAAGGAGGAATGACTTCCGCAGTAAAAAAAGTAAAAGGGGACTATCCAGAAACTTATTTTGGAGATCATTCAAGACCTGATAATCCGAAGATTAAAACATTAAAAGAAGAGTTACATAAAGTATATCGCTCACGTGTTGTCAATCCAAAATGGATGAGCGGAATGCGAGATCACGGGTATAAAGGTGCTTTTGAAATGGCGGCTACAATGGATTATCTGTTTGCGTATGACGCGACAACAAATCTTATTGAAGATTTTATGTACCAGGGAATTACGGAAGCTTATTTATTTGATGAAGAGAATAAGGAATTTATTAAGAAAAATAATAAATGGGCTTTAAAGGATATGTCCGAACGTATGTTGGAAGCCATTCAACGTGGACTATGGGAAAACCCTTCCGAAGAAACAGTTGAAAAACTTCAAAAACTATTTTTAAATGCAGAAAACGAATTAGAATAAAATTAGTATGAAAAAAATTGGTGTTTTTATATGCTTAGTATTGCTTTCATTTAAAGCTTTTAGTATGCATATTGCTGAAGGATTTTTACCTAAAGAATGGGCTGCATTTTGGGTACTTGTATTTTTACCTTTTTTAATAACGGGTTTTCGAAACCTAAAAAAACAGTTAGAAGAAGTCCCAAAAGCAAAACTATTATTTGCTGTTGTTGCCGCATTTGTATTTGTGTTGTCTTCATTTAAAATTCCATCAGTAGCCGGTAGTAGTTCACATTTAACAGGTATTGCTTTAGGAGCTATTTTATTTGGAGCTTCAACAATGTCTGTTGCAGGTTTAATTGTATTGTTATTTCAAGCGTTATTATTGGCGCACGGAGGTATTACAACATTGGGTGCCAATGCTTTTTCAATGGCTGTGGTGGGTGCATTTAGTGCCGTTTGGGTATATAAATTAGCTGTGAAATTAAAAATGTCGCAATGGGCGAGTGTTTTTTTAGCAGCATTTGTTTCGGATGTGCTCATTTATGTTGCTACTTCTGTTCAATTGGCTTTAGCTTTTCAATCTGAAACCCATAGTTTTTTAGATAATGCTATTAAATTTATGAGTGTTTTTGCTGTAACGCAAGTTCCATTAGCACTTATAGAAGGTGTTTTTACAGCCTTTGTTTTTAGGCTATTATTAGATTATAGCAAAACAGAATTAGCAATAATTAATCCTTCATTAAAATGAAAAACAGAAAAATAATTAATATCATAATTATTGCAATAGCAGTCGTTTTAATTTCATATCAGTTTTTTATAGCAGATATTGTGTCAAAATTTGCAGGTACAGATGATCAGGCAGTTGGAATAATTAATGAATTAGATCCAGATTATAAACCTTGGGCAAGTAGCATTTGGGAACCATCAGGAGAGTGGGGAGAAACACTATTATTTGCTTTTCAAACAACATTAGGGGTAAGTATTATTGTGTTTTATTTTTTAAAAAAACGATCAAAATTAAAAGAAGATAAATGTTAATTGAAGATTTATATAATTACAATCATAAATTGGCAAAAACATCATTGATTTTAAAAAGTCTCTATGTTTTTCCTGCTTTTGTATTGTCTATTTTTTCAAATGAAATCATTTTTCACGCAAGCATTTTTATAGGTTATTTTGCCGCTATTATGGTGGTTTCAAAACCTTCAATTTTAAAATTGTTGAAATTATTTTTACTGCCAGGAGCTTTTATTTTTATTGGGTGCTTTACATTGCTTTTATCCATTAATTTCAGTGGAAATCTCAAAAATTTCATTTCCATAGACAAAGAAACATATCCATTAGCAATTGCCATTTTTTTTAGAAGTTATGCCATTGTAAGTGTTGTGTATTTTTGGTTGTTAACGAATACCATTTCAGAAATTGCAGCATTGATGTATCGTTGTAAAATTCCCAATCTTTTTGTTGAATTATTTGTATTGGTATATAAATTTATCCATTTGTTGATGCACACCACAAAAGCTATGTTAACAGCGCAAAAATGCAGAATGGGATATACGTCCACCCGTAAAAATTCCATAAACTCATTTGCCTATTTATTTGGTGCTGTTTTTAAAAAATCAATGCAGCAAACGGAACAATTAGAACTCGCTATGGATGCGAGGTTAGGAAACAATAGTTATGTATTTGTGAAGCCGCTACAAAATTTTAAAATGAATGAGCTCCTAATGCCTTTAACCTTAAATATAGTAATAGTAATTGCTTTTATAATGTGTATTCAATGATAGAAAATAGTATTAAACTTCATAAAATTAGTTTTACGTATCCAAATGGAGATAGTGCTATAAACGCTATTGATTTGGAAATTCCACTTGGAAAAAAAATAGCATTATTAGGTGGAAACGGAGCAGGGAAGTCAACCTTAATGTTATTGCTGAATGGGATTTTAAAACCTTCAGAAGGACATTTGTCATATAACAGTATTCCTTATGAATATACTAAAAAAGGATTTCGAGCATTGCGTTCCAAGATAGGATTGTTATTTCCTGAACCAGATTATCAGCTAATTGCACCAACGGTTTATGAAGAAATTTCTTTTGGATTGTTGAATAAATTTAAAGATGAAAAAATTGTAAGGGAAAAAGTAGAAAAGGCTTTAAACGATTTTAATTTAAATGAAATTAGTTCGAAAGCACCACATCAATTAAGTACTGGTCAAAAAAAGCGCATTTGTTTAGCAGCAATTTTGGCAATGGAACCAGAAGTACTGGTTTGCGATGAGCCAACTTCAAATTTAGATCCTTTTTATACTTCACTAATTTTTAAGTATTTAAATGAATTAAATTCAAAAGGAAAAACAATACTAATTTCGACTCACGATGTGGATTTAGCGTATAAATGGGCAGATTACATAATTATATTGCACCAAGGAAAAATATTGTTAAGTGGAACTCCAGATACTGTTTTTGAAGATGAAAATTTACTGAGCAAAGCGAACTTAAAGCAACCTTTTTTGATTGATTTTTTAAATAAGTATGGACATGATTTTAACGTGACTTCAAAAACTATTTCAGCCTTAAAAAAGCATTACTCAAAAATGTTTAATTAATATATTGAGTTTAAAAATATTTCCTTTGTTTTTTTAGCAAACAGAACCTTATTTTTTGTTTTAAGAAACAGCTAAATTACGCTATAAAAATCCACTATCTACGTTTGTAAATTTTTGCAATTTATAGCAATGATATTTTGCAGAAAAAACGTAATTTCGCAAACTAATTGAATTAAAGGTAAAAAATGAGTAAAAAGTTTAGAGAATATAAGGGTTTGAACCTCACTAAAGTAGCAGATGATACCTTAGAATTTTGGGAAAAAGAAAATATTTTCGAAAAAAGTATAACGACTAGAAGTGAAAATAAACCGTTTGTATTTTTTGAAGGACCACCTTCAGCAAATGGGTTGCCAGGTATTCACCACGTAATGGCGCGAGCTATTAAGGATATTTTTTGTCGTTATAAAACGTTGCAAGGTTTTCAGGTAAAACGTAAAGCAGGTTGGGACACTCACGGATTGCCAATTGAATTAGGTGTTGAAAAAGAATTAGGAATTACCAAAGAAGATATTGGTAAAAAAATAACGGTGGAAGAGTATAACGAAGCTTGTAAAAAAGCGGTGATGCGTTATACCGATGTTTGGAACGATTTAACCAGAAAAGTAGGTTATTGGGTAGATATGGAAGATCCGTATGTTACTTACAAACCAAAATATATGGAATCGGTTTGGTGGTTATTAGGTCAATTGTATAAAAAAGGATTGATTTACAAAGGATATACCATTCAGCCATATTCTCCAAAAGCGGGTACAGGGTTAAGTTCTCACGAATTAAACCAACCAGGTACGTATCAAGACGTTACGGATACTACGGCTGTTGCTCAGTTTAAAGCTATAAAAAACACATTGCCTGCTATTTTACAAGAAATAGTTGGTGATATTCACTTTTTGGCTTGGACAACAACACCTTGGACATTGCCTTCAAACACAGCGTTAACTGTTGGGAAGAAAATAGACTATGTATTGGTACAATCCTATAACCAATATACTTTTTTACCTATCAACGTAATTTTAGCGAAGAATTTAGTTGGAAAACAATTCACAGGAAAATTTAAAGCTGTTGAAACAGTGGAGGAAATTGCTAACTTCAAAGAAGGTGACAAAAAGATTCCTTTTATTGTTTTAAAAGAATTTAAAGGTGAAGAAATTTTAGAAAGTAAGTATGAGCAATTGTTGCCATACGTACTTCCATATAAAAACCCTGAAAATGCATTTAGAGTAATTGCAGGAGATTTTGTAACTACGGAAGATGGAACAGGAATTGTGCATACAGCTCCAACTTTTGGTGCAGATGATGCAATGGTTGCAAAACAAGCAGTGCCAGAAGTACCACCAATGTTGGTGTTAGATGATAATGGAAACCCTGTTCCGTTGGTAGATTTACAAGGAAGATTCACCAGTCACATGGGTGAATATGCTGGTAAATTTGTAAAAAATGAATATTACAATGAAGGAGAGGAGCCAGAACGCTCGATGGATGTTGAAATTTCTATCAAATTAAAAGAAGAAAATAAAGCTTTTCACGTAGAAAAATACCGCCACAGTTACCCACATTGTTGGAGAACTGATAAGCCAATTTTATATTATCCGTTAGATTCGTGGTTTGTAAAAGTTACAGACAAACGCGATCAAATGTTTGATTTAAACAATTCAATTAACTGGAAACCAAAATCAACTGGTGAAGGTCGTTTTGGAAATTGGTTGAAAAATGCGAACGATTGGAACTTATCTCGTTCCCGTTTTTGGGGAATTCCTTTACCAATTTGGAGAACCGAAGATGGTACTGAAGAAATAATGATTAGTTCTGTTGCAGAATTAAAAGCGGAAATGAAAAAATCAGTAGCTGCTGGTTTTATGACGGAAGATATTTTTGCGGAGTTTGAAGTTGGAAATATGACTGAAGAAAACTATGACAAAATAGATCTTCATAAAAATGTAGTAGATAAAGTGGTGTTGGTTTCAGCAAAAGGACAACCAATGAAACGTGAAGCAGACTTAATTGATGTTTGGTTCGATTCAGGTTCTATGCCGTATGCACAATGGCATTACCCTTTTGAAAACAAAGAATTAATTGACGATAAAAAATTCTTCCCAGCTGATTTTATTGCGGAAGGAGTAGACCAAACACGTGGTTGGTTTTATACATTGCACGCTATTGGAACTATGGTTTTTGATTCTGTTGCGTATAAAAATGTAGTTTCAAACGGTTTGGTTTTAGATAAGGAAGGTAAAAAGATGTCGAAGCGTTTAGGAAATGCTGTTGACCCTTTTGAGACAATGAGTACTTACGGAGCGGATGCTACACGTTGGTATATGATTTCAAATGCAAATCCTTGGGATAACTTAAAGTTTGATGCGGAAGGAATTGATGAGGTTCGTCGTAAATTCTTCGGAACGTTATACAATACGTATTCATTCTTTTCATTGTATGCTAATTTAGATAATTTCAACTATTCAGAAGCAGAAATAGCTATTGAAGAACGTCCAGAAATTGACCGTTGGGTATTGTCGGAATTAAATACCTTGGTTAAAAACGTAGAGAGTTATTATGAAGATTACGAGCCAACAAAAGCGGCACGTGCTATTCAGGAATATGTAGGTGAAAATTTAAGTAACTGGTTTGTGCGTTTAAGCAGAAGACGTTTTTGGAAAGGTGATTACCAAACTGATAAAATTTCAGCGTACCAAACATTGTACACGTGTTTGTTAACCATTTCAAAATTAGCGGCTCCAATTGCACCATTTTTTATGGATAATCTTTACAAAGATTTAACAAGTGTAACAGGAAAAGAAACTTTTGAATCGGTACATTTGGCATCGTTTCCAACATATAATGAAAGCTTGGTAGATAGAAAGTTAGAGCACAAAATGCAAAAGGCTCAAAAAATATCTTCAATGGTGCTTTCATTGCGTAAAAAGGAAATGATAAAAGTGCGTCAACCATTACAAAGAATTATGATTCCTGTATTGGATAATGCGGAAAGAGAAGAGATTTTAGCGGTGGAAAACTTGATAAAATCGGAAGTAAATGTGAAGGAAATTGAGTTAATTGACGATGCTTCTGGAATATTAGTAAAAACCATAAAACCTAATTTTAAAGTACTTGGCCCAAAGTATGGTAAAGATATGAGGTTTGTGGGTCAGGCTATTGAAAAATTTACATCAGAAGACATTGCAACTATTGAAAAACAAGGAGAAATTTCTATTGTAGTCAATGAAAATAATGTAAATTTAACATTAGAGGAAGTTGAAATTACTTCACAAGATATTGAAGGTTGGTTGGTAGCAAATCAAGGAAGTTTAACCGTTGCTTTAGATGTTACAATTACTGATGAATTAAGAAAAGAAGGGAATGCCAGAGAGCTAATTAATCGTGTTCAAAACGTACGTAAAGAAAGTGGTTTAGAAGTAAACGATAGAATTAGGTTGGTAATCCAAAAAAATGATATATTAGAGGGCTCAATAATGGCAAATGAGCACTATATTAAAACGGAAACATTAACTGAGGAATTAGTTTTTAAAGAAGTTTTAGAAGAAGGCATAGAAATTGCTTTTGATGATGTGAACACAAAAATATTAATTGAAAAAATTTAAGTTATGGACGAAAATAATAGATATTCAGATAGTGATTTAGCAGAATTTAAAGAATTAATTCAGAAGAAAATTGAATATGCAGAGGAAGATTTAGCGCTGATTAAAAGTGCGTTTAAAAACGACTCAAATAACGGAACGGATGATACGTCACCAACATTTAAAGCGTTTGAAGAGGGATCTGAAACAATGTCAAAAGAGGCAAACGTGGCTTTAGCAATTCGTCAAGAAAAATTCATCAGAGATCTAAAAAATGCGTTGATTCGTATTGAAAATAAAACATACGGAATTTGTAGAGTTACAGGTAAGTTAATTGCAAAACAACGTTTAAAATTGGTGCCTCACGCTACGTTAAGTATTGAAGCAAAAAATTTACAATAAGATCATATAGTATAATTTATAAATGAAGCTTCCTTTTGTAAGGAGGCTTCATTAATTTTAAAAAATAACCAAATTCAGTTCAAATTGAAAAAAGCATTATTCATTATTTTTACGGTTTTATTAATTGATCAAATAAGCAAAATTTATATAAAAACTCATTTTTTATATGGCGAAGAAGTGTTTGTTTTTGATTGGTTTAGAATTCATTTTATTGAAAATAACGGAATGGCTTGGGGTGCTGAGTTTGGAGGAAGAGCAGGGAAATTATTTCTAACATTATTCCGTTTGGTAGCCATCACCGGAATTGGTTATTGGCTATATACTGCTGTTAAAACGAAAGCACATTCAATATTAATTGTTTCAATTTCATTAATATTTGCTGGAGCTTTAGGGAATATTTTAGACTCCGTTTTTTATGGAATTATTTTCGATACACCAGTAAATGATGTGGCTACTATGTTTGCAGATCAGCCGTATGGCGAATTATTTCACGGGAAAGTAGTAGATATGCTGTATTTCCCTATTTGGAAAGGAATTCTACCAGACTGGTTGCCAATTTGGGGTGGAAAACCGTTTACTTTTTTCAATGCTATTTTTAACGTAGCCGATTCAGCTATTTCAATTGCTGTTGGTTTATTAATTATTTTCAATAAAAAAGCGTTTCCAAAAGAAGAATAAGATCAAATTTTATTGAATTGTTCTTACGCATCTAACATAGTTGTACACATAACGCACATCACCTTGTGGTCCAAAAAATTGCGGATAATCGCTTCTAACTCCACTTTTAGGATCACTACGTTGGCAACCAGCTCCGTGAACATCCATTAAAACACCATTCATTTCTCCTTGACCTTCACCAAAAGCGATATAAACTGCACTTGCATACGGATTTACACCATCTAAATGTGTAGTGCTGGTCCAAAAATAAGGATAGTTACTAGCATTTCCATCAGGATCTAAAATTGCAGTGGTGTTAAAAATGGGATTTATGGCGGGTGAATTTGTAGTTTGCGGCGATCGAGAATAATCGACAATGCTTTGTAATTCTTTGGCATTTGGCAAACGCCAATCGGATTTATTTCCTAGCGTTAAATTTTCTCCGTAAGCTAAAGATGTAGCCCAGTCTTTAGCAATTCCATCATCTGCCTTTTGCCACATTAATCCAGTGGCTAAATCGCTAATTGTTCCGTCTCCGTTATCAATAAAATTGTTTTTTCCGTAAGCTGTATTTCCTCTAACCATTCTAAAATACATAGTATTTGCAGCACCCGTATTTGGTTTGTATTTCGGATATCCTTTAATACGTCCATCAACAAAATTTACGCCAAAAACTGTTTCATCTCCATACATTGTTTTTCCAACATATTCCGTAGAAGACCAAGTTTGGGCATCAATTTCACGTTCACCAATAGAAGTATCTCCTAAAGGTTGATTGAAATAATTGGTATCAATAAAAAATTTGATAGCTACTGCTCCTTTTACCTGACCTGTAAATTGGATTAAAGAATATAATTCTTTTAAAGTTGGAACTCTCCAATCGGTATGGTTGCCTAAAGTAGACTTTGTAGCTTTTGAAAACGCTTCATCAAAAGTTATTTTGGTGCCCATATCTTTTTCCCATTGCAACCCTGTTATATTATCGGTAACAGTGCCATCTCCATTATTTGTATAGGAAGGTTGATTTCCAATATATGTAGCATCTTGTCCATAATAGATTTGAGTGCTTGCTGGTGTTGAAATTTTAGAAGTATTACTGTAAAAATCGATGATGCCAGTATCCACAATTGTATATGGTTTACCAGTTACAGGAAGTACTGTTGATGGTTCAACTTTAATTGAATCGTCATTACTGCAAGTGGCAAAAGTTAAAAGACTGATAAGTATCCAATTGAGTTTTAAAAATTTAGACATATCTGTTGTGGTTTTAAAATTTTAGACTTCAGAAAACAAAAAAGGTTTAAAATAGTTTGGTATTTATTTATTAATCGTAATATTGCAATAAACAAATAAAGCAATTATGGGAAGCTCAAAAACAACATTTTTTAATGATGAACAAAATGAAATTGCGGTTATCGCCAAAGTATTTTCACATCCAGCAAGAGTTGCCATTCTTCAACATTTATTTAAAAAGAATGCCTGTGTTTGTGGTGATTTGGTGGAAGAAATAGGTTTGGCGCAACCAACAATTTCTCAACATTTAAAGGAACTAAAAAATTTAGGGATTATTAAAGGAACTACGGAAGGAACCAGTGTTTGTTATTGTATTAATAATGAAGTTTGGCATAGTAAAAAGCAACTTTTAATCGGTTTTTTAAACCAAGATAGTGCTTGTGTAGATAACTGTTGCTCCTAATTAATTAAAAAAAATATGACGATTCAAGAAATAAAAAAACAGTTAAGTCAGTTGAATGAAATTGGATTTCAATTACCAAATGGAGAATTAGTTCCAAGTCATTTTCATGTGACAGAAGTTGGAAAAGTAACCAAACATTTTATTGATTGTGGCGGAACATTAAGAAACGAAGTGGTCGCAAATTTTCAATTATGGAAAGAAAACGACTACGACCATCGTTTACACCCTGAAAAATTAATTCATATTATTGAACTTTCAGACAAGTTGTTGGATTTAGGCGATTTGGAAATTGAAGTTGAATTCCAGAGTGCTACTATTGGTAAATATGGGTTGGATTTTGATGGGAAGAATTTCTTGTTAACCACCAAACAAACTGCGTGTTTGGCTAAAGATAATTGTGGCATTCCTCAGGGAAAAACGAAGGTAAAACTAATTGATTTAGGGAATGAAACTGCTAATTGTTGTTCGCCAGATTCAAATTGTTGTTAAGTGAAATATATTTTTCAAAAGAAATAAAACATTAAATGATTTAAAAATGGTATTAAAAGATATTGAAAAAACAATTATTTTAGTAAAAAATGTTGAAGTAAGTCAAGAGCGAAAAGAAGTATTAAAACCGTTAATTGACTATGTTCAATTAAAAGTTTCAGCAGGGAAAAATGTGAATTTAAATTTTATTTGTACACATAATTCACGTAGAAGTCATTTAACGCAAGTTTGGGCGCAAACAATGGCGCATTATTTTAAGGTGAAAAATGTAGTGTGTTATTCAGGTGGAACTGAGGCTACAGCGTTGTTTCATATGTCAGCTAAAGCGTTGGAAAATGCTGGTTTTCAAATTGAAATGTTGTCAGAAGGAACAAATCCTGTACATTCAATAAAATATGATGAAAATGCGCATCCTGTTATTGGTTTTTCAAAAACGTATGATGCGGTTTTCAATCCTCAAAACGAATTTGCTGCAATTATGACGTGTAATAATGCGGATGCTGGTTGTCCGTTTATTCCTGGTGCTGAAAAACGAATTCCTGTAAAATATGACGATCCAAAAGCATTCGATAATACACCGCAGCAAGAAGAAAAGTACGTAGAGCGCAGCTTGCAAATTGCGTCTGAAATGTTTTTTGTTTTTTCACAAATAAAAAATTAATGATGAAAAGAAAACTCGGTTTTTTAGATAGTTACCTAACATTATGGATTTTTTCCGCAATGTTAATTGGAGTCGGAATTGGATATTTTGTCCCTTCATTTTCAACAGTTATAAACTCGTTAAGTAGCGGAACCACCAATATTCCAATTGCCATTGGGTTGATTGTTATGATGTATCCACCTTTGGCAAAAGTGAATTATGCCTTGTTACCAAAAATATTTAAGAATGTCAAAATTTTAAGTATTTCATTAGTATTAAATTGGATAATCGGTCCTGTTTTAATGTTTGCATTAGCACTTATTTTCTTGCAAGAGTATCCAGAATATATGGTTGGGTTAATTTTAATTGGCTTGGCGCGTTGTATTGCTATGGTGTTGGTCTGGAATGACTTAGCTGAAGGAAGTAGCGAATATGGTGCTGGTTTAGTGGCGTTGAATAGTATTTTTCAAGTTTTCGCCTTTAGTTTTTATGCCTGGTTATTTATTACGGTATTGCCTCCGTATTTTGGGTTTGAAGGTGCTATTGTAGATATTTCAATAGGTACAATTGCTGAAAGTGTCGCTATTTATTTAGGAGTTCCTTTTTTATTGGGAATTTTAAGCAGACAAATTTTAGTAAAGTTGAAGGGAGAAGAATGGTACACAACAAAATTTATTCCAACAGTTTCGCCACTAACATTAATCGCTTTATTGTTTACAATTGTGGTCATGTTTTCGTTGAAAGGAGAAGTAATTGTTCAATTACCTTTTGATGTTTTATTAATAGCAGTGCCATTGTTAATTTATTTTATAATTATGTTTTTTATTGGGTTTTTCACTACAAAAGCAATGGGAGCAACCTATGACAAAACCACAGCAGTCGCTTTTACAGCTGCCGGAAATAATTTTGAATTGGCAATAGCAGTGGCAATAGCAGTTTTTGGGTTGAATTCTGGACAAGCATTTACAGGTGTAATTGGTCCGTTGGTGGAAGTTCCTGCATTAATATTGTTAGTGCGTGTTTCTTTTTGGTTGAAGAAAAAATATTACGATAAACCAGTAGCAGTATGAAGGTAGTTTTCTTTTCAGATATACACGCAAATTTACCAGCGTTGGAATCTTTTTTTAAAGATATAGAATTAATAAAACCAGATGCAATTTATTGTTTGGGAGATTTAGTGGGTTATAATATTTGGGCGAATGAAGTAGTAGATGAAATTCGAAAAAGACAAATACCAACCATTATGGGAAACCACGATGAGGCACTTTTGAAACCTAGAATTATTAAAGATCGACCTTCAAACAAAAGGTTAACGCGTGCTTTGGTAAGCGAAAAGAATCGAGATTATTTAATAAATCTTCCAAGGCATTTGTCACTTTCTTTTGCGGATGGGGATGAGTTTTTTAATGTATTAATGGTGCACGGAAGTGTAAAAGCGATTAATGATTATATGGTGGAAGACTATCCTGAAAAGGAAGTGTTAGAAATGATGGAACAGCATAAAACAGATGTGTTATTATGTGGACATACGCACAAGCCATTTCATCGTATAATTAAAAGTGAAAATAAGGTAAAACACATTGTTAATGTTGGTTCTGTAGGAAAACCAAAAGATGGCGACGTGAGAGGTTGTTATGCTGTTGTAGACTTTAATCAAGCATCAATTTCGGATATTAAGGTTACTTTTAGAAGGGTGGAGTACGATATTGAAAAAGCGGCAAAAGCTATAGAAGAAAGCGAATTTGATAATGCGCTTGCAGTTGCTTTACGATTAGCAAAATAAAGAAGATTTATTTTTTATCAAAAAAATGATGTTTATCATAATTCACTTAAAAAACCAATCGTACATTTACGATTAGAAATATAACCATTTGAAACGAAGTTTAGAACATATAGAATATGAAGAGGATACTGAAGCGTTGGCTAAATTCGCCAAAGCGTTAGGACATCCAACACGTATCGCTATTTTAAAGCATTTGGAAAATCAATCGTGTTGTTTTACAGGCGATTTGGTAGAGGTATTTCCTTTGGCGCAATCTACAATTTCACAGCATTTAAAAGAATTGAAAAATGCGGGTCTTATTCAAGGAGAATTAAAATCACCAAAAATAAAGTATTGTATCAATCAAAAAAACTGGAATATCGCTAAAACGTTATTTCAACAATTTTTTGATTGATATTTTTTTAATAATCAAATCGCTTATTGGCGATAAACAAAAATTTAATAAATTATGAGTAAAGTAATTAAAATATTAGGAACAGGTTGTCCAAGTTGTGTTTCAACCGAAAAAGTTGTGGCATCCGTTGTAGGACAATTAGGGGTTGAAGCTACTATAGTAAAAGTGACAGATATTATGGAAATTATGAATTACAATGTAATGAGTACTCCTGCTATTGTTATTGATGAAAAAGTCGTTTTTAAAGGAAAAGTACCAACTGCGGAAGAAGTAAAATTACTATTAGAAGAAAAACCGTGTTGTAGTTCAGCTGACAATTCTTCTTGTTGCTAAATAAAACGGTATGTTCGATTGGATTCAACAATTAGCGGATTGGCTGGTTTATGATATTTTTAAATTAGAAGTAGGAAAACACTTGTCCGAGGCTTTAAATTTCTTTATTTATGATTCTATAAAGATTTTATTACTTGTTTTTGTTATCATTTTTTTAATGGGAATAGTTAATAGCTATTTTCCTGTTGAAAAAGTTAAAAATTTTTTGTCTCGAAAAAAATTATATGGTTTTGAGTATTTAATGGCATCCTTATTTGGTGTTGTTACGCCGTTTTGTTCCTGTTCATCAGTTCCGCTATTTATAGGTTTTGTAAAAGGAGGAATTCCTTTGGGAGTAACATTCTCTTTTTTGGTAACATCGCCATTGGTTAATGAAGTTGCTATTGGTCTGTTTATTGGCTTGTTCGGTTTGAAAACGACCATAATTTATGTAATTAGCGGTATTTTATTAGGAACCATTTCAGGAATGATTCTTCAAAAATTAAAGCTCGAAAAATATTTATCGCCTTGGGTGAAGCAAGTATTGGAAAACGCACAAAGAGAAACTGAAATTTTTGAACAGAAAAATGCCACATTAAAAGATAGATTACCTTCAATATGGAACGAATCGAGTACTATTTTAAAAGGTATTATTCCGTATGTTTTGGTTGGAATTGCTATTGGAGGTTTAATGCACGGTTATGTTCCAGAAGGATTTTTTGAAAAATATATGTCGAAAGACAATTGGTTTGCGGTACCTATTGCAACTATTTTAGCGGTTCCAATGTACACCAATGCTTCAGGTATATTGCCAGTGGCGCAAGTTTTAGTAGCTAAAGGAATTCCTTTAGGAACTGCAATTGCCTTTATGATGGGTGTTGTTGGTCTTTCACTACCAGAAGCGATGCTTTTAAAGAAAGTAATGACGGTAAAATTGATTGCTATCTTTTTTAGTATAGTTACGCTCTGTATTATTATTTCAGGGTATTTATTCAATATAATATTATAGAAAATCAGCTAGAATATTCACAAATAAAATAAAAACAATGAATAAATTAATTAAAATTTTCGCGGTTGCAGCATTCGGATTTATGCTAACAGCGTGCAACGGACAAAGTAAAAGTAAAGCACAATCTATAGCTAAATCAGGTACTAAAATAGAAGTGATAGATTTTCATTCAACACACAGATGTATGACTTGTAATGCCATTGAAGCAAATACAAAGTACACATTAAATACTTATTTTTCAAAAGAATTGAAAGGGAAGAAAATTACGTTTCAATCGATTAATGTGGATGAAAAAGTGAACGAAAAAGTTGCTGAAAAGTTTGAAGCTTCTGGAACATCTTTATTTTTGAATATCGTGAAAAATGGAAAAGAAAAACAAGTAGATTTAACTGATTTTGCTTTTATGAATGGAACCGATAAAGAAAAATTTTCTACAGGGTTGAAAGCTAAAATTGACGCTGAATTAAAAACTTTATAAATGGAATTGTTACAATCGCTGTTAGAAAATTACAACATTCCTATTTTATCAGCATTTATACTCGGACTAATGACAGCCATTAGTCCGTGTCCTTTAGCTACCAATATAACCGCCACGGCATTTATTTCTAAAAATATTTCCAGCAAGCGAAAAGTGTTTTTGAGTGGGTTGTTATATTCTTTAGGAAGAGGGTTTAGTTATACTGCCATTGGTTTAATTTTGTATTTTGGGGCGAGCAAGTTTCACATAGCACGATTTTTTAACCAGAATGGCGAAAAATATTTAGGGCCTTTATTGATTATTATAGGGTTGATAATGCTAAATATTATCAAAATTAATTTTTTAGGGAACTCAAATTTCAAAGAAAAGCTATCCGAAAAATTTAAGGATAAAGGTTTGTTAGGTTCTTTTTTAATTGGTGTTATTTTTGCCTTGGCGTTTTGCCCATATAGCGGTGCTTTATTTTTTGGAATGTTAATTCCTATCACAATTTCAAGTGTAGATGGTTTGTATTTGCCAATTGTATTTGCCTTTGGAACAGGACTTCCAGTAATTCTATTTACTTATCTACTCGCTTTTGCAGCTGGAAATATTAGCCTATTTTACACCAAAATTGTAAAAATCGAAAAAATGATTCGCCTTATTACAGGTATTATTTTTGTGATAGTTGGTGTTTATTATGTTTCAATCTTTTTCGGAATATTGTAAGTCGGTTTTTGAATAAAAATCCTATTTTGCATCAAATTTTAGAACAATTAAAATGAATAAAAAACAAATATATTTGGTGTTGGCTGTTTTTGTGATATCTTTCTTAGTTTTTAGGACTATTTTTTCTAATTGGGGAGTTATAAAGGGCTTTTTGTTTGGGTAAAAGGGGTTTGCAACAAGTTTAAAAAAGAACTAATTTGGAACAATTTTTTATAAATTTTGATTGGAATTCATTTTGGATGAACTTCATAGTCAGTTTTATTTTTCTACTTCTTAGTATTTTAATATCAATTATACTTATTCCTCACTTTACTGTTAAATTATTAAAGAAAAAAAGGAAAAAATATATTGTTACTAAGATTTCATATGTCATTCAGGAATTTTGTGAGTTTATTGAGAAATCACCTTTTAAAGATTCAGAAATCACCACTGAACAATTATCTATTTACACAAACAAAAAGGATTTAAAAAATTATAGATTTATTGGTATAATAGATTTAAATGTTTTCAAGGAAATAACTCACTTGAAAGTTAAAATACTTATACTAGGAATTTTAAATAATTTAAGCCCAGAAGATGGGTTTGAACTTGTAAAAAAGGAAAAATCAAAATTAGATAGTTTTCGTGTAAAATTAGAGTCAATTATAAACTATCATTCT
Organism: Lutibacter sp.; assembly: GCA_018054895.1. Lineage (GTDB taxonomy): Bacteria > Bacteroidota > Bacteroidia > Flavobacteriales > Flavobacteriaceae > Lutibacter. Next base: position 41,641 of record JAGPIQ010000003.1, on the reverse strand, counting down.
TTGGATATAGATGAAGAAATAATTTCAGATGTGAGTCAATTATGCTTAGAAATTAGAGCTTTAGAAATAAAGTACAATTACAATCATTCGATTGATGATTTAATAGAAAAAGGATTAACTAAGCGGACAGGTGTATTTGGAATTAGTGAGATTGCCGAAATTTACCGATTAACTTTAAATTTATTAAAAAAACTTTTAGAACTAAGTGTGATTGAAGTTCAAATTGAAAAAAAGAATTAAACCCAGTTGATAACAATACATAGCTGATTTTTTTTTCGTTAAATAAAATAATCATTTAATTTTTTTTACAAACGAAAAAATTGAAAATCAACAATGAACTTTGGTTACATAAACTCATTACCTGAAATTTAGGAACTTCAATACCATACCAATTTTTGAAATCATAATTCCTCCAAAAATTCTAACCTCCCAAAAAACCACCATTCACTAGAATTTCATCTAAAGGAAGATCGTGGTCTTCCGATGGAACTTTTTCAACTTCTTGAAAAGGATAAAAAGCGCCAATTTTATGAGCAAACGGATGGTTAGCCATAAAATTATCATAATAACCACCACCATAACCAAGGCGATACATAGCGGAATCAAAGGCAAGTCCTGGAACTATGATAAAATCTAATTCACCTTCAAATTCTTCGTTTCCAGAAGGGTAAGTTGTTCCGAAAACACCTTTTTCTACAGCGTTTAAAGATTTTAACACCAGATTTTTCAACTTTCTATTGGGTAATGTTTTAGGTACGATAACTGTTATTTTTTCTTCCAAAAGTTTAGCTATCAGTGGAGTAATGTTTATCTCTGTTGCCATTGGGAGGTAACAATGAATGGTTTTACAGTGTAAATCCTCCATTTTTTTCAACAGAGCATCACAAATCCATTGGTCGTATTTTTCTTTAGTTGAAGTATTTAATAGAGCACGTTTCTTCAACATTTCTTTTCTTAAAGCGTTTTTTTGGTTGACTACATTCATTGTTTGGTGGAATTATGTTCTGTCTTATACAAAAATATCCATTATTAAATTAATATCCATATATTTATTAAAAGCAATGTTTTAACCATTAAAGATGATCCTAAAACTCAACCATATTTTTATTCCACAAGCTGATAAGTTGCTTTATGAAAAACAGGAATTACTTGGGTTAAAAATCCAGCGTAGTTTTATGAATATGATGGCTAACTCATTCAATATAAATTACCAAGAAAAAACATCAGGAACTAATAATTTGTGTTTTATAAACAATAGTGAAGTCCGTTCCGAATTCAAAACTATTTTCACAAGTGCTGATATTATGCATTTTGTATGTGCTGAGTTGAAAAATGATTTGCTAAATATTGAATTGGATGAAGTGCTTTTACCTTCTAATTTAACCTGTTTTTGGCGATTAGTAGAAGAGGGTGAAAAATTAAAAAGATTGTAAAACAAAACTCCACGAATTGAGTACCGAGTCAGTTCGTGGAGTTTTAGTGTAATTAGTATACGTTTTTCAGCAACCTTTCAACGCGTTTATAAATTTAGATAAATCATCAATTTCAACATGGCTCATCATAATAACCTTGTACCATTTGTTAAATCCATCATGCGTATCAGGAACCAATCCGTATGTATGCGCAATATCAGCAGGGACATATTGGGATTTTAGGGTGACAATATTCATAAACGGGTTCCGATAATATTCAATATTTAGACTGTCTAATTGCTCACAAAACCATTGGGTACGTAGCAAAAGTGTGTTTATTTTTTCGAACCAATTAAAATAACCGTAGCTAAATAAAATCATCCAAACCGCAATGGCATTGGCGCCAGATCTACTACCTGACAACGTTAAATCCATTCCATCTACATATTGTGCTTCTTTGGTTAATACGTTTTCAATCAGTCCTTTTCTACATAAAAAAACACCTGTTCCGTATGGCGCTTGTAGCATTTTGTGAGCATCAATAGTAATGGATGAAACGTGTGGATTTTCAAAATTAATGGTTGAATTTCTATTTGAAATAGGATAAATAAAACCTCCAAAAGCACCATCAACATGAATTTTAAATACAACGTTGTGTTTTTTCAAAATAGCAGCATAGGTGTCGGGATTATCTACCGACCCAAATATGGTGGTTGCCATGTTTGAAATAACCATAAAGTACTTTTTTCCTTCTGAAATTAATTGTTGAACAATAGCATTTAAGCGTTCTTCAATAATTTCACGGGTGTCAAAATCTACGGGAATACTCACATTTTCTACGCTTAATAAATTAGATCCTTTATAAACGGAATAGTGCGTGTCTTCAGAAGAGAGAATAACCATTTCATTTAAAGTTGCATTTTGTTCACGCTTAAATAAGTTTCTGTAAATCCATAACGCCTGAATATTGGCTTCAGTTCCACCAGTTGCAATATAGCCATCGTAGGAGTTTTCTTCCGCATTAAAAATATCTTCTGCCAATACTTGAATTACTTCTTTTTCCAATTCTTGCGAACCTTTAAATGCTTCTTCCGATTTTCCTACGGTATGACAACCAATATTATTTGGGTTGGCGATATACGATTTTAATAAAGGCGCATCTTTTAAAAATGAAGCAGTTGTATTGAACACATTTTCATCTAATTTAGAAACTGGATAACCTAAAAACTTACTGTGTTCAAAGTCTACAGAGGACGCTAATGCAGCATCAATTTTTTTAGCTAATTTTTCTTTTGAATGTTTTTTCCAGTATTTCATAGAGTAAATGTTAGTAATAATTTAAAAAAATATTTTAAATATGGCTTAAATTACGATATATGTAAAAATAAGTAAAATAAATTATTAATAACGCTATTGGGTTAAGATTGTTAAATCTAATAGAGTTCTTTAAAAAAATAGTAATTTTAGTGTTTTAAAAATTGCATTTTTCGTGGACTTAGAAATTCAAATAAAAACATTACCAAATCAGCCAGGCGTTTATCAATACTACGATAAAAACGACACCATTTTATATGTTGGTAAGGCAAAGGATTTGAAAAAAAGAGTTTCTTCTTACTTCAATAAAACCCAAGAAAATGGGAAAACGCGCGTGTTGGTTAAAAAAATTGTAACTATAAAACACATTGTTGTAGAAACCGAAACGGATGCGTTATTATTAGAAAATAATTTAATTAAAAAATATCAACCTCGGTATAATGTTTTGTTGAAGGATGATAAAACCTATCCTTGGATTTGCATTAAAAAAGAACGTTTTCCGCGTATTTTTTTAACTAGAAATGTTATAAAAGATGGTTCGGAGTATTTTGGCCCTTATACTTCTGTTAAAACAGTAAGAGCTTTACTCGATTTAATTAAAGAGTTATATACGTTGCGTTCGTGCGCCTTCGATTTAAGTAAAAGAAATATTGAAATAGAAAAATATAAGGTTTGTTTGGATTTTCATTTAGGAAATTGCAAAGGCCCTTGTGAAGATTTGCAAACTGAAAAGAATTATTTAAGTGATATTATGGCTGTTCGTAATATTATTAAAGGTGATTTTAAGGAAGCTATAAAATCGTTTCATGATTTGATGATGCGTTTTGCAGATGAAATGGAGTTTGAAGAAGCGCAAAAAATTAAAGAAAAGATTGATTTATTGGCTAATTATCAGGCAAAATCAACAGTTGTGAATCCGTCCATTACCAATGTTGATGTGTTTACTATTATTTCAGATGAAAGTTATGGTTATATAAATTTCTTTAAAATTTCAAATGGCTCTATTATTCAATCGCATACTACTGAAATAAAGAAAAAATTAGATGAAAGTGATAAAGAGTTATTGGAGTTGACAATTATAGAAATTCGCCAACGATTTAATTCAACTTCCACAGAAATTTACGTACCTTTTGAGGTAGAAGTTGGTGATGCTATAAGAGTTACCGTTCCTAAATTAGGTGATAAAAAACGCATTGTGGAGCTTAGTTTACGCAATGCTAAATATTACAGACAAGAGCAGTTTAAACAACTGAAAATTGTAGATCCAGATCGTCATGTAAACAGAATTATGGCGCAAATGCAAAAAGATTTGCGGTTAAGTTCTGAACCGCGACATATTGAGTGTTTTGATAACTCCAATATTCAAGGAACCAATCCAGTGGCGGCTTGTGTCGTTTTTAAAAATGGAAAACCAAGTAAAAAGGATTATCGAAATTTCAATATAAAAACAGTTGTTGGGCCAGATGATTTTGCATCTATGGAAGAAGTTGTTTTTAGACGTTATAAGCGATTGTTAGATGAAGAAGAACCATTACCGCAGTTAATAGTTATTGATGGTGGAAAAGGGCAATTGTCGTCTGCTTTAAAGAGTTTGGACATCCTTGGCTTACGGAATAAAATTGCCATTATAGGAATTGCAAAAAGATTGGAAGAAATTTATTACCCAAATGATCCGATTCCGCTGTATTTGGATAAAAAATCGGAGAGTTTAAAAATAATTCAACAACTTCGAAATGAAGCGCACAGATTTGGAATCACGCATCATAGAAATAAACGAAGTAAAGGTGCTTTGGATAATGAATTAGAGCAAATTTCTGGTATTGGTAAACAAACTGTTGTATCTTTATTGAAGAAATTTAAATCTGTTAAACGTATTTCTCAAGCATCTTTTGAAGATATTGAATCTGTTATTGGAAACAGTAAAGCCACCATATTAGTAAACTATTTTAAAACAATAAATAAGTGAAAATTATACTAATAATAGCATGTGTATTAATGGTAACTTTTGGATTTTCTCAAGAAGTTGAAAAGAAACATGATGTTAAAGTAGGTTTGGTATTAAGTGGAGGCGGTGCAAAAGGTTTTGCACATGTAGCTGTGTTAAAAGTATTGGAAGAAGCTGGCGTACGTGTGGACTATATTGGTGGAACTAGCATGGGAGCTATTATTGGTGCATTATACGCATCGGGTTATAAAGCGCAGCAATTAGATTCTATTTTGCATACTGTAGATTTTGAAAGAATACTACGTGATAAACTACCACGAAAATCGAAACCATTTTATGAAAAGGAAAGTGGCGAAAAATACGCGCTAACACTTCCTATAAAAGATAAAATGGTGGGTATTCCAACCGCACTTTCGGAAGGTCAAAGCGTATTGAATTTACTTACTAGGTTACTGCAACATGTAGACGATATTGAAGAATTTGACCAATTACCTATTCCTTTTGTATGCATAGCAACTAATTTAGAAACAGGAAAACAAGAAGTGTTAAAAAATGGATTTTTGCCAGAAGCAGTAAAGGCTAGTGGTTCGTTTCCTACATTATTAGCGCCAGTTGAAATTGATGGTAAACTGTTGACGGATGGTGGTATTGTAAATAATTTTCCAGTAGAAGAAGTAAAAGCTCTTGGAGCTGACATTATTATAGGTGTCGATATTCAAACAGGGTTGGATGAAAAGAAATATTTGGATTCAGCTGTAAAAATATTAAATCAAATAGTGGGCTTTCAAATGTATAAAACCTTAGACCATAAGCATGATGAGGTTGATTTATTAATTAAACCGAACATGGAAAAGTTTAATGTAATTTCATTTGATAAACTTAAGGAAATTACAGAAGAAGGCGAACGAGCATCAAGAGAGGTTTTTGATAAATTAAAAGATATTGCCAAAAGTCAAGATCATAGTGTTATTAAAAAAGCAAATACTCAATATAGTTCAAATTTTCATGTAAAAGAAATTTATATAAGTGGGAATATAAATTACACAAGAGCATATGTTTTAGGTAAGTTGAATTTAAAAATGCAAGACTCAACGAGTTATGAAAGTTTGTTAGAAGGCGTTAATAACTTATCTGCTACTGGAAATTTTGAAAATATTCAATATAAAATTGAAAAGGAAAGTGAAGGAAGTATATTGAAATTTAAAGTTAGCGAAAATAGAGTTTTTAATTATTTGCAACTGGGAGTTCATTATGATAATGTGTATAAAACAGGGATTTTATTAAATTTAACATCTAAGCATTTAATTTATAAAAATGATGTTGTTTCTACAGATTTAATTTTAGGAGATAATTTAAGATTTAATTTCAATTATTTTATTGATAATGGATTTTATACCAGTTTCGGTATTAAATCGCGCTATAATAGGTTTAATGCCAATGTAAAGTTTGATGATGCTAACGTAAATAAAATTAACTTGGTGTATGAAGATCTTACAAACCAAGCCTATGTGCAAACAGTTTTTAGTAGAAAATTTGCCCTAGGAGCAGGGTTGGAACATAAAAAATTAAGTGCTTTTACAGAAACTATTTCTTCTTCGGATAATTTTCAACCTTCAAAAAATCCCAGAAAATTTCATTTTGATAAGTCTAATTATTTTAGCTTAATTTCTTATTTTAAAATTGATACATATGATAAGAAGTATTTTCAAAATTATGGAGCTTTTTTAGATCTTGATTTTAGATGGTATTTAACTTCTTCTGATTACAATAAAAATTTTATGCCTTTTTCACAAATTAAAGGTCAAGTAGGGTATGCACACACATTTTTTAATACCTTAACATTTCATTTCACATCAGACGCAGGAATTACTTTAGGAAATAACGACAATAGAGCACTGGATTACAATGTTGGAGGATACGGAGATAATTTTATTAATAATTTAATTCCGTTTTATGGGTATGATTTGGCATCACTGAATGAAAATGCTTTTTTAAAATCAAGTCTAACAATGCGTTATCAGTTTTTACCGAAAAATTATTTTTCAGCAACTGCGAATTATTCGCGGGTAGAAAATGATTTATTTAATGAGGGAAGGATATTTGAGAATAGTAACTCTGGTTATATGGTTGGATATGGTTTAGATACTTTTTTAGGACCAATTCAAATTAATTATGCCTGGTCTCCGGACCATACCGAAAAGTTTTGGTATTTTAATGTTGGGTATTGGTTTTAAAAAAAGCCCCGATATTACTCAGGGCTTTATAGATATTGTGTGCCTTATCCAACAATTTCACCCTCTTTATTAGTGAAATTAAATGTTAAATATTGAAAAGCATCTCTTGGTAAAATTTTAATCCACTTTTTGTATTTTGCAAACCATTTATGTTGAATAGATGGAAAACCTTTTTGCAAATAAGCCGCAATAAAAGGATGTACATTCAGTAAAACCTTTTCACTACTATTTGCTATGAAAATTTTGTCTAGTTCCTCTTGAATTTTATCTAAAATAACAATAGGCGCTTCAACTTCTCCAGAACCACTAGGATTTGATTCTTGAGTTTTAATAACGAGTTCAGGTCGAACTCTTTGTCTTGTAATTTGTACCAAGCCAAATTTGCTTGGAGGTAATATTTTGTGTTTTGTTCTATCGAATTCCATTTCAGCCTTTAAGTGATCATATAACTTTTGTCTATGTTCAGCTGTATGCATATCTATAAAATCGACAACTATAATTCCACCCATATCACGTAATTGTAATTGTCGTGCTATTTCTGAAGCAGCAATTAAATTTACTTCTAAGGCAGTGTCTGCTTGAGAAGAAGCTTTATTTGAACGATTACCACTGTTTACATCTATAACGTGTAAAGCTTCGGTATGTTCAATTACTAAATAAGCTCCTTTGCTCATTGAAACTGTTTTGCCAAATGATGTTTTTATTTGGCGTTCAATTCCATATTTTTCGAAAATCGGAAGTTGAGATTTGTGCATACTTACAATCGACTCTTTATCTGGGTCGATTTCTTGAAGGTATTCTTTAATTTCAATAAATAATGTTTCATCATTAGTTACAATACTTGAAAAAGAATCATTAAACAGGTCTCTCAAAATAGATGAGGCTCTGTTCAATTCGCTAAGTACTTTGGTAGGAGTATCTTGTGTTTTTAAGCTTTTAACTTTTTTACACATAACTACCCATCTTTCTAAAGAGTTTTGCAGATCTTTATCTAACTCTGCAACTTTTTTATTTTCTGCTACTGTCCTAACAATAACACCAAAGCCTTTGGGCTTAATACTTTTAATGAGTCGTTTTAGTCGTTCTTTTTCTAACGGATCTTGAATTTTTTGTGATACAGATACGCGGTCAGAAAAAGGCACTAAAACAAGGTATCTACCTGCTATTGATATTTCGGAACTCAATCGAGGACCCTTGGTAGATATAGGTTCTTTTACAATTTGTACTAATAAATTTTGACCTGATTTTAATACGTCAACTATAGCTCCATCTTTATCGATGTCTTTCTCTAGTTGAAAATTTTTTAAAGTGTAATCTTTAATTTTACCTGAGCTAACTCCTTTTATAAATTTATTTAAAGACTTTAATTGTGCGCCTAAATCTTGGTAATGTAAAAAACCATCTTTTTCAAAGCCTACATTTACAAATGAAGCATTTAAGCCGGAAAGTACTTTACCCGATTTTGCTAAAAAAATGTCGCCAACAGAAAATTTATTGTCGTTGGTTTCATTGTTTAGCGCAGTTAATTTGCCGTCTTTTAATAAGGCAAAGTCAATATCAGAGGAATTTGATCTAATTATTAATTCTGTTTTCACTCTGATTTGTTTTGTGTTCAGCCATTTAAGCTGATCGATTTATATTCAGTTATTCAGGGTTTTACCCAACAATAGTTGCGTGAGCAACTATTTATTTCAATGAACTTTTAAACAAAAGAAAAAAGTAAGCTTAGCTTACTTTTTCTTTTTATGTCTATTTGCTCTTGCTCTCTTCTTGCGTTTATGCGTAGAGATTTTAGATCTCTTTCTTTTTTTACCACTTGGCATAATAAATGTTATTTTTTGTTAATAATTCGTTTTCGCTTATATCGCTTCTACAGCAACTTTGTTTTTTACACCTTCTACAAATACTTTTGCAGGCTTAAATGAAGGAATGTTGTGAGCAGGAATTTTGATTGTAGTGTTTTTAGAAATGTTTCTACCAGTTTTTTCAGCTCTAGTTTTAATTATAAAACTTCCAAATCCTCTTAAGTAAACATTATCACCTTTTTCTAGTGATGTCTTCACCTCTTCCATAAACGCTTCAACAGCTGCTAAAACATCTGCTTTTTCGATTCCAGATTTCTCTGAAATATTCGATACGATTTCTGCTTTCGTCATTTTTATTCTTATTAATTGTGTTATTATAAATTTAAGACGGCAAAGATATGATATAATATTCGAAATCAAAAAGTTAATTCATTAAAATTTAATTGATTAAATCATGTATTATTGCCTTTTATAAAAATAGTGATGATATTTTCTAAAAGGTTAGTAACGTGGTATTTACAAAATAAAAGAGATTTGCCTTGGCGAAAATCTCAAAATCCTTATAATATATGGTTGTCTGAAATTATTTTACAACAAACAAGAGTGGATCAGGGAACGGCTTATTATCTGAAATTTGTTGAACATTTTCCTTCGGTTTTTGAGCTTGCAAATGCTTCAGAAGAAGAGGTTTTAAAATTGTGGCAAGGTTTAGGGTATTACTCTCGAGCGCGGAATCTTCATTTTTCAGCAAAGTATATAGCGAATGATTTAAAAGGTGTTTTTCCTTCAACATATAATGAACTGCTTCAACTAAAAGGAGTAGGGGATTATACGGCTTCGGCAATTGCCTCTATTTGTTTTAATGAAGCTACTGCTGTTGTAGATGGAAATGTATATCGAGTTTTAGCACGTTATTTTGGAATTGCTACACCTATTAATAGTACGGCAGGAATAAAAGAGTTTAAGCAATTAGCGCAAGCGCTGTTAAACGCCCAGGATTCGGGTACGCATAACCAAGCTATTATGGAGTTTGGCGCGCGGATGTGTAAACCTCAAAACCCTGATTGTAGAATTTGCCCATTGCAAGATAGTTGCGTTGCTCTTAGTAAAAACAACATTAAAGAATTGCCTGTTAAGGAAAAGAAAACAAAAGTTAGAAATCGGTATTTTAATTATTTAGTAATTGAAACTTCTGATGGAAAAACCCTTATTGAAAAGCGTACAAAAGGAATTTGGATCAATTTATATCAATTTCCTTTAGTGGAAAGTAAGCATGAAATTGATGAATTACAATTGGTTAAAAGCGATGTGTTTAACTCACTATTTTCTGAAATAAGCACTGAAATTTCACTTTTTAATACCAATATGGTACTACATAAATTATCTCACCAACATATTTTTACTAAATTTTGGATTGTTAAAATGGCGTCTTCTGAAAAAATGAATATCGATTGGAAAGGTATAGCGCAATATCCTGTTCCAGTTTTAATTGATAATTTTTTAAATCAGTATAAATAAAACTGTTTTTTTTAGTATTTTTGGAGATTAATTGAAACCTCAAAATTATGGCAGGAACTGTAAATAAAGTAATACTTATTGGTTACCTAGGTGATGAAGTTAAAACACACTATTTTGAAGGTGGAAATGCTATTGGGCGTTTTCCAATAGCAACTAATGAAACCTATACAAATAAGCAAACTGGCGAAAAAGTCACAACTACTGAATGGCATAACATAGTGGTTCGGAATAAACTAGCTGAAATTTGTGAAAAATATTTAAGTAAAGGTGATAAAGTGTATGTTGAAGGTAGAATAAAATCGCGTCAATGGGATGGTGAAGATGGAGTGAAAAAATATTCCACTGAAATTTATGTTGTTGATATGACGTTTTTATCTACTAAAAACGATTTAACTGGAGGCGTTCCAATTGAAGCTGTAAAACCTGTTTCAATAAATAAACCGGAACCTATAGTAGATAATGGTGAAAAAGATGATTTGCCATTTTAAGTGTAATTAAATTATAAAAAACTTGGACCCTGAACCCACATTTTTATCCTTTTTATTATTGCAAAGCCTTGATATTTGGCTACTAATTAGTATTGTTTCTTTATTTTTATTATTAATTCTGTCGGCGTTAATTTCTGGTGCTGAAGTAGCCTTTTTCTCACTTTCAAAAAAAGTAGTAAATGAAGCGGCTGAATCTAATTCCGATAAAGAAAAAATTGTAGCAAATTTACTTGAAGATCCTAAAAAGTTATTAGCTACTATTTTAATTTCAAATAATTTTATAAATATTTTAATTGTATTAATTTTTGCTTATATCGGTAAAAGTATTTTTAGTGGAATAACGCCATTAATTTTAAAATTTTTAATTGAAGTTGTTTTAGTTACATTTCTAATCTTACTTTTTGGTGAGGTATTGCCAAAAATATACGCAAGTAGAAATTCGCTAAAATTTGCCACTATCATGGCTATTCCATTAAGGATATTAAGCACTCTACTTTCAATAGTCAGTTATCCTTTGTTGAAATTAACAACAATTATTGAAAATAAACTAGGTAAAAAACAATCGGGTATTTCGGTTGAAAAATTGTCACAAGCATTGGATATGACTTCCAATGATGCTACTACAAAAGAAGAACATAAAATTTTAAAAGGAATTGTGAGTTTTGGAAATACGGATACAAGTCAAATTATGACCCCACGCATGGATATTTTTGCGATTTCTAAAAACGAAGAATATGAGGAGGTGGTTTCTAAAATTGTAGATAAAGGATTTTCAAGAAACCCAGTGTACGACGAAAATATTGATAATATTATAGGTGTTCTATACGCTAAAGATTTACTACCTTACTTAAATAGAAAACAATTTGATTGGCTAAAATTAGTAAGGCAGCCTTATTATGTACCTGAAAATAAAAAGTTAGATGATTTATTGAAGGAATTTCAGGAAATGAAAAACCATTTAGCAATAGTTGTTGATGAATATGGAGGGACAAGTGGAATTATTACCTTAGAAGATGTAATTGAAGAAATTGTTGGCGATATTAATGATGAGTTTGATGATGATGCTTTGTTTTATACAAAAGTTAATGAAAACACTTTTTTGTTTGAAGGGAAAACTAATTTAAAGGATTTTTATAAAGTATTGGAGTTGGATAATACTGATGATTTTGAAGAGAGTAGAGGAGAATCAGAAACTATTGCCGGTTTTATTTTAGAAATTCATGGAAAATTTCCACGAAAAAATCAAACGATAACATTCAGTAATTATTCATTTAAAATTGAGCAAATGGATAAAAAGAGAATTAAGCAAGTTAAAATAACTATTAAAAGATAAGTGCAATACTATGAGGGTTTTTTTTGCTTTTTTGTTTGTTATTTCAACACTCTATTCTTGTGGAGCAGACACTCTGCCTAAACCAAAATCGTATTTAACATTGCAATATCCTTCGCCAAGTTATTTGGAGTTGAATATTCCTTGCCCATATTCATTTGAAATTTCTGATCAAGCTGTTGTTGAAATGAAAGATAATTGCTGGATTAAAATTGAATATCCAAAATTAAAAGCAACCATACATATTACATATAGAAGTGTTCAAAATAATTTAGACGGCATTTTGAAAGAGATTGAAAAATTAACTTTTGAGCACACTATAAAAGCGGATGCTATAAACGCACGACCTTACGAAAATTATAATTCAAAGGTTTTTGGAAAGTTGTATTTTATTGAAGGTAACGTTGCCACAAATGTTCAGTTTAGAGTTACGGATAGTTTAAATCATGTATTGGCAGGTGCTTTGTATTTTTATGCAAAACCAAAGTATGATTCTATTTTACCTGCCGTTAAATACATTGAGAAGGATATTGTTCATTTAGTAGAAACCATTCAGTGGAAAAAATGAGTTATAAAAATTATAAATACACAAAAGGAATTCGTATTTGGCTATTAATAGGTTTATTAATGTTAATTGGTCAAGTTATTTTAGGAGGAATAACTCGTTTAACGGGTTCGGGCTTGTCAATTACACGTTGGGATATAGTTACAGGTGTTAAGCCGCCATTAAATGATTTAGAGTGGTTGGCTGAATTTGAATTGTACAAAAACACTCCTCAATTTCATAAAATTAATTCAACCTTTAATATACAAGATTTTAAATTTATTTATTTTTGGGAGTATGCTCATAGATTGTGGGTTAGAGCCTTAGGATTTATCTTTTTAATTCCGTTTTTAATACTTCTTTTTAGAAAAAAAATAGACACCTATTTAATAAAGCGACTTGGAATGGTGGTTTTGTTGACTATTTTAACAGCTTCTGCAGGTTGGATTATGGTAAAGAGTGGTTTAATAGACAGACCTTGGGTAAATGCCTATAAGTTAACGATTCACTTTCTGTTGGCAGTGTTGGTAATAACTGCAATGGTAAAAACGATTGCAGATGTATATGTGTATCGAAGTTTGAATAAATCTAAATCTAAGTATTTAGTTTTAGGTATATTAATAGTTACATTTATTCAACTAATTTTTGCTGGACTTATTTCTGGAATGCGAGCAGGTTTGTACTATCCTAGTTGGCCAGATATGAATGGGGAATTTGTCCCATCTGTTTTAAAAGATTTTAACAATTGGCATTTAGAAAATATGATAAACTATGATAGTTTTTTATTTGCACCTGCATTAATCCAGTTTACACATAGGTCTTTAGCTTATTTGTTATTGATATTAGTGCTATTTATGTTCTTTAAATTACAAAATAAGTTAGAGCGCTCATCAAAAAAATGGTTAAACATGAGTGTTCTGTTGTTATTTACGCAGGTTGCATTGGGAATTTTAACAGTGTTGAATGTAAAAGGGAAGATACCGTTGTTTTATGGAGTAGTGCACCAGTTGGTGGGATTGTTGTTTTTTATGAGTTTGTTGTTTCTGTATTATTCATTACGAAACAAAAGGGCATAAAAAAAGGGTTTCAATTTATTGAAACCCCTTTTATTAGTTTTTTGAACTATGTATTATTGAGCAGCTTCTTCAGTAACTACTTCTACTGCAGCAGCAGTACTGTCAACAGCAACTTCTACTTCTTCCACAACTGGAGCTTCTTCAATAACTTCCTCCATAGACTCTACAGCCTCTTCTTTTGGAGTTTCTTTACAAGAGATAGCGAATACACTTACTAAAGCGATTGCTAATAAAAATTTAATGTGTTTCATTTTTGATTGATTTTATTTCTGGTGCAAATTAACGACAAATATTCTTATGTTTACAAAAAAAAATCAAATTTATTTCACAATTTTTTCATAAATTTTTAAATCCCTAGCAAAATATAGGTCTCCGCCCGCTATGCCCGCTATTTCTTTTTCGATATTTTTTGAGTTAATAATGTTTAAATCGTATGTAAAGATGCCTTTTTTGGTTTCAAAGTCCACTTTTGAATAGATAACTCCGTCCATTTTTGATATTTTCGACTCAATTGTGCGTGCGCAACCTATTTCACATGTCATACCTTCAATTTCCATCTCTACAGATTGATAGTTGGCTTCTGCTGTTTTATTGGAAACTTCGGCTTCCTTTGGTGCTGATTCTTTACAAGCAATTGTTGAAAATAGGATTACAACTGCAAAACATAATCTTTTCATACTATAAAATTAAATGTGTTATATGGCAAAGTTACTAACTAAGCCACGTTATTCCGAATTAAATTTTATAAGGTTCGAAAATATCTTGTTTAAAATTAGTTGTTTCATGTTTTTTTGGAAAAAACGATTTTAAGTTAAATGGTTTCATAGCCTAAATTAGGTTGTGTTTTTGCGCTTTTAAAACAGCTTCTATTTTATTTCGAACCTGTAGTTTTTTGTAAATATTTTCAATGTGTTTTCGAACGGTGGAAGGAGAGATGATGAGGTTGTCTGCAATTTCATTGTAATTTAAACCTTTGCTTAGATGTTCTAATATTTCAGTTTCTCTGTTTGTTAATTTTATTTCTTCTAACTGTTGTGTGTTTTCAATGGGAAGAGGGTTTCGTAGTAAATTCAATGTTTTTAAAGCAATACTTGGCGTCATTGGAGCGCCACCATTAACTACTTCAATAATGCTTTTATATAAATTTTCAGCATCAATTTCTTTTAGTAAATAACCGTTTGCACCTGCTTTTATGGCGTTGAAAATATTTTCATCATCATCAAAAACAGTCAACATAATAATTTTAATGTGTGGGTATTTGGATTTTACAATTTCCGTAGCGGTAATGCCGTTCATTTCTGGCATTTGAATATCCATTAACACAACATCAATATTGTGATTTACTTCTAATTTCCCAATTAATTCAGCACCATTAACGGCTTTGTATTTAAAATCCAACTCATTGAAATAGGATAGTTTTTCAATAACTGCTTTTGCCAAAAAACTATTATCTTCTGCAATGGCTATTTTTAAAATCATAATTCAGCTTTTTAGTGTAAGTAAAACTAAGGTTAAGCTATCCGTATTCCTATACGTCATTTGCCTTATTTTTTGAACAACTCAAATTAATAGTAGTTCCTTTATTAATTTCTGAAAAAATAGAAATTGCACCATCCAACTCTTTTACCCGTTGTTGCATGTTTTCTAACCCATTTCCTATACTTACGGTATTTATATCAAAACCTTTTCCATTATCTTTTATTTCCATAAAAACCTCTGTGTCATTTTCATAAATTTCAATGGAAACTTCCGTGGCTTCAGCATATTTTAATGTATTATTTATGGCTTCTTGAATAATTCGAAATACATTAATTCCTTTTACTGAAGAAAAAATGAAGGTGTTATCTATAGTTGAATTAAATTTAAATTGAATATTATTAGAAGAGGCTTTGGCTTTTTCAATAAGCGATAAAACTCTTCCATGAAAATCTTCATACGTAATTTCATTTTTATTCATCGCCCAAATAGTATCCCGTAATTGTGAGATAGTACTTCCAGCAAATTGATTAATTTCCGTTAATTTATTTCGAAGTTTCTCATTAGAAGCATCAGTTAAAAACTTTAAATTATCAATAGATGAAATTATAAAGGTGAGCTGTGAGCCAATATTATCGTGTAAATCTCGTGAAATATGCAAGCGTTGATCTTGTAACTTACTGTACGTTTGAGCTTCCTTTAATTTAAGTTTTGTTTTGTATTCCCTGCGTTTATGTTGTTGGCGTTTGTATAATGCAAATGAAATAATTCCGAAAACCAATAGTCCAGCACCTAATAATAATGCGTAGGTATTTTTGGTTTTTATTTCTAATTCATTTTTTAAGAGTTGTTCTTTTTGTTTTGAAATTTCTTTTTCGCGCTCAACAGTATTGTATTTTTCTTGAATTTCAGCTATTTCTTTAGTGACTCTTGTGTTAAATAGGGAATCTTGAGCCATTGAATGTAAACCTTCATAATGAATGATGCTGTCTGGGATTTTTTTATAAGCAAAAACCCGTAACAGCCCCTTATAAGCATTCATTTCTTGCTCTTTGGTATTTATCTTTTTTGCTATTTTTAAGGCTTCTCTATTGTGTTTTTCAGCAATATTTATATTTCCAAGAGTTAAATACATATCGGCTAAGTTTAAATTAACACTAGCAAGCCCAAATGAATCATTTAACTTATCTCTAATTTTTAATGCTTTATTGAAATAAATTAAAGCTTCTTTATGTTTTTTTTGATCTTTTAAAATGCCACCGTAATTATTGTAAAGTGAAGCTAATTCTTGTTGGTAATTGTTTGCTTCGGCAATTTTAATTCCCTTTTGATAGTTTGAAATACTTTGAACGGTGTCTTTTAAAAACAGATACGAATTTCCAATATTCGTATATGAATGTACCAAACCAAAATTATCGCCTATTGAAGTTCTTATTTTTGCAGCTTCTAAATGTTCTTTAAGTGCTCTTTTATATTGTTTTAAATTGAAATAAATATTTGCAATGTTATTTTTAATAAGAGCTACATATTCCTGATGATTTGCTTTCTGGTAAACTTGTAGCGCCTTTGTATTGAAGTAAATAGCAGAATCCATTTTAAAAATACGTTGATAAGCAATTCCCATTTTATTATAAAGGCTCCCCATTCCTAAAGTATCTTTCAACTTTTTTCTAATGATGAGTGCTTTTTTATAACTAGCTATAGATTTGTCGAATTCAGATAGTTTGTAATAAATAATACCAAAATCATTATGAGCCTGAGCTATTCCTTTATTATTGTTTGTTTTAATGGATAAATCCAAGGCTAAATTCCCATAATAAAGTGAAGAATCTGTAGAAATTGAACTAAAATACCAGCATAAATCACCTAAAGCTTTCACTTTTGTTGAATCTGGGATTTTTGTTTTCACTAGTTTTTTTAAGCTGTCAATCTCTTTGGTTTGTGCAATACTTATTAAGGTGAATAACAACGTAATTATTGTAGTTAGTTTTTTCATTGAGTTTACAATTTGTTATTTGTGAAACAGTATTAATGTGTTGAATTTATAGTGCGAAATATTTTTGTAATAGATTATAATAAATACAACAGGTTGAAAATAACACTATTAAATGATTTTTGGAAATATTTTTTTAAATGCAAAAAAAACCACCTCAATTCATGTTGAATTGAAGCGGTCTTTAACATAGTTAGTAAAAAAATAATTATTTTAAGTTGTAAGCATTTATAGTGTTGTTATTGGCTTTATAATATAAAAACCCTTCAAATTCATCAATTTGATATTCAGGTTTTTTGTCATTTAATACAATTTCTTTAGCAACTTTCCCCGTATTTTTATCCACTTTTACAATGCCAACGCCATCATCTAATTTTGTTAAAATAAATTGTGCGTCTTCAGTAGCAGCGGTAGCTTTAAACCGTTTAGACATTACAGCAAATGAAGCGCTTCCAATGGCAGAGAACATATCTGCAGCTCTTTGATTTTCTTTACCATAATCATTATAATTACTTAAATCGTTAGAGCTTCCATACGAATTTGTTTTGTTCATTCCAGCTTTTGCAGCATGTGCCATAGCTAAACCTGTGGATGCAACCGCTACAACTCCGACCAATATTTTTACAAAACCACTTTGGCCAGGGGATTTGTAATATTCGTGATACATTTCTTTTCCATCAGTTCCTAACATGGCTAAGTTTTGAGATGAACTTAAAAAAATGTTTTCGTTGCGCATTTGCATAGTATTGGCAACTTCTTTTTCATCAAATTTTACGTTTGCAAGTTCTTTAATATCACTAGTTTTAGCGTCTATGGCAAATACAGTTCCATCTGCAGCAATTAAATACCTGTTTTTAGAACTATCAAAAGTGGAAGCTACAGCAGTTGAATTTTTGTATTTTAAAGGTTTTTTCCATACTTGATCTCCCGTTTTTAAGTTTACAATATTGGTGTCTTCACTGGTAATATAAATTAATCCTTGTGGCGTTTCTGCCATAATCATAATGTTTTCGCCTGTTTTTAACGGTTTTTTGAATAAGGTATTTCCATCAAAAGAAATTTTATTTATACCACCTTCTTGTATTCCAAATAAAATACCATCTTCTTGCACATAAAAATGTTGTACATATCCTTTGGTTTTTGGAGCTTTGTCCCATAAGTCTTCTCCACTTGAAGCGCTTAAAAAGGCAATTTCAGATTCGTTTTTTGTGGCTAAAATACTTGAGCTTCCTCCATCATTTTTATCACTTACAACAGCTAAGCCTTGGGGTAATATTTGAAAGTTAGATACGTTTCCTTGTACTTTTCTATCGTCTTTCCATAATTCAGCACCGTTATTTCCAATTTTATGAATTCGAGTGTTTTTTCCATTGGTAGTTGTTTCAAAACCATAAATTTCTTTTTCGCTTTTATCTGAAACCATCCAATTAACCCCTTTTACTTTGTTTTCCCAAGCATCAGCACCAGAATGTGATTTGGCAATTAAACCCTGAGCTGTAGGAACAATAATAATATCTTTTAATAAAAGTGGAACTCCTGTTACGCTTAAATCTCTAGCAATACCAACTCTTCCTGGTTTATCTAAAAAGAAACTAAAGTCTAATTTTTTTGAAGCCAAATCATATATCGCAACTTTTGGTGTCATTTTTTCAAATTTATCCCCTTCTTTTTGAATGCCGCTTACAATTAGTTTGTTTTGTGGTAAAACAATGTTACAGGTAAAAATTTGGTTCCAGTTATCCGTTTCTGAATTAAAAATAACAGCACCTGTAACATAATCTAAAACTGCACGTTTTGTTTTTGTTAGACCTGCAAATTTAGAGTTTGCTCCTTGTGAAACTACTATGTATGGAGAACCTGGAATAAATTCTGTTTCCTCAGGTTTTAATTGTCCAAAGTTATTAAAAGTAAAAACAGGTTCTTTTTGAGTGGGTCTAATACCTACTAAGCCGTCATTGGTGGCCACAACTAAAACACCACCTACAGTAAGAGTCATTTCATTTATTTTTGAATTTAAATCATACGTTGTGTGTGGTGTTTCAGATTTTTGAGCCAAAATTGAATATACACTAAAGAGCAGGGCGACAAATATTGATTTTTTAATTAGAAGAGAAGTTGTTTTCATAAGAGTTTGTTTTTTAGTTATTCCAAAAGTTGTTGTAAACTTTCTAAATCCAAAATTCAATTAAATATGAAAATGAAACAATACGGCATTTGTCGTATTTTTTAATTTTTAAAAGAAAAAGTGGAGATTATGATTATTGATGAACAGGAGAAAACAATTTTAGAACAAAATGTTATTCTTGTTTTTTAATGAAGTTATTTTATTTTGAAGCGAATTTAAAAACTGTTGATGTTGTTCAGAAGTTGGATTAAATGGCCTATGCGTTAATCCTTTTTGAATAGAGTCAACCTCTTTCATAATTGGTTGGGTTTCTTTTGAAAGCCAAACGTGTTGAAATTGTTCCCAAATATAATTTACCGCTGTTTCATTTGGGTGAACCATATCATTTGCATAAAAACGGTAGTCGCGTAAATCATCCATCATAATTTCATAGGAAGGAAAATATGATAATTTAGAAGGTTGAAAATGGTTGCTGAGTGGAGTAGAAGTACCGTAGAAGCCTTGTTTATATATTTCAATTAGTTGATGAATAGCGGAAATTAAATGTGCTTTACTTTGCATATTTTCAACAAAACCATCTTTTATATGTCGCACAGGACTCACTGTAAAAATGATGTTTGAAGTAGGATTTACATTTTTTATAAGTGAAGTAATATTTTGTAATGATGTTAGAACTTCTTCAATGGAAAGCAATTCTTTTAAAAACTTTTTTTGAGGGATTTTATGACAATTTCCAACAACTGTATCCGTTTCAATATTTTTATAAACCCACGAAGTTCCTAAAGTAATTATAATATGACTTGCACTTCTTAATTGTTGATGCATTAATTCAACGGCGCTATTTAAATTATGTAATAAATCTTCTTTATGAATGGCGCTTAAATCGGAATGTGCATCAAAACAATGCCAACGTTCATTTAGTTGAAAAATATCTTTTTCAGTATATTTTTTAAGATGAATTGCATTTGAAATCAATTTTTCAATAGCAATTGGGTTGAATAAAATACCAAAAGGATTGCTGTAGGTTTGAAATTTAAAATAGCTTAATTTGTTGCTAATATTTTCAGAAAAACAAGAGCCAATTAAAAGCAACTTCGAGTGGTAATCAATCTGATTACATTCTTCTCGAAGTTGTATATTGGTTCTAAAGTTCATGCAACTAGTTATTGGTTATTACTTGTTGTTTTTTGTGATTGAGCGGAGTTGAAATCACAATTTTTATGAATTTATGTATTCTTTCCCTTTCACTAAAGCGTCTGCAATTCCTGTTGGGTTTTTACCACCTGCAGTTGCAAAAAACGCTTGTCCACCACCACCACCTTGAATTAGTTTTCCTAATTCTCGGACAACGGTTCCAGCATTTAGTCCTTTTTCTTCGACTAAATTTTTAGAAATATAACAGGTTAAAAATGCTTTTCCTTCAGCTTCTGATCCAGCTATAAAAAAGAAATTTTCAACTTGGTTTCCAATTTCAAAAGCTAAATCTTTAATACTATTTTGATCTAAATCCAGTTTTGCAGCCAAATAGTTAATGCCGTTTATGGCTTCAACTTCATTTATTAAATCACCTTTTAAATTTTTGGCTTTATCTCTTAATAAACCTTCAATTTGTTTTTTTAATGAAGAGTTTTCTTCTTGTAAGTCTAAAATTGCTTTTAAAGGATTTCCAGAGTTTTTCAACATGTCCTTAATTTCAAAAAAAGCACGGTTGTTTTCAAAATAGAAATCTTTTGTAGCATCACCAGTTATAGCTTCAATACGTCTAACTCCAGCTGCAATAGCACTTTCAGAAGTGATTTTGAAATGCCAAATATCACCAGTGTTTTGAATGTGTGTTCCACCACATAATTCTACCGATTGTCCAAATTGAATGGCACGAACCGTATCTCCGTATTTTTCACCAAATAATGCCATAGCGCCTTTGTTCAAGGCAGTTTCCATTGGGATGTTTCTGAACTCTTGTAACGGAATTTTACTGTCGATACGTGCATTTACGAAATCTTCTACTTCACGTAATTCATCTACCGTTAATTTTGCGAAATGTGAAAAGTCAAAACGTAAATGTTTAGAATGCACCGCAGAACCTTTTTGTTCCACGTGCGTTCCTAATATTTCGCGCAATGCTTGGTGTAATAAATGTGTTGCAGAGTGGTTACAACCAGTTCTAAAACGTTGTTTAGCATCTACTACAACTTTTAATTTTTGTGTTGGATCTGCTGGTAAATTTTCAGCAAAATGAATAATTAAATTGTTTTCTTTTTTGGTATCAACAATATAAATTACGTTTCCATTAGGAACTTGGATATACCCTTTATCTCCAACTTGTCCACCACCTTCTGGGTAAAAAGGAGTCATATTAAATACTAATTGGTAAAAATCTCCTTCTTTTTTTGAAGAAACTTTGCGGTAACGCATAATTTTCACATTCGCTTCTAGCGTATCATATCCAATAAATTCTTCCTCGTTATCTTCTTCTAAAATTACCCAATCATCAGTTTCAACAACTGCAGCAGCTCTTGATCTATTTTTTTGTTTCTCTAATTCAACCCCAAATTCCACTTCATTTAATGTCATTCCTTTTTCTGAAAGAATTAACGCCGTTAAATCGATAGGAAAACCGTAAGTGTCGAATAATTCAAATGCTTTTCTACCAGAAACTTCCGTTCCTTTTGTATTTTTAATAATTCCATCCAATAAAACCAATCCTTGGTCAAGTGTGCGTAAAAAAGAATTTTCTTCTTCTTTAATAACATTGGTAACCAATTGTTTTTGAATCTTCAGCTCTGGGAAATAGTCTCCCATTTGTTTGCTTAATGTTGAAGTTAACTTATAAATAAACGGTTCTTTAGTATTTAAAAAGGTAAAACCATAACGGATTGCTCTTCGCAAAATACGTCTGATGACATATCCAGCACCTGTATTTGAAGGTAATTGACCGTCAGCAATTGCGAAAGCAACGGCTCTAACGTGGTCAGCAATTACACGAATGGCAATATCTGTTTGCTCAGAAACACCGTATTCATTGTTGGTAATTGTTTCAATTTCTCTAATTATCGGCGTGAAAACATCCGTGTCATAGTTAGATTGTACATTTTGTAACACCATACATAAACGCTCAAATCCCATTCCGGTATCTACGTGTTTTGCAGGTAATTTTTCTAAAGAACCATCGGCTTTACGGTTGAATTCCATAAAAACCAAGTTCCAAATTTCTACCACTTGTGGATGGTCATTATTTACCAAACTCTTTCCAGAAACTTTGGCTTTTTCTTCTGCGGAACGAATATCTACGTGAATTTCAGAACAAGGGCCACAAGGTCCTTGCGCACCCATCTCCCAAAAATTATCTTTTTTATTTCCGTTGATAATTCTGTCTTCGCTTATAAATTGTTTCCAAAGGTCGTATGCTTCTTGGTCGTAGCCTAAGCCATCCTCTTCGGCGCCTTCAAAAACGGTAACATATAAGCAGTCCTTATCTATTTTGTAAACTTCTGTTAACAATTCCCAAGCCCAAGAAATAGCTTCTTTTTTAAAGTAATCACCAAAACTCCAGTTTCCTAGCATTTCAAACATGGTGTGGTGGTAGGTGTCTTTTCCAACCTCCTCTAAATCATTGTGTTTTCCAGAAACTCGCAAACATTTTTGAGTGTCGGCAATACGTTTTTCGGTGGCGTTTTTTTGACCTAAGAAAAATTCTTTAAACGGAACCATTCCGGCGTTGGTAAACATCAATGTTGGATCATTTTTCAAAACCATTGGAGATGAAGCAACGATGCTATGTTGTTTTGATGCGAAAAAGTCTAGAAATTGTTGACGTACTTGTTGTGATTTCATTGGTGAATTGTTAATTTTTAAAATCAAATAAAAATAGGTAATACCTTTATTTAATGTTGTTTACAACTATTTTATCTGTTAATTATATGCTAAAATAAAAGTGTTTGATTTCTTTTATAAAACATTTTGTAATTTTGTTACTTGCGCTTCACAATATTCAAAAAAAAATATTGTTTTTGAAAGTGCAAAAATAACATAATTTAATATAATGGCGAAAGTAAAATATTATTACGATTCGGATACACTTTCTTATAAAAAGATAAAGTCAAAAATTAGCGATATTTTTAAGAAAATCTCGCTCGCATTGGTGTCTGCAATTATGTTTATGGTATTAGGATATGTTGTGTTTACTCAGTTTTTTGATTCACCTAAAGAAAAAGAATTGAAACGAGAACTAGAATTTGTAAAACTAAATGAGCAATTGCATGATAAAAAAATTGAGCAATTACAAAAAATATTAGAAGATATTCAGGTACGTGATAATAATATTTACCGCTTGTATTTTGAAGTAACTCCTCTCTCAGACGAACAACGAAAAGCTGGATTTGGTGGTGTAAATAGGTATAAATCATTAGAAGGATTTAATAATTCAGAAATGATTATTGATGTGACTCGAAATATGGATATTTTGTCTAAGCAGCTATATGTGCAATCAAAATCGTTGGATGAAATTGTTAAATTAGCAGAGAATAAAGAAAAATTATTGGCGGCAATACCTGCTATTCAGCCTGTTCGAAGTCAAGATTTAACACGTATGGCTTCTGGTTATGGTTGGCGAACGGATCCTTTTACAAAAACAAGTAAAAAACACATGGGAATGGATTTTACAGCTCCAAAAGGAACTCCTATATATGCGTCAGGTGATGGAGTTGTTGACCGTGCCGATGAAGCAGCCGCAGGATATGGTAAGCATATTACCATAAAGCATGGGTTTGGATACGAGACTTTATACGCGCATTTAAGTAACTATAATGTAAAGCCACGCCAACGTGTAAAGCGTGGTGATTTAATTGGTTTTGTAGGAAATACAGGACGTTCAGAAGGGCCACATTTACATTATGAAGTTATTAAAAATGGCGAAAAAATAAACCCAATTAACTTTTATTATGGTAACTTGTCTCCTGAAGAGTTTGCGGCAATGCAAAAAGCTGCTGAGATTGAAGGCCAATCATTAGACTAACTATGTATATAGATTTACCAGAAAAAAGATATTATAAAATAGGCGAAGTAGCTAAAGCATTTGGGGTGAATACTTCACACATTCGCTTTTGGGAAAAGGAATTTGACATTTTAAAACCTAAAAAAAATAAAAAAGGCAATCGTTTATTTACGCAAGAAGACCTTAAAAATTTACAATTGATTTATCATTTAGTAAAAGAAAAAGGGTTTACTCTTGAAGGTGCAAAAAGCAAAATGAAGGAAAATCCGAAAAATGTTGAGGGAAATCATGAAATAATTATGCGTTTGGAGCGTATAAAAGCAGAATTGAATAATATAAAAAATGAACTATCATAAATTTTTGAAAATTCAGTAACAAATTGCAATTTTGAAGTACTAATTTAAATAATAACAATCTAAAAAAAACAAGACAATGAAAAAATGGTTAATTCCTGTAGCAATAATTGCTTTACTAGTTTTAGGAAGCTATAGCTGGGTAAAAGGATTTTATAATACAACAATTCAGTTAAATGAAACTGTTTCTGAAAGCTGGGGAAATGTACAAACTGCTTACCAACGTAGAAGTGATTTAATTGGTAATTTAGTAAACACGGTAAAAGGTGCGGCTGATTACGAAAAATCAGCGTTGACATCTGTTATTGAGGCGCGTGCAAAAGCAACTTCGGTAACTATTGATCCGTCAAATATTACACCAGAACAATTAGCGCAATTCAATCAAGCGCAAGGCGGTTTAAGTGGAGCTTTAAAAAGTTTATTGGTTACAGTAGAACGTTATCCAGACTTAAAGGCCAATCAAAACTTTTTAAAATTACAAGATGAATTAACAAGTACTGAAAACCAGATTTTAACTGCGCGTACGCGTTATAATGAAGCCATAAAGCCATATAATAACCAAGTTAAAACGTTTCCAAATAACATTTTGGCAGGATTCTTTAACTTTGATGGTAAACCGTATTTTGATGCAGAAGCAGGTGCTGAAAATGCTCCAGATGTTAAATTTGATTTTAATACCAAAGAATAATGTCTAAAGTTGAAGATTTTTTAACAGCAGAAGAAGAGCAAGCCATTGTTAGTGCTATAAAAAATGCCGAAAAAAATACTTCAGGTGAAATACGTGTTCATATAGAAAAAACGACAGATAAACCTCCTATGGAACGTGCATTGGAGGTTTTTTATTTTTTAAAAATGGATGCTACGGAGCTTAAAAATGGAGTGTTGTTTTATGTAGCAGTAAAAAGTAAAAAGTTTGCTATTTTAGGGGATGAGGGTATTAATAAATTAGTTCCTGCTAATTTTTGGGATACTGAAAAAGATATATTAGCAGCTCATTTTTCAAAAGAAGAATATGCTATAGGATTGCAACAAGCAATTACAAAAGTTGGAGAGAAATTAAAAGCTTTTTTCCCGTATCAATCAGATGATACCAATGAACTGTCTGATGAAATTTCAAAAGGATAAATGAAGTCAATTAAAAAATTACAGAAATTAGGATTAACAGTAGTAGTATTATTATTGTTTGTACAGGTTGGTTTTGCGCAGTTTGATATCCCTGCAAAGCCGAAACTGCAAACAAGTGTGTACGACTATGCTGCTATTTTAGATGCCAATCAAAAAGCGGCATTAGAGCAAAAGTTAATTCAATATTCCGATTCAACATCAACCCAAATAGTTGTTATTACTGTTGAAACCATTAATGGGGAAGATATTGGTGTTTTAACGCCAAAATGGGCGCACGAATGGGGAATTGGACAAGCAAAGGAAGATAATGGAGTGCTGATTTTATTAGCAAATAAGGAACGAAAAATTTGGATTGCACCAGGATATGGGGTTGAACATTTATTAACTGCTGGAACTACTGGTAGTATTGTGCGTGATGTTATTATTCCTGAATTTAAAACAGGTGATTTTTATACTGGTTTGGATAAAGGAGCAGATGCTATTTTTGAAGTTTTAAAAGGAACCTATAAAGGAACTCGTACAAAAGATGAAAACTCTGGAGGTATATCACCTTTTGCCATCATCTTTATAATTTTTATTATTTTAATGATTATTTTCTCTAAAAAAGACAAAGGAGGAGGAAATGGAGGTAAGGGTTTTAGAAGTGGTTCTGTAGCTGGGGATATTTTAACTGCTATTATTTTAAGCGGTGCAGGTCGAAGTAGTGGAGGTAGTTTTGGAGGAGGCTCATCTGGCGGCTTTGGCGGAGGTGGCGGTTTCGGCGGCGGCTTCGGTGGAGGTGGATTTAGTGGTGGTGGAGCTGGCGGAGGCTGGTAGAAATTTACTTTTTATATAATATTTGGAGCAGGTTAAAATAATTTTTAACCTGCTTTTTTTGTATACTGAGTTCGTCAAAGAACTGTTTTAACCTTATTTGTTGAAAATTAATCAAGAACTTATTTTTGTCGCTTTTTGTAAAAACACATTGTTAGGAATCATGATTTTTTCATGTGTGTCAGTTTTTAAAATAACATAGAACAATCCAATATCGGATACTTTTCCCTTAATATCAAAATCCTTATCAACAATAGTAACAGATTCTCCCAATTTAACAGGATGACTAATAAAAATAATTAAAGCAGCAGATATGTTTGAAAGGATGGACCATTGGGCCACTAATGCAATTCCTAAAACGGTAAGGATTGAAGTTATGAAAGTCAAGATATTTGCCTGCTCAACACCCCAAATGGCTATTAGTACAATAATGGTAGTTATAAAAATGAATAAGTTAATAAACTTTAAAATAGGTCTTACTCTATATTTTGAATAGTCGTATTTTTTTTGAACTTTGGAAAGTAATTTTATAGTTGAAACCCGCAAAATAAAGAAGCAGGCAACTGTAATTATTGTTTCTATAATTTTAATGTTCATAGGTGTGATTTTTAAATGAAAATTAATCAAAATAAAATTAACTAAATTTTTAATGTTTTAGAATAAGTATCTTTTTTTGTTTTGAAAACACTAAAATTTAGAAACATCAATGTTAAATAAAATTGCCGCATTTTTCCAAAGAATTAATTCTTTTTTATCTTGAGGCAAGTCCAATTGATCCATAAATTTCAAATATGACTTCATGTTAGAAATTGGCCAATCTGTACCAAAAAGTAAGTAATTAGGGTCCCCAGCGTAGGTAATCATTTCTTCAATTTCTTTTTTCATATAGCGTTCAAATTTATCGGTAAAGTCACCTAAAACTAAGCCTGAAATATCAGCGTGTACATTTTCGTTTTTATATACAACTTCCATACAATCTTTAATCCAAGGATTTCCAACATGGCAAATTACTATTTTTAAATTAGGATAATCTACTGCCAAATCATCAATATGAAGTGGGTGTGAATATTTTACTTTACCCGTTGGAGCATACGTATCGCCTGAATGAAACATTACAGGCACATCATATTCAACAGCCATTTCATACATTACTTTTAAACGAATATCATTGGGGTAAAAAGGTTCGTAACCAGGATAAAATTTCAATCCTTTTATAAGTCCAGTCTCAATATACTCACTAATTTCACGTAAATCTCTATGGTTATAATTAAGGTAACTAATTCCTGCTACTACGCCTAAATTATTACGGCCACTGATCGCTTCCACTACTTTTTTTGTGCTTGGACGGTGTTCATTTACTTTGTAAGAAGTTAGAACTAAGGAATAATCAACACCATTTTCCTGCATCGTATCTGTCAATTTATTTAAACAGTCGTTTAAGGAAACAACTTTTTCTTCATGGTAATTGTTAATGTGGGTATGAACGTCAATAATCATAATAAAAGGTATTTTTTTGGTTTTAAGTATAAAGATACCAATTTACTACTTTTTATGAATTTATAAAATTCAACTAGAATTAGTTTTTAATTAAACGAGTATAAGGGTGTGAAAATAGTCGCGTATTCTTATATATTTACTTTTAAAAAAGTTTGATTTTTATTTCAAATTAATTAGTGTTGTATAGTTGTTTTTTTGCGTTTTATATATTTAGTGTGGAGTTTATTATTCGTAAATACTCTTGTTAAACGGCTATCAGTTGGGTATTTTCTATGTTTTGTCATGTTGTTAAAAATTAATGCAGTAGCAAATAACAAAAGTGCACCAGTTGTAACAGGTGAAATAACATAAAAATACCCTAAAGCTTTTATTTTTTCAGATCCAATAACGGCAATAAGCGCTGTTGCTCCACCCGGGGGATGTAATGTTTTTGTTATTTGCATTACAATAATAGAAGTAGCAACTGCTAGAGGTGCAGTTATCCAAATAATTTCTGGAAAAATCTTAAAGATGGTTACGCCTATAAATGCTGAGATTATGTGCCCACCTATAAGGTTTCTTGGTTGTGCCATAGGGCTTTGTATCGCTCCAAAAATAAGAACACTAGAAGCTCCAAATGAACCGATAAGAAATATAGAATCCACTTCATGTAATGAGGAAGATTGGAAGTAGGCAATAAATCCGATTCCAAAAAACGCACCAAGAAATGACCAAAACAGTTCCCTATAATTAACTAACGTTTCTTTATAAATTACATATTTTGAAATTCTAATGTTTCTTTTGAACTTTTGGCTCAATTTTTTTTGTTTACTTGCCTCCTTCATTTACTAAAATTAAGATATTTTGAAAGCGGTAAAAATATGAATTTATTTTTATTTTAATTTTTTGAAAGTCATATCAGTATAATGGTTCAAAATAAGGAGCCCTTCAGGATTAATAAAATAAGTTGTTTTAATATTTTCGTCACCAAAGTCAATGGTTAATAGCTCTCCTTTTGTACTCCATTCATACGATATTGCATTCGAGATATTTCCTTCACGTTGTGTTCTGAAGCCAGTAAAATCATCGGTAAAGACTAATTTGTATTCAAAATCAGTATTGAAATCACTTCTTTGCCATTCTCCAACTAAGACATGTGTTGCCTCATTGTTATCCTTACTACAGGATAAAATGGAAGTTAAAAAAAGTAATGTAATGATTTTTTTCATAGTATATTTTTTTCATATTTTTTTAATTAATAACATTCTGACAAAGTATAGTGTTGTATTGAAAACAAATATTTTTTAATACAACACTATTTTTATTTAGGGATGGTTATTAATATCTGATTTTTTCTAAAATAAATCAGTTTTTAATACAGCTCCGCTACTTGCATTTGTAACTAAAGCCCTGTATTGTTTTAGCCAACTTGATGTTAACTCTTTTTTAATAGGAACGAATGCTGATCGTCTTTTAGCAATTTCTTCATCAGTTAAATTTACCGATAAAATATATTTATCTACATCAATATGAATTTCATCACCATCTTTTAGTAATCCAATCATTCCACCTTCAGCAGCTTCAGGACTTACGTGTCCGATACTTGCTCCTCTGGTTGCACCACTAAATCTACCGTCGGTAATTAATGCCACTTTATCACCTAATCCCATTCCCATAATTAATGAAGTTGGAGCTAGCATTTCTTGCATTCCTGGACCTCCTTTTGGGCCTTCATATCTAATAACTACAACGTTTCCAGCTTTTACTTTTCCTTTTAAAATTCCTTCAACAGCTTCATTTTGTCCATCAAAACAAATAGCAGTTCCTGTTAAAGCTCTTGCACCAGTAATTCCAGCAGTTTTAATAACGGCTCCTTGTTCTGCCAAGTTTCCGTATAAAATGGCAAGTCCACCTACTTCTGAATACGGATTGTCAATAGTGTGAATAATAGACGTATCCTTAATAAATGAATCTTTTATTTTCTCTAATACCGTTTCACCAGTAATAGTTAAGTTGTCCAATAATATATTATCGCCTCTTTTGGTCATTTCTTTCATTACCGCATTTACACCACCAGCTCTGTTGATGTCTTCCATATGAACTGTTGATAAGCTCGGAGAAATTTTAGCGATATGAGATACTTTTTGTGAAATAGCATTAATATCTTCCAAGTTGAAGTTTACATTTGCTTCTTTCGCAATGGCTAACATATGTAAAACAGTATTTGAACTTCCACCCATTGCCATGTCAACAGCAAAGGCATTTCGTACGGCATTTTCGTTCAATATATTTTTAAGCTTAAATTTTTCTACTTGCGCACTGTCTTTTGCTATTTCACAAATTCTTCTTGCTGCTTGTCTATAAAGTGCTTCACGTTCTTTTGTGAGTGCTAGAATAGTTCCATTTCCTGGAAGTGCAATTCCCATGGCTTCCATAAGGGTATTCATTGAATTGGCAGTAAACATTCCAGAGCAACTTCCACCGCTAGGGCATGCATTACACTCAATATCTGTCAATTCTTCAATAGACATTTCGCCAGCTTCAAATTTCCCAACAGCTTCAAAAGCGGTAGCAAGATCAATTGGAACTCCATCTTTCGTATGTCCTTTTTTCATGGGGCCACCACTTACAAAAATGGTAGGAACATCTACTCTTAAAGCACCCATAATCATTCCAGGAACAATTTTATCACAGTTTGGAATGGCAATCATGGCGTCTAATTTATGCGCATTCATTACTGTTTCAATAGAATTTGCGATAATTTCTCTTGAAGGTAATGAAAAAAGCATCCCATCATGACCCATTGCAATCCCATCATCTACACCAATGGTATTAAATTCAAAAGGAACACAACCATTTTTTTTAATCTCATCTTTAATGATTCTTGAGACTCTGTCTAAAAAAAAGTGTCCTGGGATAATTTCAATATAGGAGTTAGCAACTCCAATGAAAGGTTTATTAAAATCTTCATCAACTAATCCCGTAGCTCTAAATAATGATCTATGCGGTGCTCTTTGATGCCCTTTTTTTACTTCATCACTTCTCATAATATCTGAATTTCTATTTGTTATTTTGTGTATGTAAATTGCCAAATTTCACATGGATTAGGCAATTTTTTATGTTAGCGTTCTTGGCTTATAAACTTCTCCAAAAATAACAAAAATTATTCAAAAACTTTCAATGAATTAAGTGAGATTCAAGGTGAATAGTGACTTATATATTTTTCACTTTAATACCTTTTATACCTACATTAAAGCAATTTATGGATGTTTTTAGTAGCTTATTTTAAAGGAATTGTAATTCCGACAGCAGTTGCACCAGCAAATTGTTCTGCACTTGGCTGAAAATAATAGGTAAAAGCAATATCAACGGCATGTTTTGGGCCTAATTCAAACCCAATAGAAACAGGAATATGTACTTGTAAGCCAGTGTTATCAATATTTGTAGTAGGTGTAAAGGTTTCAAAAGTACCAATTGATGCGCCAACTCCAACTTCTACATAAGGAGCAACCCAAGGAATTGGAGCGGTAAGTCGTGTTTTTGCACCAATTAGAAATGCTTTTGTAGTCGCCTTATATTCAATCTCATTTTCTTCGTAATCACTCGGGTTTTTCTTTGTTAAAACCAAACCAGCATACGGTCTAATGTCAACCCATTTATTAACACTAAGTATATATTCTCCTTGTATATAAAAACCTGTGCCAATTACATCTACATTTTCATCAAATGGAGCGCTTAACCCATATCCAATAGCAATATTAACAGACTTTTCTTTGATAAATTGAGCTTTAAGTTGCATTGAAGTTGCTATCATTATGATTGCTATAAAGATGTTTTTCATAGTAAATTATAAAGTTGAGGTGTGTAATTGGTGTTTTAGAATTGTAGTAAAAATACTGTTATTTTTTATATTTAATAAAAGATTCCACATTATTTAAGCCATTATTTAAAGTTTTGTTGGTGTTGCTAAAAATTAGAGAATGGAAATTGTTTGTAACATAATAAATAGTTTTGGATTTATTAATTGAATTATAATTGGTACTTTTGAAAAACAAAATAATTCATTATTAATTTTTAGTTTATGCCGTACCAAGATACGTTTGTGCTTTTTTGGAAACAAGTAGAAGAAAGTGTTCAAGAAGGTCGTTTTGCCAAATTAACTATGGCAAAAACCATTGGAAAACCTGACTTAAGGAACATATTTGTACGTCCAATTTATGCTGAAAACGATTTTAAAGTTTTAGTGAAATTACGTTACCGATCTAAAGAAACTGAGGATACAGAGGAGGAACTTACACTAGAAGAAGCTTTTGTACTCTTAAAATCGCATCTTAAAAAATCGTTTTCAACAGTGCTTTTATTTACCACTTCAAAGGATGCAACTTTTAAAATTAATAAAAAGAATGCTGGTAGCATTACAGAACATCCACCAACATTTCATAATGTTATACAAGCTAATGCTAATTTAGATTAGCGGAAAAGTTTCCGTTTTTGTAAACTTAATTGAAAAACGGATAGCCTAAAAACGCTATTCTTTCGCACCATGACTTTTCGCAATTTTTATCCAATGTTCCGAAATTCCTTTGGTGTCTGCTCCTAAACCGCGCGATAAATGCAATGCAATAGCAATCATTAGCACAGAAGCTTTGTGCAGTTCTTGAACTGTTTGTAAGGTTCCAAATTTTTCTTGTGCTTTTAAAAGTAGTAAATCCGAATGTTTTTGTGTGAAAGAAATAGGGTTTTCTTCAATATCGGTTATTTCAGGAATCATTAAAATGTCCATCCATTCTGCGCCTATTCTTTCTGCTAATATTTCAGGAAGTTCATTGCCGATTTTTCGCCATTCAGCAAGTGTTTTTGTATCTCCAGATTCGGCTAATCCTGAATCTAAAAGTAATTCAAAACCAATATCTGCTATGTTTTGCATCACTATTAAATATTCGTCTTGCGCCTTTTCGTATACATCCGTTTTCTGCCCTTTAATATAGTCACCTACACTAAGTTTCGGTAATTCTAAAACTTCAGAACAGTCGTTTAAACAAGGAAATTGATCACCTTGATACATATAATGTGTTTTGTTGAATTGTATGTGGCGACCTAATGGATATAAACGACACGCCAATGGACGTCCTAAATGCACGCTGCAACCTTCATTATCTACATATTGACTGCAAGCTGGTTGTCCTTTTTTATCGGGTTTTCCGTTAAAACGTAATTGTATGCCTCCATATAAGCAATACAAATCACGAAATTCTCGGGTAGTTATTTTTTTTTCTTTGCTGAAACTCAATAATTCCCAAGGGTTTAACATTACATCTTTTCCAAAACAGCAAGATCCAGATCGTGAGCAGGTTAGTGGTAATATACTTTCAGAAGTGAGCTTTGTTCGTTGCATTTTTACTATTTATTGAAATAGGTTTGTTTTTAAGATAGTTGATTTATTTCCCAGACTATAATAGTCCGATCATCTCCAGCGGAAATCAGGTAATTATTATAAGTGCTCCAAATTAATTTATTTACAGAATATTGATGTCCGTCATAATCTTCTTTGTTAAGTACTTCTAGTAGTTGAAATGTTTTTGCATCCCAAATTTTTACTGTTTTATCACGGCTAGCCGTTGCAAATAAGTCCGAATTTGGACTGTATGCAATATCGTAAATTGCCCCATCATGAGCGGCAATAGATTGTGTCATCTCATAATTTTCAACTTTCCAAATGTTCAAATGCGCATCTCGCCCTCCTGTTAAAAGGAATTTTCCATCAGGACTATAGCACACCACATTTGACGAAAGACCATGACCGACAAACGTCTTTTTTTCTTGTAATGTATTTAAATCGAAAATACGAATATTGCAATCTGCTGAGGCAATTGCTATTTCAGACGTTTTATAATTAAAATCAATAGCTCGTATTTTATTATTGCTAAGTTTTTTAATCTTAATAAAGTCCAATGTGTCAAGTGAATAAACTACAAGATTTCCATCTCCACCAGCCGTATAAATACAATTAGTTTCCATAGAATATTTTATATTAAAAACATGAGACGTATGGTTTTTTAGAATTTTTAGTTCTTCGTTTTTTTCTAAATCGAAGATATGTACATTACCATTTGAAGTTCCAGCTAGTACTAATTTTTTTTCAGGAATATGACAAATAGTATAGATAACGGAAGAATAACTAGTTATAATTTTTTTATCTTGAAATTTTTTCAAACTCCATTGAACAATCACTTTATCTCCACCTCCAGAGAAAATAAGATGCTCTTCTGTTCCATTATCTAAAGTATAAATAGCATCGCTATGCCCAGTGAGTGTTGTTATTTTATGTGCCTCAATATTCATTTTTATAGAAGTTTTTTATTCGGTTTCCTTGCTTATTTTACGCTAGTTTATGGGAAATTATAATATCTAGTTGTTAGCTGTAGTTTTATACTTTTTTATCAATTGGTCAATTCGTCTTTTATTTTCCTGCTGCAATAAAGACGGGTATAAATTCATAATAATATTCACTAACATCATAATCAGTCCAAATAAGTAGTTGCCATTACTAATTTTCAGGAAAACAAAAATAGTTACAAAACCAAAACCTATTAAATGACCAATTTCAGCAATGGTCATTTCATGTCGGATTTCACTCAATTCGGTTTTTTTATTTTTCAAGGTTATTTTCTGGTTGAAGTATTTAAAAAAGGAATTTTTCACAATCCATTTAAAAAATTCAAGTCCAATTATTTTATTTAATTTTTCACTTTTTATAAAATTGAAATGTGATACATGAATGTAATAGGGGTTGTTTTGTATAAGTGCATTTAAAACTAGCCCAACTAACCAAGAAATAAATGTTATTGAAATACTAAATGTTACATAATGCATGATTTTTATTTTTTATCTTGTAGTTAAGAAGTTTGTAAATAATTTCTGCGACTGTAAAATTAGAGATTTTTAAATAGTAGCAAA
The DNA here is from genome assembly GCA_018054895.1 of Lutibacter sp. GTDB lineage: Bacteria > Bacteroidota > Bacteroidia > Flavobacteriales > Flavobacteriaceae > Lutibacter. The sequence goes on along the minus strand of JAGPIQ010000003.1, from coordinate 6,664 downwards.
TTATTTATTGACTATTTGTCGGTTTGTAATTATGGAAAAGGTAACATAAATATTTAGTTGTGTATTGGTTTATTTAAAAAATGGGTTTCTAAAATAAGGATTGAAGCTATTGTTTAGTATAAAATTGTTTTTTTTATTGTATCATGAAAACTACATTTTCAACTATTTTATTTTTCGACCAATAAATCGTATAACACTCGCTGTTCCATTATGAAAATTCCCCTCTGTTAAATTTATAATTACTTCTTCAAGTTGAATAATTTCAAAATTAGGAAAATCTTTTATAATTGATTCTTTTGAAAATAACATTTCGCTGTTATTTGGTCCGCCTGAACTAGGGTCTTTTTCGCTAAATTTTAAATGATTTTTACTAAATCCTTCCAATATTATTAGTCCATTAGGAGTAATTAAATCCCCAATTTTTTTATGATAATTAGATAGAAGGTGTGGTGGGAAATGCGCGAAAATTAAAGCTGCGGATTCATAGTTATTATGAATGACATCTAAATCATAAAAATCACCAACTTCATACTTAATTTTAACATTTTCTTTTTCAGATAGTTTAACTGCTTTCATTTTTCCTTCTTCACTAATGTCAAAAGCAGAAACTTCTAGCCCTTTTTTTGCGGCATAAACAGCATTTCTACCTTCACCTTCTGCAGGTAATAGTATTTTGCCTTTAAGTTTGTATGTGTCAATAATATGCTTAAAAAAAACATTAGGAGTAATTCCATAAGCGTAATCTTCCGTTGAATATCGGCTATTCCACATTTCTTTCATTTTTTTTAAAATTTAATAGTTTTAGTATGATTTGAACAATTATTAGGCAGTGTTCTATAAAGTTTTTTAGTTATTAAAATTGGAAGGGAAATTTAGGAATTAAAAGGGTTATTTTTTATGCTTCTTCTGATTTGCAAATTAAGTTAGTTAAATTACCATAAAACCACCATGTAACATGTATTCCTTTTCTTGTTTGAATAGCCGTATAAATTGTTGCAATAAACTCAGATAGATTAAAAATAAAGGCGGCTATTATATACGCTATGTATTTATTTGTAATTATTTCATCTGTAAATAGTATTGAGACTGTCCACCAAAATCCAAAACTATTAATAAATAATATAGATATTTGAGAAAGCAAAGCTTGTGTGCAATGCCAGCGAACAAAATATGTTTCTTTTCTATTTCCTAAATAAAAAATTAAAGTAGCGATAAGATTAATAATAGGTAATGGTATGCCTGCGATGATTGCAATTAATGACATTAAATAACTATTGGAAGCTTTCTCGGTTTCATGCTCTTCTGGTTCATAAGTAAATTTTGCTGTTTTTATCATAGCCCTTTTGTTATATTCCAAATCCAGTTTATAATAACTAGTAATATTAATGGTATTGAATATTGTGGTCTTTTTAAATAAGTCTCTATTTTTTGATAAAAATCAAACAATGTTTTTTTCTTCGTAGCAATGTCTATAAAAATCCAAAAAGGAGCAGAAAGCATTATAGTTGCAACTATAAGTCCTATTGGGTTTATGAGAATTGCTTCAATAAAATGACCCTTTGCTAGTGAAATAATTGAACGAGTTGAGCCACAGGAAGGACAGGGTATATTTGTAATTTGTTTTAGAATACAAACATTGAATTCTTTATGATTAGTTTCTAAATTATTTAAACTAAAATAAAGCCAAATATACCCTGCTATACAAGATATAAACAGTATTAAGTATAACTTATTCCTGCTTAGAGTCATTAATACATAAATTGTTGTAGTTTTTGCATGTTTTTTTCTCTTGTGGCTCCTTGAATCATAAACCAATCTATAATTGCCCAGATACCTAAACCACCACATGTTAAAAGTTTTCCAACCCCTAATCCTGTGTCACCAATCATAAATCTGTCGATACCAAAAGAACCAGCTAAAATTGAAACGATTAAACTTGTAGTTGGGTCTTTCAATTGCAATGTTGAAATCATAGCCCATTTTGAATCGTCAATTGCTAGTAGTCTTTCTCTAATTACATTTAATTGATGACTCTCGAAAAATTTTGCATTTGACATGATAAACATGTCTACTTTTTGTACATCCATTTTATTAACGTTGTTATTTAAATTATTCTACTCGTTTGGCTTTTCGATACCGCCCTGTTTTTTAATGGTTTCAAGCTACCATTTTTATTGTCAATTATATAAACTTATGATTAGGAATTATGAAGAAAATGTTTCTAACCTTTGTCATATTCCATCTGTTTTTTTTACTACATTGTTTAATTTTACTGTTTTTTATTAATAGTTGTTTTTTAAGCACTATAATTATGTTTGCTTAATTATTGGTGTTTAATTTTTTACTAATAAGCGTAAACTTAAATATGATTAGGTATTCACAGTATTTTCACAATTTTTCGCTAAAGTAATGTTTTTTATGGTTTTTTTAATCCATACCATTCTTTAAAGCTTTATTTGTTCGTTTCAACTGCTGAAATTAAATGAATATTATAATTCGAAAACTCTGCTATTTCTAGGCTTAATTCAAAAGGTGTTTGCTTTTACTTTATGTTGAAGTTTTAGATTTTTTTTAGAAATTTTAAAAACACATGATTTGCTATGTTTACTTATGGAAATTTTTGTCTTTTAGTCAACTTATTTTATGGAAGCTAAAGAAGGATTGTGATTTATAAAACTTAATTTTTACATGTTTAACGTTGGTGAGTCAGTTTATCAATTTTTTTTTAAAATAATAGAGTAAATGTGATGTAAGTGCTCAGTATAAGTTTGTTCGTTGTGCAAAAGGAAAAAGTAAAGTTATAGACACCTTATTTAGGTGTATTCTGTAAGTTTGTTAACGGTGATAATAGGAGTGTGGAATCAGTAGTTTTAAGTGCTATTACAAGCTATCATAGCGGTAAAACAATTAAAAACTGAAGGGTGTTTAGTTTTGGAGTAGGCACCTTATAAAAAAATTAGGCAGCGGATAAGATGAGAGGCGAACTGGCGATCATTTGACCGCCAGTCGTCTACTCTATGGTTGTTTTATTTTAAATCGAATCTATCAGCATTCATTACTTTTACCCATGCTTTTACAAAATCATGCACAAATTTTTCTTTGTTATCATCTTGAGCATATACTTCAGCATACGAACGTAAAATAGAATTGGAACCAAATACTAGATCCATTCGTGTAGCTGTCCATTTTACGGCACCTGTTTTACGATCACAAATTTCATAAAGTCCATTTTCTGTTGGTTTCCAAGTGTTGCCCATATCTGTTAGGTTGATAAAGAAATCGTTGGTTAATGCTCCAACTTTATCTGTAAAGACTCCGTGTTTTGTATTGCCATAATTTGTACCTAACATTCTCATACCGCCAACAAGCACTGTCATTTCTGGAGCTGTTAAACCCATTAGTTGTGTTCTATCTAGCATTAATTCTTCCGGACTTACCACATAATCTTTTTTACTCCAGTTACGATATCCATCAGCTAATGGTTCTAAAGGTTCAAAAGATGCAGCATCTGTCATTTCATCGGTAGCGTCTCCACGACCTAATGTAAAGGGAACATCAATATTGAAACCTGCAGTTTTTGCAGCGTGTTCTATCCCAACATTACCAGCTAAAACAATAGTGTCGGCAATACTAATACCAAATTCAGAAGCGATAGGTTCTAAAATTGATAAAACATGCGCCAAACGTTTTGGTTCGTTTCCTTCCCAATCTTTTTGAGGAGCTAAACGAATACGTGCTCCATTAGCACCACCACGCATATCTGAACCTCGGAAAGTACGAGCACTATCCCAAGCAGTAGTTATCATTTCTGAAATAGATAAATTGGATGCGGCAATTTTTTTCTTTACCGCTGTTACATCATAATTAGTAGTTCCAGCCGGAATAGGATCTTGCCAAATTAAATCTTCTTTAGGAACATCTGAACCAAAGTAATTTGCTTTTGGTCCCATATCTCTATGCGTTAATTTAAACCAAGCACGTGCAAAAGTATCTGAAAAATAGGCTTGATCGTTCATAAATTTCAAAGAGATTTCCTTATAAATTGGATCTACTTTCATAGCCATATCAGCGTCAGTCATCATTGGGTTATGTCGAATACTCGCATCTTCCACATCTACAGGTCTGTCTTCTTCTTTAATATTTACAGGTTCCCATTGCCAAGCGCCAGCAGGACTTTTACGTAATTCCCATTCATGGTTAAATAACATTTCAAAAAAACCTCCATCCCATTTGGTAGGGTGCGTAGTCCATGCTCCTTCAAGTCCACTTGTAACCGTATAACGACCTTTTCCTGATTTATGTGGGTTATGCCAACCAAATCCTTGTTCTTCAATAGTTGCAGATTCAGGATCTGGACCTAAAATACTAGCGTCACCATTTCCATGTGTTTTACCTACGGTATGTCCACCGGCAGTTAAAGCGACCGTTTCTTCATCATCCATTGCCATACGTGCAAAAGTTTCACGTACTTGTGCAGCTGTTTTTAAAGGGTCAGGTTTCCCATTAACACCTTCCGGGTTTACATAAATCAACCCCATTTGAACAGCAGCTAAAGGATTTTCCATTGTTGTAGGATCTTCTACATTTGCATATCGTTCGTTACTTGGTGCTAACCATTCTTTTTCAGCTCCCCAATACGTGTCTTTTTCAGGATGCCAAATATCTTGACGGCCAAAACCAAACCCAAAAGTTTTTAAACCCATGTTTTCATAAGCAATAGTACCAGCTAAAACAATTAAATCAGCCCAACTGATTCTATTTCCATATTTTTTTTTGATAGGCCATAAAAGTCTTCTTGCTTTGTCTAAACTAACATTGTCTGGCCAAGAATTTAGAGGTGCAAAACGTTGATTCCCGGATCCACCACCACCACGACCATCAGAAGTACGGTATGTTCCAGCGGAGTGCCAAGATAGGCGGATGAATAAACCTCCGTAATGACCCCAGTCTGCGGGCCACCATTCTTGACTGTCAGTCATTAAAGCATGCATATCTTTTTTCAATGCTTCCGTATCTAATTTTTTAAGTTCTTCATGGTAGTTGAAATCTGGTCCTAACGGATTTGTTTTCAGATCATGTTGATGCAAAATATCGAGATTCAACGCATTAGGCCACCAATCCATAACTGTTGATTTGGTAGATGTATTTCCTCCATGCATTACGGGGCATTTACCAGACGAAGAAGCTTGATTAACTCCAATACCTCCATCTTGTTCTTGATGAATAGGGCATTTGTTTTCTTGGTTAGATAAGTTTGAATGAGTGTCGTTTTCCATTTATAAAAGTTTTAAGTGGTTTAAAAATTTGAACTATCAAATTTAACCTAAATACATTTATAAATATGAATTATTCAATTTTTATAGTTATACAACTATAGTTAATACTTATAGGTTGTTTAAAAGTAATAGATTATAAGTATAGAAAGTGCGTTTCTTTCAATTAATGATTTTTTTATAGAAGTATTTTATTTTACCTCTTTTACTGAACGATGATATAACAATAAAAAAAGATTGGCTAAAATAGCACATAAAAACATCACAATTCCTACAGGAAGTAAATTATCTGAATGGAAAAACGCTATTAAAAATCCAGCGATTGAGCCCAATAGAAAACGAGTAAGTCCAATCATTGCGTTTGCGGAACCACTAAGTTCAGGAACAAGATTAAGTAAAACAGCTGTGCCATTTCCGAAAATGATTCCTATACATCCAACAAACCAAACAATACTAGCAAATATAGGAATGAAAGATGCTTGTGCTGGTATTGTAGCTATAAATAATACAATACCAGCTAGTAATTGCATAAAAACTCCCACTTTTATGATGTTTAGTGTTTTATATTTTTTTAGAAGAATAGTGTTAGATAGTGATAAAATAACATTTAATAACACATTTGCACCAAAAAGTAAGGGGAAATAGTTGGGTGAAAAGCCAAAATAATCTAAATAAATAAATGAGCCTGCTGTAATAAAAGCATACATTCCAGCCATTGAAAAACCAAGTGTTAGTAATATAAAAACGGCTGATTTGTTAGATAAAAGTAATTTGTATTTTTCAAAAAACTCACTAAATGATATATGGTTGGTAATATGTTCTTTGGGTCTTGATTCTGGAATAATAAACAGAATGGCTAAGCCAATAACTGCTGCGTAAACAGCTAAAAAAAAGAAAATACTTTTCCATCCCCAATAGTGCGCTAATGAAGTTCCTAATATGGGGGCAATTAAAGGAGCAAACATCATTATCATTCCAATGATGGTAGCTAATTTTGCGACTTTTTTTCCTTCATACCAATCACGAATAAAAATCATAGGTGTTACTGTAGCAAAACCACCTCCAAGAGCTTGAAGCGCTCTTAATAACCATACCATTTGAATACTTATAGCAAAAGGAATTAAAAAAGCAGTTAGTAAATAGATGCTAATACCTGTTAAAGCTAGTGTTTTACGTCCAAAAGCATCTGATATTGGACCACCTAAAAAATTACCAAAGGCAAATCCCAAAAAATAAATGGTTAATGTTAATTCAACTTGATTTATTTGAACACCATAATAAGTTGCCATTTCAGGCATTGAAGATAAGTAAGTGTCAATTCCTAATGGTGCCATTGCTGTAAGCATAGCAAGTAATATCATTATAATTGGTAAAAAAAATGAATGATTTTT